>DBTK01000113.1:2232-6870 GCA_002307015.1 Spirochaetaceae bacterium UBA1318
CTTCCCGAAGGCGAAGGTCAAGATCGTCGACATATCGGTCCAGAAAAACGAATACGCCGACATCCTCGCCGAGGTGGAAACGGCCAAGTGGGAGGATCTCGTCCTGTTCAGGTTCGTACGTACGACGGGACAGATCGGGGAACTGATCCTCCGGGAACTCCATTCCAAGATCAAGGAATCGAAGGCCGGAAAGGGCTACTGCCTGACGACGGGCACCTTCACCGACGAGGCGAAGAAATTCGTCGAGGCCCGACTCATCGACCTGCTCGAGAAGGACAGGCTCGTCACGATCCTCAACAAGGTGGACGCGAACACGACTCCTACGGCGACATTCTCCTACGAAGAATGACCAGGGTGCGCTCCTCGTCCAGGAATGGCACCGCGAGGCGCTCCGTCCTCACCTCTTCTCGGTCCAGAACCCCGGGAATCGATGACTCGAGGGCCGAGAGCTCGAGAGCGACGGCTTCCTTCCTTCCCTTGTAGGCCACGAGGGCTCCCGTGACCGAGCGAAGGCGGGACAGGGCGCGGTAGATGTCGGGTTCGAGAGGCCTGAAAGCGCGAAAGGTCACGACATCGAAACCGCCCTCCGCATCCTCGATGCCTTTTTCCTGGATCGCGACGTTCCGAAGTCCGAGCATCAAGACGACATTCTCGAGAAACCTCACCCTTCTCCCCGATCGTTCGATGAGCGAAACCCGAACCTCGGGCAGCATGATGGCGAGCGGTATCCCGGGGAAACCGGCTCCGGAACCCGCATCGGCCAGTGTCCGCGAAGCAGCAGACACAGACTTCGCATCGGCCAGTGTCCGCGAAGCAGCAGACACAGACTTCGCGTCGGCCAGTGTCCGCGGATCGGAACCCAGCACTTCGGCAATCAGGGCGAGGGGGGCGAGCGAGTCGAGGAAGTGCTTGACCATGAGCTCGACGCCCCCGGCGTTGACGAGGCCGTAACGCTCGTTCCAGAAAAGGATTTCCTTGTAATAGGCGACGAGGGTATCGCGCTGCCCCGGTGTCGGCGCGATGCCGAGGCCGGCCATCCCAGCATCGAGGGCGGCGAAGGGATCGGCGGGCGCACCGACCACTCCCCTTCCCTCGCCACTTGAGTTCGTCTTCTTTTTCATGCCGTCCTCACTCCCACCCGATGATGCTGATGCAGCCCTGAACCCCGCGGACCCGGAGCTACCGATCGCCATCGCCGCCCCGACGCCTCGTAAGCATCATGAGGAGGACGGCGATGTCGCCCTGCCTGATGCCGGACACCCGTGCGGCCTGGCCGACGGAACGGGGGTCGATGGCTTTGAGCTTCTCCCTCGCCTCGTTGGAAAGCCCCGTCGCGCCGGCCCAATCGAAGCCCGCGGGGATGCGCATCTCCTCGAGCTTTGAAAAGCGCTCGATGGCCCTATCCTGCTTGACGATGTAGCCGGCATATTTGACGTCGATGAGCACTTCGCGAACCCAGTCGGGCCGATAGACCGAGAGCTCGGGGATGGCGGAGGCGAACTCATCGGCGTGAACGGCCGGATCCTTCGAAGCCTGGGCGAGGCTGTCTCCGACATGGCCGGCGAGGGACGGCAGGATGGCCGCCGCCGCCGCGTCCGTCTTCCGGGAGGCGAGGAGTTCGGCGATCTCATCGATCGCGGCCGTCTTCTCGGCGAAACGCTCCGCCGCTTCCTGGCTCGCAAGCCCTATCTCGAGGGCGCGGGGCAGGAGCCGCCGATCGGCCGTATCGTGCCTCAGGTTGAGCCGGTACTCCGCCCGGCTCGTGAACATACGGTAGGGTTCCTTGGTTCCGAGGGTGACGAGGTCGTCGATGAGGACGCCGATGTAGGCCTCGGCCCGCGAAAGGACGAGGGGTTCTTCGCCCTGGAGCTTCCTCACCGCGTTGATCCCGGCGATGATTCCCTGGGCCGCCGCTTCCTCGTAGCCCGAGGTCCCGTTCGTCTGGCCGGCGACGAAAAGCCCGGAAAGCCTCTTCGTCTCGAGGCTCGGATGGAGCTGGGTCGGCTCGAGGAAATCGTACTCGACGGCATAGCCGGGCCTCACGATCTCGACGGCCTCGAGACCCGGAAGCGTCCGGAGGAAGGCCGCCTGGACGTCCTCCGGAAGCGACGAGGATAGCCCGTTCAGGTACATTTCGTCGGTGTAGAGCCCCTCGGGCTCGACGAAAACCTGGTGTCGGTCCCGGTCGGGAAAGCGCATGACCTTGTCCTCGATCGAGGGACAGTAGCGCGGGCCGCGGCCGACGATCTTGCCCGAGTAGAGCGGCGACCGGCCGATGTTCTCGCGGATGATCGCGTGGGTCTCCTCGGTCGTGAAGGTGATCCAGCATGAGCTCCCCGGCCTCTCCACGACGTCGTCCCTGAACGAAAAGGGCTCCATCGGATCCTCTCCCTCTTCCTCCTCGAATTTGGAGAAATCGAGGGATGAGCGCCGGACCCGGGCGGGGGTACCGGTCTTGAGGCGGCCGACGGTAAAGCCCAGGCGCCTGAGGGATGAACCGAGCCCCGTCGCGGCAGGCTCACCGAGCCTGCCGGATGATGCGCTGAAATCGCCGATGAAAATCTTTCCGTCCATGAACGTACCGGTCGTCAGAACGACGGCCTTCGAGGTGAAACGCCTGCCGCGTTCGGTAACGACGCCCTCCACCCTGGAATTCGATGGATCGAGCATGAAATCGGTGACCGTATCCATGAACACGGAAAGCCCTTTCTGTCCCTCGACGGCGGCGCGGGCGGCGTTCATGTAGACGAGCTTGTCGGCCTGGGCTCGTGGAGCCTGGACGGCGGGGCCGCGCGAGCGGTTCAGCACCCGGTACTGGATCATGGAGCGGTCGATGAGGAGGCCCATCTCGCCCCCGAGCGCGTCGATCTCGCGGACGAGGTTCCCTTTGGAGAGTCCGCCGATAGCGGGATTGCAGGACATCTTCCCGATGCAATCCGGGTTCTGGGTCACGAGAAGGGTCGAGAAGCCGAGACGCGATGTGGCCAGGGCGGCTTCGATGCCGGCATGCCCTCCCCCGATCACGATGATATCGAAATCCATATTTCCTACTTTCCCACGCAAAACCGCGAGAATATTTCCTCGAGCATGTCGGCAGTCGAAACCTCGCCGGTCATTTCGCCGAGAGCGTCGACGGCGTCCCTGAGGTCGGGAGCGACGAGGTCGAGCGGCTCGCCGGCTCGATGGGAGGCGATGGCCGAGGCGAGGGAATCGGCAGCCCGCTCGAGCAGGGCCTGCTGGCGCTCAGAAGCGACAGTCACCCCGTCTGCAGACGACCCACCAGCGGAACCTTCGAGCAATACCGATCCGAGAACCGAAAGGAGGTGATCAACCCCCTCCCCTTTCTTCACGCTTACCGGGATGAAGCCGGGAGGAGAGGCCGGGACCTCCCGATCGACCTTATTCCATATCGGGATGACAACCGGTCCGGCAGCGACGCCGGTCTTGGCCGTGTAGTCACAATGCGAAGCGAGGAAATCGCGGTCCCCGTCGTCGAGTCCGCCTGTCGCGTCGACCAAGTAAAGCACGACGGCGGCCGATCCGATGACGCGCCCTGACCTCTCGATCCCCGCCGCCTCCACGCGATCGCCCGGTTCGCGAAGCCCGGCCGTGTCGAAAAGGGATACCGGAACGCCGGCGACGTCGAGCCATTCCTCGATGTAATCGCGCGTGGTTCCGTGGACGTCGGAAACGATCGAACGGTCCTCGCGGAGGAGCAGATTGAAAAGCGACGACTTTCCGGCGTTCGTCCTGCCGGCGATGGCCACCCGTGCCCCGTCCCTAAAAAGCCTCGCCCTTCCGGCTGTCGAGGCGAGGGCCCGGAGCGATCTCTCGATCGAACCGAGGCCGGCAATGTCGAGTTCGATATCCTCGGCCGCATCGTCCTCGGCATAGTCAAGCTGCACCTCGACGGCTGCAAGAGCCGCCAGAATTCCGGATTTCAGTTCGCCGACGCGGTCGGCCAGAGCCCCCGAAAGCCTCCGGAGGGCGAGCATCCTCGATTCCTCGGTATGGGCGGCGATAACCTCGCTGACGGCTTCCGCCCTCGTCAGGTCCATTCTGCCGTTGGCGAAGGCTCGCAGGGTAAATTCACCCGGTTTCGCCCGCCGGAATCCGACCTCGAGGAGCCTTTCGATCACCCGGCCGACTCCGGGAATGCTTCCGTGACAGAAAACCTCGATCGAGTCCTCTCCCGTATAGCCGTGGGGTGCACGATAGACCCCCAGCACCACTTCGTCGATCAACCCGCCGTCGGCTGCGAGGATGAACCCATGAACGAGGGTGTTTCCCGAAGCGGCTTTTAGTGCCGAAAATCGAGAAAACGCCGAAGCGACAAGTTCGATGGAACCGGGGCCAGAGGTGCGAATCACGGCAAGAGCACTCTCCGCGAGCGGGGTCGCGAGGGCCACGATGGCGTCGTCTAGTGAGTAGGTAGGGGTTGGCATCAAAAAAAAGAATACACGAAGCAGCATAAACGCGCAACCATGGCCTACTGTCCCGAAGCTTATGGAAAACACATACCCATGCGGACCGAATACTTCGGGACATAGTCAGGATTCTGCTTCAGCGGCGTCTTGAGCGTCTTCGTCCAGACCTTTTCTGCAAATCCCTTTACCCTCACCTTCGATCGGAATTGCC
>DBTK01000058.1:0-130 GCA_002307015.1 Spirochaetaceae bacterium UBA1318
TCGTGTCGGTCGTCATGATCGCCTCTCGGGCGTCGACCGAACCGGTCGGCGAAAGGAGGGCG
This sequence comes from Spirochaetaceae bacterium UBA1318, assembly GCA_002307015.1. Classification (GTDB taxonomy): domain Bacteria; phylum Spirochaetota; class Spirochaetia; order Treponematales; family UBA1318; genus UBA1318. The sequence goes on from DBTK01000058.1 coordinate 63, forward strand.
GGAAGCTTCGCGATGCCATCCCTCACGACCTCGATGTCGAGGGGCACGCCGATGACCCCGGTCGAGGC
>DBTK01000058.1:191-4035 GCA_002307015.1 Spirochaetaceae bacterium UBA1318
GGCGCGATCATGCCCGCGCCCTTGGCCATTCCGCCGAGACGTGCCGCGCGCCCGCCGACCGTGAACTCGACCAGCACCTCCTTGGGCCGCGTGTCGGTGGTCATGATGGCGCGGGCCGCGTCGGCGCCGCCTTCGAGCGAAAGCGCTGCCGCTGCGCGTGGAATCGCCGCACGCACCTTCTCCATCGGCAGGCGCACGCCGATGACCCCGGTCGAGGCGACGATCGTCTCGCTCTCGGGGATGCCGAGGGCCGAGGCGGCGAGGGCGCCCATCTCGTAGGCCGTTTTCTGGCCGGCCTCGCCGTTGCAGGTGTTGGCGTTGCCCGAGTTGACGACGATGGCGCGGGCCTTGCCGCTTTTCAGGTGGTCCATCGTGACGACGATCGGGTGGCCCTTCACCAGGTTCGTCGTGTAGCAGGCCGCCGCGACGCAGGGCTCGGGCGAAAAAATGATGGCCAGGTCCTTCTTGTCCCGGTTCTTCCTGATCCCGCAGCGCACTCCCGCCGCGAGGAATCCCTTGGCCGCGGTCACCCCGCCCCGTATTACCTTCATGTCATTCCTCCTTGAAGAGGTGAACGGTGAGCAGTGAAGGGTGAACGGATCTTTGGAGATATCCCGGAAGTCCCCGAAATATCGAGCTTCGCTTTACTCTTCCCGTTCACTGTTCACCGCTCACCCTTCACTTCTCTTGTATTCCTAAAACGCCGGGGGGACCTGGGTGAGGCCTTCGGCCTCGCCGAACCCGCAGGCGATGTTCATGCTCTGGATCGCCTGACCGGCGGCCCCCTTCACCATGTTGTCCAGGGCGCTCGCGACGATCAGGGTGTTCGCCTCGGCGTCGACGTGGACCGAGATGTCGCAGTAGTTCGAGTAGCGCACCCACCGCGACGAGACCGTCTCACCCGCCGGCCTCACGCGCACGAAGGGCTCGTCCTTGTAGAAGGTGGCGAAGATCTCCCGCACGACGTCCTCCCCGACCGGCCGGACGAGGGGGACGTAGCTCGTGCAAAGCATGCCCCGGCTCATCGGGACGAGGTGGGGGACGAAGGCGAACGGAACCGGCCTCCCCGCCATCGCGGCGAGGTTCTGGGCGATCTCGGGCCGATGCCGGTGGGTCGTCACCTTGTAGGGGGCGACGGCCTCGTCGCACTCGACGAAATGGGTGTCGAGGGTGAGGGACCTGCCGGCTCCCGAAAGCCCCGAGAGGGCGTCGATCATGATCGAGCCTTCCCCCGCGATTCCCGACCTGAGGGCGGGGAAAAGGCCGAGGGATGAGCAGGTCGGGTAGCAGCCGGGGTTCGCGATGATCCTCGCCGCCTTGAGCCTTTCCCGGTTCAGCTCGGGAAGGCCGTAGACCGCCTTCGAGTGCAGGGCCGGATCCTTGAAGCTGCCGTGGTAGTAGGCGGCGTACATCGATTCGTCCTCGAGGCGAAAGTCGGCCCCGAGGTCTATGAAGAGCTTGCCCGAATCGAAGGCCCTTCGAGCCGGGGCCTCGCTCAGCCCGTGGGGCACCGAGGCGAAGATGACGTCCGAGTCCCTCAGCACCGTGTCGATGTCGCCCAGGACGAGGTCCGAGACCGAGGCGAAATTCGGATAGATCTCCGAGAGGCTCTTCGCCTCGTGGCTGACCGACCCCGCGATGATCCCCGATACCTGGGGATGGCCGTGCAGGAGCCGTATGAGTTCGACGCCGACGTAGCCGGTGGCGCCGATGATGCCGATACGTATCATTGAAATTCTCCCCCGTATCCTCAGGCGGATACGGATTTTGCTTCATTCACCCGATCACGTGACCGGATGCCAGATACGATGATGTGGGGAAACGATTAACGACGACGGAGGCGGGCGGAGCGGGGGCGGGAAGCGGACGGGGAAACCAGGGTGCTGCAGGGGGATTTTTTCTCTTGTTTCGGTAGGCCCTTCCGGGACGGCTTGTACGTCATGTCCGCTCTCCTTGCGAAGTATATTTATACATAATTATCGCCTTCCTTGGATAATAATTCAATAGCTTTCGCCCTGAATGGACCGAAATTCGGATAAATTTGTCAAAAAGTCGCTGTGGAGGATAAAATCGCGGGAAGTCTTGAATAAATATGCATCGCCCGATACAATCCCGTCGCAAGAGAGGGCGCATCATGAATGGAAAAAAAGCTCGGGCGCGGCTCGTCCTCGAGGACGGCGCCGAGTTCGAAGGCTTATCCTTCGGATACCCCGCTTCCTGTGCGGGCGAGGTTGTTTTCAATACGGGCATGACGGGTTATCCCCAATCGTTGACGGATCCTTCCTATAAAGGCCAGATACTTACCTTCACCTTTCCCCTGATCGGCAACTACGGCGTGACGCGCGGTCCCCGCGATGCCTGGGGCATCCCCGCCGCGGTCGAATCCGAGAAGGTCCAGGTCACCGGCCTCGTCGTCTCGGAATGTTCCCCCGAGTTCAGCCACTACGCCGCCGCCGGTTCCCTCGGGGAATGGCTCGCGAAGGAAAAAATCCCGGCCATTTCCGGGATCGATACCAGGATGCTCACCCAGCGCCTCCGTACCGAGGGCACGATGCGGGGCCGCATCGTGGTAGACGGAACGGCGGCGGCCGCCGAGGCGAGCGTCCTGATGCCGGTCCCCGAGGTAAGCTCGAAGGAAAGGATCGTCTACCCGGGCGGCCCGGTCCGCATCCTCCTCGTCGACTGCGGCGTGAAGCTCAACATCATCCGGGAGCTCCTCAAGCGGGGGGTGACGGTGATCCGGGTTCCGTGGAACGCCGACATCTCGAACGAAACCTACGACGGCATCCTCGTGTCGAACGGTCCCGGCGATCCCAAGGCCTGCTCCCCCACGATCGGGATGCTCAGGCGCTGCCTCAACGGCACGAAGCCCATCTTCGGCATCTGCCTCGGGAACCAGCTCCTCGCCCTCGCCGCGGGCGCGGACACCTACAAGCTCAAGTTCGGGCACCGCAGCCAGAACCAGCCCTGCGTCGAGGTCGGAAGCCCGCGCTGCTACATCACCTCGCAGAACCACGGCTTCGCCGTCCGCGAGGACAGCCTCCCCTCCGGATGGGAGCCCTGGTTCGTCAACGCGAACGACGGCACCAACGAGGGAATCCGCGCGACGGACCGGCCCTTCTTCGCCGTCCAGTTCCATCCCGAGGCCTCGCCAGGCCCGCGGGACAGTTCCTACCTCTTCGACTACTTCCTCGACACGGTCCGATCGGGGACCGGAAAGGGTGTTACGCAATGAGCGAAATCAAGACGGTTCTTCTCCTCGGCTCGGGCGGGCTCAAGATCGGCCAGGCCGGCGAGTTCGACTACTCGGGAAGCCAGGCCCTCAAGGCGCTTCGGGAGGAGGGCATTCGGACCATCCTCATCAATCCGAACATCGCCACCATCCAGACGAGCGCCGGCATGGCCGACGCCACCTACTTCCTGCCGGTCACCCCGGAGTACGCCGAGAAGGTGATCGAGAAGGAGAAGCCCGACGGCATCCTCCTTTCCTTCGGGGGCCAGACCGCCCTCAACTGCGGCGTCGCCCTCTCCCGGTCCGGCGTCCTGGAAAAGCACGGGGTCAAGGTCCTCGGGACCCAGGTCAAGGCGATCGAGACGACCGAGGACCGCGAGCTCTTCGTCCGCGCCCTCGACGAGATCGGCGAGAAGACCCCGCGATCGAAGGCCGCCGCCTCGGTCGAAGAGGCCGTCGAGGCGGCCGAGGGCATCGGCTACCCGGTCATGGTCCGCGTTGCCTACGCCCTGGGCGGACGGGGCTCCGGCATCTGCCGCGACACGGCCGAACTCAGGGGCCGCTGCGGCGAGGCCTTCGCCGTCTCCCCCCAGGTCCTCGTCGAGGAATGGC
>DBTK01000058.1:4401-4527 GCA_002307015.1 Spirochaetaceae bacterium UBA1318
ACACCGGGGAGAGCATCGTCGTCGCCCCTTCCCAGACCCTGACCGACGGGGAGTACCACCTCCTGAGGGACGCCGCCCTGCGCATCATCCGACACCTCGGGATCGTCGGCGAGTGCAACATCCAGT
>DBTK01000058.1:4778-5113 GCA_002307015.1 Spirochaetaceae bacterium UBA1318
CAACATCCAGTACGCCCTCGACCCGAAGTCCCAGGAATACCGCGTCATCGAGGTGAACGCCCGGCTCTCGCGGAGCTCGGCCCTCGCCTCGAAGGCGACCGGCTACCCCCTCGCCTTCGTCGCCGCCAAGCTCTCCCTCGGCAAGCTCATGACCGAGATCGAGAACCGAGTCACGCGATCGACCAAGGCCTGCTTCGAGCCCGCCCTGGACTACGTCGTCGTGAAGGTGCCGCGCTGGGACCTCAAGAAATTCAAGGAGGTCGACCGGCACATCGGCAGCGAGATGAAGTCGGTGGGCGAGGTGATGGCGATCGGCCGGACCTTCGAGGAGGCCC
>DBTK01000058.1:5377-6148 GCA_002307015.1 Spirochaetaceae bacterium UBA1318
AGGAGGCCCTGCAGAAGGCCCTCCGCATGACGGGCACCGGCACCGACGGCCTGGCCGGGACGAGGGCGGCCTTCCCCGACCTGAAGCGCGAGCTCCAGTACCCGACCGACCTCCGCATCTTCGCCGTCTACCGGGCCCTCGCCGCCGGCTTCGGCGTGGACCGCATCCACAAGCTGACCAGGATCGACCCCTGGTTCCTGCACAAGATGGAGCACATCCTGGACTGCGAGCGGGAGCTTTCCGTCTTCGGCTCGGGCGACATCGCCCAGGTTCCCCCCGATTCCCTCGTCCTCAGGGCGAAGCGGCTCGGCTTCAGCGACATCCAGATCGCGAAGGCGACCGGCGGCACCGAGGCCGGGATCCGCACCCTGAGGAAGGCCGCCGGCATCATCCCGGCGATCAAGCGGATCGATACCCTCGCCGCCGAGTACCCGGCCTCGACCAACTACCTCTACTCGACCTACAACGCCGAGTCCGACGACGCCGTGCCCTCGGAAAGCGGGATCGTCGTCCTCGGCTCGGGGGCCTACCGGATCGGCTCGAGCGTCGAGTTCGACTGGTGCTGCGTCAACGCCGTCGAGTCGGCGAGGAAACTCGGCCGGTCGGCCATCATGATCAACTGCAATCCCGAGACGGTGAGCACGGACTACGACGTCTGCGACCGCCCCTACTTCGAGGAGCTCTCCCTGGAGCGGGTCCTCGCCATCTACGAGCTCGAGCGCCCCTCCGGCGTGATCCTGTCGCTGCGCGCGCGGACCCCGAACAACGTCC
>DBTK01000043.1 GCA_002307015.1 Spirochaetaceae bacterium UBA1318
GGCGCGGTGGTGTGAGGTCGCGCGCGCCCCCCCCGGGCCGGTCGAGCCCTGGAGGATGGAGCCGCCGACCAGGAGGGCGCCGCCGACCCCGGTTCCCAGGGTGAGCATCGCCGCGTTCGCGGCGCCGGCGGCCGCGCCGATCCACGCCTCGGCGAACAGGGCCGCCTGGGCGTCGTTGAGCACCGGCACGTCGATCCCGAAGCCGAGGGCTTCGGCCCAGACGAGGTTTTCCAGGCCGATGAGGCGGCCCGGCATGTGGGCGATGGAGCGTCCGTCCCTCGCCGGGATGCCGGGAGCGGCGAGGCCGACGCAATCGGCCCCGGCCTTCGCGGCCTCCTCCATCTCGCCCGAGGCGGCGAGTATCCCGGCCACCCAGCGGCGGCAGAGCTCGGGCTCCTCGCCGCAGCTCGTCCTCATGTCGCCGGTCTCCAGTTCCCTTTGGGAAACGACCGTCCCCTTTTCGTCGATCAATGCCAGCTTGATTTTCGTGCCGCCGAGGTCGATTCCGATAGCGTGCTTCATGATCCTTCCTTGTTTCCGGGTTCCCCCAGTATATCCCATCGGGGAAGACGCCGGCCTCGGGTACGGGCTAAATCGTATCAACCGGAAAGCGTTCTGGTATGCTTATTCCTTGCGCAAAACGACGAACGGACGTATAGTCACCGGTACATGGGTAGGAAACGCAGCGAGAAAATCGCCTCCGTAAAGGAAAAACTGATCATGCGCCTCGGCTCCGGGTACTACTATCCGGGCGACCGCTTTTTCTCCAACCGCAGCATCGCGGAGCGTTTCAACGTCAGCTACCAGACCGCTCACCAGCTCATGCGGGAGCTCCGCGACGAGGGTTGGCTCGATCGGAGGCCCTTTTCCGGGTCCTACATCTCGGGCCGCATCGAGCCGGTCGCCGGGGTAACCCTCCACTTCAACGCGAGGGCGAAGCGTCCCGAAAGCTTCGGCGACCGGCTCCTCTCCATGCTCCTCGAGAGGCTCGGCAAGGAGAAGATACCCTGCAGGATCGACTGGGACGACGCGGGGAAGCTCGACGGGACGAGCCTGCCGATACTTTGGGAATCCCCGAAAACCCTCGAGCGCCTGATCGGCGCGCCGAAGTTCGGCATACTCCTCAACGACCGCCCCAGGAACGGGATCGCGAGGACCTTCGTGGACAGCGTCTCGATCGACGATTTCTCGGGCGGCGCCCTCGCCGCCGAGATCGTCATCAAAAAATTCGGCCGTGAGGCGAGGACGGCCGTGCTCGGCGGCTCCAGCGAGGATACGCGGAACCTTGAGCGGATCAGGGGGTTCCGAAGCCTTCTCCCCGACGCCGAGCTCGTGGACGCGGGAAGCTGGAACTATACCGACGGGCTGAGGGTTTCGCCCGCGGTGACGGCGCGGGAGCGGGACGCGGTATTCTGCTGCAACGACCGGCTCGCCTCGGCCCTGGCCCACCATTGCGCGGAAACGAAGCCGGGTTTCAGGGCGGTGATCGGGTTCGACAACGCGCCGGTCTCCGAGCGCGAGAACCTCACGACGATCGCCATCCCGTGGGAGCAGCTGATCGACCTGACCCTCGGCATCGTCAGGCAGAGGATGGCCGGGGAGACCAGGACGAGCGTCCAGTACCTGATCAACACGACGCCGATCATTCGGGATCCGGTCTTCCTGTGAGGCCGATTCCCGGGCCTTGGTATTTTTCGGCCGTTGTGGAATCATGAAAGGGTGGCGATTTCTGACGGGCGGCCGTGGTCCTGAGGGCATTCAGGCGACCGGGGGGGAACATGGATTTCGACAAGGTTGCGGCGGAGTGGGATACCGAGCGGCGGGTGAAAAGGGCGAGGCTGATCGCCGATGAAATAGCGAAGACCGTTCACGTCGGGGAAAAGGCCGCCGCGCTGGAATTCGGCTGCGGGACCGGACTCGTGAGCTTCAACCTGAAAGACCGCTTCGAGAGGATCAGCCTCCTGGATACCTCGGCGGCCATGATCGAGATCGCAAGGCGGAAGATCGAACGTGGCGCCATCGCGAACATGGACGCGTTCAACCTGGACATCGCCGGCTTCTCATCCCTCGGCCTCAAGTATTCCGTGATCTACACCTCCATGGCGCTTCACCACATCGTGGACGTGCGGTCGACCGTACGGGACCTGTACGGGAACCTCCGGGACGGCGGATGGCTCTGCATCGTCGACCTCGACGAGGATGACGGAAGTTTCCACAAAGCGGAGAAGGATTTCGTCGGCCACAACGGCTTCGACCAGGCCGATCTCGGGAAGATCCTGGAATCGGTCGGCTTCGGGGCGATCGAATCCCACAGCTTCTATCGCGATGAGACGATCGTCGAGGGAAAGCCCGTCGAGTATTCGCTGTTCATCCTCTCGGGCAGGAAGGGGACCGACGCGAGGTCCCGGGGCGTGGAGTCCGGTCCTGGCCCGTCGGAGGGGAGGTAGTCATGCACGCGATCGCGCAGGTCACCGATCTGCATCTGGACGATTTTCTCGCCGATTATTACAAGGTCGACACCCGCAGGAACCTGGAACGAATCCTGGACGATATCCGGTCGAAGGGCATCGCCGACATCGTCCTGACGGGCGATCTCGGCCTCCCCGCCTCCATGAAATGGCTGTTCGAGACGATTGGCGAGCGCGGCCTGAAGGCCCGGTTCGTGCTGGGGAACCACGACGAGGCCGGGGATTTCGCCGGAACGGAGCTTGCCTCCATGCACACTCACGGGGACGGACTCTATTATTCCTTTCAAACACAAGATCGGGATTACGCCTTCCTGGACACGAGCAGGGCCGTGGTCGGGGAAAGCCAGCTCGAATGGCTCGCCGGCCTGGTCCGCGGATCCGAAAAGGGGCTGACGATATTCACCCACTACCCGATACTCGACTGCGGCGGTTCGGCGATGGACAAGCTCTATCCGCTGAAAAACCGCGACGCGATCCGGGATCTGCTGAAGGGCTCGGGCCGGGATGTCGCCATCTTCTGCGGACACTACCATACGGCCGATGAGCGGAAGCTGGCCGGGATAACGCAGTACGTCACCCCGGCCGTCGTCATGCAGGTGAAGCGGGGCGGCGACGTCATCGAGCCCGAGAGCTTCCGGTACGGCTACCGGATCATCCGGGTCGACGACGGAAAGGTCGATAGCGAGGTCGTCCTTTTCTGACGCTACGAGATGAGCTTCCGGGCAGATCCCGGCTTCACCGGTTCCCCTGACGAAGCGCTCGCCAGGGCGGCGAAACAGAGTTCGAGGCCCCTGATCGCCGACCGCGCGCCGTTACTCGGTTCCCGCTTTTCCTCGATCGACCTGAGGAGCTCGCCCATCGTGCCGTGGAACCCGTCCGGGAACCAGGTCCCCTTCAGTTCGGGCTCCGCCGTTCCCGCCTCGGTGACGAGCCTCACGCGCTGGTCGTTCAGGTCGGGACCGACGCTCCTGATGCAGCCCTTCGTTCCCGCCACCTCGGTCCTGTCCTCGGGGCCGTAGAGGGTGTCGGCCTGGAAACCGATCGAGGCCTGCATCCCCTCGTACTCGACCGAGGCCTGGCTCAGGAAGGGAGGCTTCGCCTTCTGGTTCCTCGAGAAGGCGGTCGAGGCGAACACCCTGAGCGGCTTCCTCTCCCCGGCGAAAACCGAGAGGATGTCGAACCAGTGGATGCCGAAGTCGTAGAGCACCAGATACCTGATGTCTTCGAATGGCGTTCCGACGATCCAGCCGTGGTTCCAGCTCACCGAGAAATGGCAGGCCGATACCTCGCCGACGAGGCCCGCGGCGATCGCGCGGGAGATGTAGGAGAAGTGGGGCGCCCATCGCCCGTTGTGGTTCACGGCGATCTTCACGCCGCGGCTGTCGGCGCGGTCGGCGAGGCGGAGCCCCTCGTCCAGGTCGACGACGAAGGGCTTCTGACTCAGGATGTGCTTGCCCGCCTCCACGGCCTTGGCCATCAGCGGGTAGCGCGCCTCCGGATGGGTGGCGATGTCGAGCACCTCGACCGAGTCGTCCCTCAGGGCCTCGTCGAACGAGCCGTAGAGTCTCGCCTCGGGGAAGAACTCCTCGCGCCTCGCCTTCGCCCTCGTGGGGTCGACGTCGTAGAAGCCGGCCACCCGGTAGCCGGCGGCCCGATAGGCGGCGAGATGGTGGACGGTGATGCCCCCGCATCCGATTAAGGCGATGCCGGGCCGGTAGGATATCGGGTCGGCAGGCGTGTAGGGGAGAACGGGGGCCTTCACGGTACCCGAGGCGCTCAGCTCGCCGAGGCCGTAGGATGAGCCTGTTTCAGCCATGTCGAAGCCCTCCCGATTTTTCCCCGAAGCGTACGGGCCTCTTCTCTCCCGCGCTCCTGAACGCCGCGTCGACGAGGAGCTGGCCCCGCCTGGAGACGGCCGGCGAGAGCGGACCCTCCACGGGAAGCCCCCGCTCGATCCGGTCGATCAGGTACTCGACCGGATTCCGGTTCGGGGCGGCGAGCTCGTCGGCCTTCACCTCGAAGCCCTCGGGCCTTTCGGCGGTCTGGACCCTCACCGTCTTCTCGTAGTCGTAGCTGGAAATCGTTCCCCTCTCCCCGACGAGGGTGAAGCCGCACTTGGGCTGGGGCTGGTGGGTCCAGGGATCGGTGAAGGTCCCCCACCTCGTCTCGAACTTGGAGAGCCCCGTGGGATACCGCACGATGGTGATGCTGTGCTCGTCGACCTCGAGCCTCCCGTCCTCGTCGGTGACGGAGAAGACCTCGATCGGCTCCGCGTCGCCGAGGTACCAGGTTCCGAGGGTCGTTCCGTAGCCGAGGTAGTCGAGGAGGGAGCCGCCGCCGTATTTCCTCTGGTAGAACCAGGACTCGCCTTTCCTGCGGTCGACTGATTCGCGATCGGTCGCGACCTTGTCGGCCAGGTGCCAGAGGGGGCCGCGGTTCCCGTCGTAGAAGCTCACCTCCTTCACCCTCCCGATCATCCCCTCGTCCACGAGCCGCTTCGCCGTCACGTGGGGCGGGTACCAGGCGAGGGGCCAGTTGACGGCCAGGTAGCGTCCCTTGGTCGCCGCGGCGATCCGGTCGGCCTCTTCGAGGGTCGAGGCGAAGGGCTTTTCCAGGAGGACGTGGACCCCGTAGGGCGCGACCCGCTCGACCCAGTCCGCATGCTCGGCCGTCGGGGGGCACATGATCGCGATATCGGGCTTCGTCTCCTCGAGGCACTTCCAGTAATCGGCATAGACCCGATCAGGGGGGATCGAAAAGTTTTTCGCCGCGTCCTTGGTCTTTTCCGGATCCTCGTCGGAAATCCCGACGATCTCGGCGTTCGGATGGTTGAAGGCCATCCTGAGGTTGTCGCCCATGTGCATGTGGGCGAAATTGATTCCGACGATCTTCCACTTCTTCATGTTTCGACCTCGCGTTTTTCAAGGGCAATGGTGATCGGCCCGGGAGGTCCCGGTGCCGTTATCGGTTTTCGTACGAGCCGAATTCCCGGGCGTACCTGAACATGCATTCCACGTTCGCCGGCGGAACGTCGGCCTGGATGTGGTTCGACGCGGTCAGGATGTAGCCGCCGCCTGAGGCGAAGGTATCCATGCACCGCCTCACGTCCGCTTTCACGTCATTTTCCGTTCCGATGAGGGCGTGCTTGATGTCCAGGCCCCCCATGAACGAAAGCCTCGTCCCCCAGGTTTTCTTGATCGCGGCCCAGTCGGTCGAGGGCAGGGGCTCCATGGGGTTGAGGATGTCGATCCCGGTTTCCACCAGGTCGGGGAGGATCTTGGCGAGGGCCCCGTCGGAGTGGAACACGACGAGGAGGTCGGGCCTGAAATCCTTCGCCGTTTTCACGAGCCGGGTGAGGTTCGGAAGACAGAACTCCCTCACCAGCTCCGGCGAGATCAGGAGGTCCTCGTTGCCGGCATAGTCGTCGCCCGGCAGCTCGAGGAAATCGATGTCCCCGCCGATGGCGTCGAGGAAGAGCTCCTGGGCCCTGACCATCACGGCGGTGCATTTCTCCATGATGAGGGCGGCGAGTTCGGGCTCGGTCAGCAGGTCGACGTAGAGGTTTTCCCTTCCCCGAAGCTCGCTCGCCTGCTCGAAGGGGCCGTAGGAGTTGACGGCTCGCGCCCCGATCGCCTTGTCGGGATAGTCCCTCTTCAGAAGTTTCACGCGGGCCTTCATCTGCGCGAAGTCGAGGAATTTCTCGGGGTCGGGCCAGGGATAGGCTTCGATCTCGTCGGCCGACTTGTCGGCGAGCGGGGAGTTCACGCTCATGAGGTTGGCGCCGAAACGCTTCCATTCGATCCCCCACGCGTCCAGCCGGTCGCCGTCCATCTTCGCCCCGCCCAGCTCGGTGAAGCCCGACCACAGGTACCGGGCGTCGGTATCCAGGCGGTCGAGGATCCGGTCGTCGTAGTAGTTCGAGGTCCGCGACAGGTACATCCTGAACGGCGCCACGGGAGCGCCGAGATCCAGGGACTTTAGAAGCGCGAAGTAGGCGCTGTCGGTCAGCATGCTCTGGCTGCCGCCGAGAACGCAGGGCACGCGGTCGGGAATTCCGTGCCGCGCGGCGGTCAGAAATCGTTCGCGAGAGGTCATCTTCATGGTTCGATGATAGCGCCGATTCGCCGGCCGGTGAACATTATAGGATCAAAATGGGAGACATACTGATATGGCAATTTTTCCAGGGACGGGAAGCGGGCCTTCCGTCGTTGTTCTCCGGGGCCGCGCGTCGTGGGGATCAACCCCGGCCGTACCCTGGAGGGCCTTCCGCTGAAGCGGTTCGCCATGCCGGAGGGGTGGCGCGGATGGCGGCCTTCCTCGCCTCGGACGCCGCTTCCTATGTCACCGGCCGCACGATACCCATGGAAGGGGCCGCCTCGCCGGTCATTTGATCGCCCCGGCGGGCGAAGCCATCGGAGGGCTCCGGATTAGTGCTATGAAGCTTCGGTACGCCGCGGATCGGTCGATGGGATTCTGGCCCTTCCTTGACTAAACAAAAAGAATACACTAGTAAAACTATCGTAATACATCTTGATTAAGATTCTCCTCGATGCTACCCTGACCACATTCTTTTGAATCGCAAGGAGTGGGACATGAAGGGAAGGGAAAAGGCGTTCGCTATCGGGATTTCGCTCGCGATCCTCGTCGCCGGCACCACGTTCGCCGCCGACGCGTCGAAACCGATCATCGTCGGATCCAAGATAGATACCGAGGGATCGATCCTCGGCAAGATCATCGTCAAGCTGCTTTCCGCGAACGGCATTCCGGTCGTCGACAAGGTCGGCTTCGGAACGACCGATCTGGTCCGGAAGGCCATCGTGGCGAAGGAGCTCGACCTTTACATCGAGTACACGGGCAACGGCGAGTTCTTTTTCAAGGGAACCGACTCCTCCATCTGGAAAGACGAGAAGAAGGGCTACGAAGCCGTGAAGAAGCTGGATCTCGAAAAGAACGGCATCGTGTGGCTCACGCCGGCTCCCGCCAACAATACCTGGGCCATCGCCGTCCGCAAGGATCTCGCCGACAAGGCGAAGCTCGTGAGCCTGGAGGATTTCGCGCGTTACGTCGGCTCCGGCGCCGCCGTCAAGCTCGCGGCGTCCGAGGAATTCATATCGAGCGCCGCGGCCCTGCCCGCCTTCCAGTCGGCCTACGGTTTCACGCTCAAGAGCGATCAGCTCCTTTCGGTATCGGGGGGAAACACCGCGCTGACCGAGCAGGCCGCCGCCCAGGGGACGAGCGGCGTCAACTTCGCCATGGCCTACGGGACGGACGGTTCCCTCGCGGCTCTCTCGCTCGTCGTACTGAAGGATACGAAGGCCGTGCAGCCGATCTATGAGCCGACGCCGATAATCCGCAAGGACGCGCTCGACCGCTATCCCGCGATCGCGAAGCTGCTCGCCCCGTTGTTCTCGGGGCTCGACCTCGTCACCCTGCAGGGGCTCAACGCCCGGGTCGCCGTGAACGGCGAAAGTCCGGACGCGGTCGCCGCCGATTACCTCAAGACCAGGGGCTTCGTGAAGTGAGCAAGCCGTGCGGCGGGCGGTTCCGGGTCGCCCCGACGTGCATCGCCGCCGCCGGCGTCTGCGCCGTGGCGATGCCGTTTTTCAGCCTCCGCCCCAACCGCATCGTGAGCGGCTCCCCCGTGTTCCTCGCGGTGGCCGCACCCGTCGCGGCCGCCTTTCTCGCGCTGTTGTGGGTGGGCTTCGCGGTAGCCGCCTCGAGGCCGGGACGGAGGGGGCCGATCGTGGCGTGTCTCCTTTCCCTCTCGGTCGTCGCGGCCGTGGTGGTGACGGCCGGCGGTCTCGGCGACCGTCTCGTCGGATCGAGCGCGATCGCGCGCCTCGGGCTCGGCTCGGGCTTCTGGCTTACCGGCACGATCGCCTATGTCGCCTATGTCGTCGCGGCCAGGGAGGCCGGACTCGGCCCCCTCTTCGGCGCCGCGGGGGCCGCCGCGCTCGTCGTCCTGGCCGTCGGGTTCTTCGCCTTCGGCCGCCTCGACCGGCTCTCCGTGGTGCGCGAGTGGAGCGTCCAGCGCTCGGTGTTCGCCGCTGAGGCGGGGAGGCACGCCTCGCTCGCCGGATGGGCGGTGCTTTCAGGCGGCGTCCTGGGGGGGGCGATCGGCGCCGCCTCGACGAGGCTGAAGGCCCTCCGCTCCACGGCGTTCTTTCTCCTCAACGTCGTCCAGACGATCCCGAGCCTCGCGCTCTTCGGCTTCATGATCCTACCCCTCGCGGCCCTGGCCGAAAGGTTTCCGGTCGTCAGGGAATGGGGGATAGGCGGTATAGGCCCGGCGCCGGCCCTCATCGCGCTGACGCTCTACGCCATGCTTCCCATCGCCCGGAACACCTGTACGGCGCTCGAGGGCGTGCCCCGGGCGGTGCTCGACGCCGGACGCGGGATGGGCATGGGCAAGGCCGAACTTTTCCTCAGGGTGGAGCTTCCCCTCGCGGCGCCCGTCGCGTTCGCCGGGGTCAGGATCGCCGTCGTCCAGACGGTCGGCAACGTGGCCGTCGCGGCCCTCATCGGGGCCGGCGGGTTCGGCGTCTTCATCTTCCAGGGCCTGGGACAGTTCGCGATGGACATGGTCCTCCTGGGGACCCTGCCCGTCATCGCGATGGCCCTCGCGGCGGACGCCCTCCTGGGCGCGCTCATTTTCGTCAGCACGCCGAAGCCGCTTCGCGTCGTGGAATCCAGGGGAGGGAGCCGTGATCAGGTTTGAAGGGGTCAGCCGGAAATTCGGCGAGGTGCTCGCGGTGGACGGTCTCGATCTCGAGGTCTTCGATCGGGAGCTCTGCGTCCTCGTCGGCCCGTCGGGCTCGGGAAAGTCGACGGTCCTGCGCATGGTCAACCGGCTCGTCGAGCCGAGCGAAGGGCTTGTGTTCGTGGACGGCCGGGAGGTCGGGAGCCTCAAGGTGGAGACCCTCAGGCTCGGGATCGGGTACGTGATCCAGGGCGTGGGACTCTTTCCCCACCTCACCGTCGCGGCGAACGTCGCCGTCGTTCCCGAACTTCTCGGCTGGCCGAAGGGCCGCATCGCTCGGCGCGTCGGAGACATGCTCGAGCTCGTCGGCCTCGATCCCGGCCGGTACGGCCGGCGGTTCCCCTTCGAGCTCTCGGGCGGCGAGGCGCAGCGGGTCGGGGTCGCCCGCGCCCTCGCCTCGGATCCGCCGATACTGCTCATGGACGAGCCGTTCAGCGCTGTCGATCCGGTGAACCGCCTCCGCCTCCAGACGGAGTTCCTGGCGATACAGCGGACCCTCCGGAAGACCGTGGTCTTCGTCACCCACGACGTGGACGAGGCGATCCGGCTCGCCGACCGCGTCGCCGTGCTGAAATCGGGAAGGCTCATCCAGTACGACGTCCCCGAGACCCTCCTCGAGCGGCCGAACAGCCCCTTCATCGCCGACTTCGTCGGGGCGGACCGCGCGCTGAAGCGGCTGTCCCGCTTCACCGTCCGCGACTGGATGCAGCCGACGGCCGGGACGACCGACGCCGCCATAGCCGTGGACCTCGACGCGAGCCTCAGGGACGCCCTCTCCACCATGCTCGGCTCGCGCGCGAGGACGATACGCGTCCACGACCGGGATCATCGCCCCGCCGGCGAGATCGGGCTCCAGGACATCGAGCGGGCCGCCGAATGCGGGACGCGATGAGACGGCGAAACTTGGGTCCCTGGGCGGTCTTCGGCGCCCTCTCCGCGGTTTTCCTCGTCATGACCCTCGACCGCTCAGCCCTTGCGGCCTTCCTCTCGGCCCTCTTTCCCCGGGAGGGCGAGCTCCTCTATCCGCGCGCGAGCCTCGTCGTCCTCGTGGGCGAGCACCTATCCCTCGCGGCGATCTCGAGCCTCCTCGCCGCGGCCGTCGGGATCGGGGCCGGAGTCCTCGCCACAAGGCCGGGCCTCGAAACCTTCGCCTCCGCCGCAGGGCGGCTCGCCGCGGTCGCGCAGACCGTGCCTCCTGCCGCCGTGCTCGCGCTCGCCGTTCCCGCCGTGGGATTCGGCTTCGCCCCGACGGTGGCCGCCCTTTTCCTCTATAGCATTCTTCCGATATTTCGGAATACGATGAGCGGACTCGCCGGGGTCGACGGCGAGGTCGTCGACGCGGCGCGCGGTCTCGGAATGGGCAGGGCCCGCATCCTCCGTACCGTCGAGCTGCCGCTCGCCGCGCCCGTCATCGTCGCGGGACTCCGGACGGCCGTCGTCGTCAATATCGGCACGGCGACGGTGGGGGCCACGATTGGCGCCGGCGGGCTCGGGGCTCCGATCGTCTCGGGCCTCGTCAACCAGAATCCGGCCTACCTCACCGAGGGAGCCGTGGCGGTGGCGCTTTTGGCCCTGGCCGTCGACTCGCTGTTCGCCGCGGTCGGGAAAAGCCTCGCCACGGCGGCGCCCGATCGGGCGGAAGGAAGCATCTGAATGGAAGGGTTCATCGAGCTTTTCGACGTGCCGCCGGCCGCCTTGCCGGTCCTGGACCTGATCGTCGACCGGGACGAGAAGGCCCTTATCGAGGGCGTCGCCTCCTCTCCCTTCGGTCTCGGGGAGGCCGTTCGGGCCCTCGGCTCCGGGTGGGACCGGCAGAGGACCATGGCCCTGCTTCGGCGGGCCTACCGTCGCGGCGTGCTCAGGCTCGAGGACGAGGGCTTCACGCGCTTCAGGACCGGAAGGTTTTATGATAGGCTTGACGTCTTCGCGGTCACCGAGCCCGAGGCCTGGAGCGCCCTGCCCGGATCGATTCGGGCCTCGCTCGACTCCTGGTACTTCGCCGCCTACCTGGCCGGTCTTTCCGACGGTCCGAGGCCGACGGCCGACAGGGTCGTGAGCCTCGGGGAAGCCCTCGACTTCATCGACGGGGCGGACCGCCCGATATGGCTCGGCCGGTGCGACTGCAGGACCCTCGCCGGGCGCTGTGACGCCCCGACGGACACCTGCATCTCCCTCCGTGGCGGGATCAACACCATGTCCCATCGCGGCTGGTCGAAGCCGGTGACGGCGGACGAGGCCAAGCGGGTCGTCCGCGACGCCGACGGGGCGGGACTCATGCACACCGTGAACCCGAACGGGCTGTGCAACTGCTGCGGAGACTGCTGCTACCTGTTCCGGGCCCAGGCGGCGAGGGGATGCGGCGCCGCCTGGCCCGAGGCTGGATTGATCGCCGACCTCAAGGCGGATCTCTGCGTCGGCTGCGGCCGGTGCGTCGAGCGCTGCCATTTCGACGCCTTCGCCCTCGAGGGCGGCCGCGCGCGCTGCGACCGATCGCGCTGCCGGGGCTGCGGACTCTGCGCCGAGACCTGCCCGGCGCGCGCGATTTCGATGATCGAACGGGAAAGGAGAATTGCGAGATGAGTTACGAAGCATTCAAGGACGATGCGCTCGCCTTCGAAACGAGGCAGCTGCACTCGGGATACGATCCCGGGGCGAATTCCCTTTCGAAGGCCGTGCCGATCTACCAGACCGCCGCCTTCGAGCTCGGGGGTTTCGAACGCTGCGAGCGGCTCTTCACCTTCGAGGAGGAGGGGTTTTCCTACGGGCGATTCTCCAATCCGACGAACGACGTTCTCGAAAAGCGCATCGCCTCGCTCGAGGGCGGGGCTGCCGCCGTTTCCTTCGGGTCCGGGATGGCCGCGATCTCGAGCGTGTTCCTGAACCTCGCGCAGGCCGGCGACGACATAGCCGCCGTGAAGACCCTGTACGGCGGATCCACGACCCTGCTCGGGAAGCTGCTGCCCGCCTACGGCATCACCGCCTCGTGGGTGGACCGTCCCGACGATCCGGCCGCGTTTCGGGCGGCCATCGGGAAGCGGACGAAGGCGGTGTTCGTGGAAAGCCTCGGCAATCCCGGAATGAACATCGTCGACATCGAAGCCGTTGCCCGGATCGCCCACGAACGGGGCATTCCCCTCGTCGTCGACAACACCTTCGCGACCCCCTACCTCTTCAGGCCCTTCGAGTTCGGCGCCGACATCGTCTGCCACTCAGCCACGAAATACCTGGGCGGGCACGGAACGACGCTCGGAGGACTCGTCGTGGAGGCGGGCGGCTTCGACTGGTTCAACGGCGGCTACCCCCAGTTCGAGGAGTTTCACGCCGAGCTCGCGGGAACCATCGAGGAGGGGAACCTGCGCCGGACGCTCTTCACCCGGAGGCTGAGGGGCCGCTACCTCGCCGAGCTCGGCGCCCATCTTTCGCCCCTGAGCGCCTTCCTTCTCCTCCAGGGGATGGAGACGCTTTCGCTCAGGGTGCAGCGGCACGTCGAGAACGCCCGGCGCGTCGCCGAATTCCTCTCTGGCCACCGGGCCGTCAGCTCGGTCGAGTATCCGGGCTTGCCGACGAGCCGGTACTTCGCCCTCGCGAAGAAATACTTCCCCCGAGGCACCGGAGCGATCCTTTCGGTCAGGCTGCGGGGCGGAGAGGAGGCCGCGAAACGGGTGCTGGAGCGCGTTCGCATTTTCGACTACCTCGTCAACCTTGGCGACGCCAAGTCCCTCATCGTCCACCCCTCCACGTCGACCCATTACGGGCTATCGGTGGAGGAGCAGGAGGCCTCGGGCGTCTATGAGGACATGCTCCGCCTCTCGGTCGGCATCGAGGACTCAGGCGACCTGATCGAGGACTTGAGGCAGGCCCTCGAGGGCTGATCGTCGTCTGTCGATCGGGAGGAAGTTCCTACCCCGCCAGTCTCTTGCGGGATTGCTAATTATTTCTGGAGATAGTATTTTAATGCACCCATGACGTTCTTTTTTGACGTATTGAACAGCGCCTACCTGGGGTACTCGGCCGTATTCGTTTGCCTCGGGTTCGGCTTCCTCTTTTTGCGCAAGGCCGCAAGCGGCGAGGTCGGCCCCGGGTACTGGTCGGTGAGCTTCTTCCTGAACAGCGCCGGTTTCCTGTTCCAGTCCGGCAGTATCCCCCTGGTGCCCTGGCAGTACTACCTCATCGGCGATGTCCTGCACATGCTCGGTTTTCTCGCCCTGGTGTGCGGTGCCTACCGGTTCACCGGCAACAACTATACGCGCTGGAATTTCTATGCCCTGGCCGGATGGAGCCTCGTGTGGATCGTTTCGATCCCGCTGTTCATACACCATCGGTACCTGGCGGGCTTTCTGCTCAAGGCCCTGCGTTCCCTCCTTTTCTTCTGGGCCGGTTTCATGATCCTGAAGCACATCCCCACCAAGTCGCTGGCGGGACGCCGGCTGTCCGGGTACAGCCTGATCGCCTGGGGCGTCTACGACCTGGTGTTTGCTTTTTTTCGGGTTCCCGCGTTGATCCATCTGGCATTCGGCTTCCTCGTAGGCTTTCAGATAATGGCGGCCCTGGGCATGGTCGTCCTCGTCGTCGATCGAATGAGAATCCGCGTCGAGCAGAGCGAGAATCGCGCCAAGCGCCTCGAGGGACTGCTCCCCATCTGCTTTTTCTGCAAGAAAATCAAGGACGAACACGACAACTGGCACGTCATGGAAAAATATATCATGGAGCGTTCCGATACGGAATTCAGCCATGGCTTCTGCCCCGAGTGCGCGAAAAAGCACTATCCGGATTACTATGAGGAAAGCGAGCACAAGAAGCCGACGTAGGCATTACCGGATCTTCTTCCGAATTCCAGAGGCACGAACCCGATTCCGTCGTTCAGTTCCTTCCCGCCTGTTTTTGCCCTTGCCGCCTGCTGATTAGCCGTAGAGGTCGTGGGCGAGGGGCTCGAGTTTTCTCGCGTCGAGGACCCGGATCCTTCCCCGCCTGCCGTCCAGTATTCCCTCCTCCCTGAAGCGTCGCACGACGCGGGCAAGCTGGCGATAGCTTGCCCCGAGAAAATCGGCGAGTTCGCCGAGGTCGTCGGTTCCCGGTATCCATCCATCGGCGTCGAGCGAGGCGAGAAGATAGCTCGCCAGGCGATTCTCCACCGGATAGCGCAGGTTGATCGCCTCGGCGATATTGCGCTCGGCAAGCTTCTCGCCGAGGCGGCCGCAGAGGTACATGAAAAGTCGGCAGTTGCGGTCGGCGGCCTTCCTTATCGCCCCGACCGGAAGGCCGAGGCAGATCGTCTCCGTGATGGCCTCGACGTTCAGCGCGTAGCTGTCGCGGGCGAAAAGCTCCACCTCGCCGAGGACGTCGAAGGGCCTGAAGAACGAGGCGAGGAGATTCTGTCCATTGTCCATCGTGCGGAAGACCTTGCTCTTGCCTTCCACGAAGAAGAGGAGGTCGGTGACCGGATCCCCCGCCCTGATGATCAATTCGCCGGGGTTCCGGCGAACCAGCCTCAGGCTTTCGACGAGATCGACGGAGAGCAGCTCGTCGAGTGCGTAGCGCTTCACGTAGTCCTTCAGCGTTTCCATCGAATTCCTTTTTTTGCATCGATAGGACATATGTCCTATCGATGCCGTGAGCATACCGGTATACTCCTGTCATGGCAAGGAGGATCCGGAGATGTACAGCGCCCTCGCACCCCTCGTCGGTGCCCTGATCACCCTCATGAACGGTGTGAACAGCCGCTTTTCGGGCGGGGTGGGAAACCTCGTTTCCATCCTCGTCATCCACCTCGTGGGGCTCGCGGCCGTGTCGGCCGTCCTCCTCGTGAGGAGGGAGGAAGCCAGGCCCGGCCGCCTTCCTTTCTACTGGTACCTCGGCGGCTTCGTTGGCGTCGGGACGGTTTTCTCCAATAACTTTTCCTTCGCAGCCCTCGGCGCCTCGCTCGCCGTGGCTCTCGCCCTTCTGGGCCAGATATCGGTCTCGGTCCTCGTGGACTCGACGGGGTTTCTGGGCCGGAAGCGCTACCCGTTTTCGGTCCGCCGGCTGCCGGGCCTGGTGCTCGCGGTGGCGGGAGTGGCCGTCATCGCCGGGAACTGGCGCACGGACGCCCTCGCCATGGCCGCCGCCTTCGCCTCGGGCGTTCTCCCGGGGCTTTCCTTCATCCTCAATTCGGAGCTCGGCAAAAGGACGGGGATTTTCAGGAGCACGAGGATCAACTACCTCGTGGGCCTCGCGACGACCCTCCTCGTCATTCTCGCGGTCCGTCCCTCTACGGCCGATGCCGCCCGCGCCGTCGCCGCGGCGGGACCCTTCCTCGCCCTCGGGGGCGGCCTCATGGGCGTCGGGGTGGTGGCCGCGATGAATTTCATTTTTCCGCGGATGCCGGCATTTTCCGCCACCCTCCTCGTGTTCACCGGCCAGGCTCTGACTGGTGTTCTCATCGACGCCGTCGCGGCCGGGACCTTCGACGCGGGGAAGCTCATCGGTACCCTCATCCTGCTCGCCGGTCTCGGGCTCAACGCACTCTTCGCCGATCGTGGGGCCGCGAGTCCGGAGAACACGAATGAACCTCGCGAATCTAATGAGCCCCCGATACCTGTGCAGTCCCCGATACCCGGTGTATGCTCGCGGAAGGAGATCTGAGCCATGTACGATCTTGTCCTGATCGATGCGGATGAAACCCTTTTCGATTTCAGAAAGGCCGAAAGCCACGCCCTCGTGCAGTCCTTCGGCCAATTCGGCCTGGAACCCTCGGAGAGCCTCCTCGCGAACTATCACGAGATAAACGGGAAGCTTTGGAAGCAGCTCGAGAGGGGCGAAACGGATCAGGAAAAGCTGAAGAGCGAGAGGTTCACTCTCCTTTTCGAAAGGATCGGGGCGGACATCGACGGGAAGGAATTCAGCCGGGCCTATATCGGCTGGCTTTCGAAGGGGACCTTCCTTCTGGAACACGCGGAGACCGTGTGCGAGTACCTGGGTGCCCGGTACACCGTGGCGATAATCACCAACGGGATCCGGGAGGTCCAGCTCGCCAGGATCAACGGTTCGGCGATCAGAAAGCACATCGACTACATCGTCGTCTCCGAGGAAGCGGGGAGCAGCAAGCCGGATGCGGGGATATTCGAGTACGCGTGCCGGATGATCGGGATACACGACAAGGGGAAGATGATCATCGTCGGGGACTCGCTGACTTCGGACATCAAGGGCGGCCTCGATTTCGGGATCGACACCTGCTGGATCCGTCCGGCCTCGACGAAGAACGAAACGGCCATCGTTCCGAAATACGAGATCGAAAGCCTCCTCGAACTCGAACGGCTGTTGTAGGGGATGGCCGGTCCGGCCCGGTTTCATTCCCCGCGCCATCCGGCAGCTCGCACCCGGGGCTTTGAACGCTCGCGAAAAGCCCAGGGGATCCAGGTGTCATGAAGCACAGGTATGCCCCGGGAGCCGTCACATCGTCGCGACGAAGGTCTTGATCCCCGAGAGGGCGAGGTTGATGCCGACCGAGGCGACGAAAAGGCCCGTGATGCGGATGAGGGCTCCCATGAGGTTCACCCTCTCCAGGGGCTTCGAGATGAATCGGGCGAGGATCATCACGAGGAGGTTCACGGCCAGGGCCGCCGAAATCGCGGCGATGACGAGGGGAATGGGGTTCTCCGCGCAGAGGGAAATCGTCGCGGTGATCGTCGCGGGACCGGCGATGAGGGGGCTCGCGATCGGCACAATGGAAAGGTCCATGATGTTCTGGTGGGCGTCGGCCTCGAAGAAGACGCCCTGTCTCAGGGCCTGGAAGCCGTAGAAGAATACGACGAAGCCCCCTACGATCTGGAAGGCGTAGAGCTCGACGTGAAAGACGGTATGGAGGATGAAGTGGCCCGAGACGGCGAAGACCACGAGCATGATCAGGGCGGCTATGGTCGACCGGACGGAGATCTTGACGATGCCCTTGAAATCGACCGTGTCGGGGAAAACGGAAATGACCACGATCTTGCTGATGGGATTGATCAGGGCGAGCAGGAAGAGGGACATGTTGACGAAATTGGAAAGCATTCCTTCATCATAGCAGATGAATGCCGGCTTACAAAGGGCTTCGGGCCCGATGCCTCACTCGCCGTCGGTGCGGACATCCACGGTGAACTTGTTCCTCTCGCCGTTGTAGTAGGCGGTCGAGAACTCGATCGGCTTTCCGTCCTCGATGAGGGCGACCGTTTCGGTGAAATGGAGGGGATCCCCTTCCCTGATTTTCAGGAGCGATGCCTCGTACCTGCCCGCCGTCCTTATCTCGAGGGTCCTGAGCGTCCTCACGATCCGATGGCCGAAATCCCGCTCGATGACGTGGTAGAGCGATTCCTTTTCCATGTCCTTGCCGAGGATGCCGCCGACCATGCTCGCCGGCAGGTAGGAGTTGACGAGGACGATGGGCTCGTCGTCGATCGACCGCAGCCGGCTCAGGTAGTACACCTCTTCGTCGGAGCGTATCCCGAGCTTCTGGGTCACCTGGGGCGTCCCCCTTCTCGAGCAGAAATTGAGCACCTGGGTGTCGGGGCTGAGGCCCTTCGCCTGCATCTCGTCGTTGAAGCTGATGATGTTGAGCAGGAAATCGTTCACGATCTTCTTTTTCTTGATGAAGGAGCCGCGGCCCTTGTACCTGACGATGAGGCCTTCGGCGACCAATTGGTTGATCGCCTGCCTGACCGTCGGCCGGGAGATCCCGTAGGTCTCGCAGAGCTCGCTTTCGGTCGGAATAGGGAAGTCGTTGTCGTGCTCGTCGATGTAGTCCTGCAGGATCTCCATCAGCTGGAAGTAGATGGGTATCGGGACCGTCTTGTCCAGAGGTCTCCTCCTGAAGTAATCCAGATCCGAAATCACGAACATGCGGGATCCTCCTGATACGTGCGCCATTCTCGTCCGGATTCGCTTTTTTGTAAAGACTTGTCACTATGTAAGTAACTTTGTAATTATAATGAAACATTAAAGTTGACATGAAAAACCGGCCGCTTTATACTGCCCCGAAAAGGGAGGCCTCATGCGGTACATACTTGCCCACGATCTGGGGACGAGCGGGAACAAGGCGACGCTCTACGACGAGAAGGGAAATCTCGTATGCTCTTCGACGACGGGATACGGCGTCAGCACGCTGAAGCCCGGCTTCGTCGAACAGGATCCCGAGGACTGGTGGCAGGCCGTCCTCTCCTCGACGAAGAACCTCCTGGAAAAGAGCGGGGCTTCCCCGGCTTCCATCGCCTGCGTCACCTTTTCGGGCCAGATGATGGGCTGCCTCCCCGTCGACCGCGAGGGAAATCCCCTCCGTCCTTCCATAATCTGGGCCGACATGCGCTCCGAGGCCCAGGCGAAGCGGCTCGCCGAGGCCGTACCCGCCGCCGAATTCTACCGCATCGTCGGACACCGTCCGGTGAGCTCCTACTCCCTGACCAAGCTCATGTGGGTGAAGGACAACGAACCCGGGGTCTTCGCGAAGACGGCGAAGATGCTGCAGGCCAAGGACTTCATCGTCGCCCGTCTTACCGGCGTATTCGTTACCGACTTTTCCGACGCGTCGGGGACGAACGCCTTCGACCTCGTGAACAAGAAGTGGTCCGATCGGATCCTCTCAGCCGTCGGCGTGAATCCGGACCTCTTTCCCGACGCGGTGCCCTCGTCGACCGTGGCCGGCAGGGTGACCGCGGGGGCCGCCCGGCTTTCGGGCCTTCTCGAGGGCACCCCGGTCGTGATCGGGGGTGGGGACGGCTCCTGCGCCGCGGTGGGGGCCGGCGTCGTTCGGGAAGGGAGGGCGTACAACGTCCTCGGGTCGTCCTCCTGGGTGGCCTTCGCGACCGACGCTCCCGTCTTCGACGAGGAAATGAGAACCTTCAACTGGGTCCACCTGGACGAGAAGAAATACTCGCCCTGCGGCACCATGCAGGCCGCGGGGCTTTCGGTCGAGTGGCTCAGGAAGACCCTCGCGGACTACGAGATCCACCTGGAGGAGTCCGGCGGGGCGAACGCCCTCGAATCGATGAACGCCGCGGCCATGAAGTCGCCCTGCGGTTCGAACGGCCTCCTCTACTTGCCCTACCTGATGGGCGAACGGAGCCCGCGGTGGGATCCCGACGCCAGGGCGGCCTTCATAGGCCTGACCGCGGGTTCCACGAAGGCCGACATCTTCCGGAGCGTCTTCGAGGGCGTCGCCTACAACCTGAAAACCATCATCGCCTCGCTCGAGGCGTCATCGAAGATATCGGAGATCGTGCTGATCGGGGGAGGGGCCAAGAGCCTCGTCTGGCCCCAGATCCTGGCCGACGTCTGGGACAAGAGCGTCCTCATCCCGAAGTACCTGGACGAGGCGACATCCCTCGGCGCGGCGATCGCCGGCGGCGTCGGCGTCGGTATGTTCAGGGATTACGGCGTGGCCGAATCCTTCAACCCGACGGTGACCCGCATCGAGCCGAAGGCGGCCAACGCCTCGGTCTACCGGAGGATCTACCCGGTTTTTGAGGAGAGCTACGAATGTCTCAGGAAGGTTTTCCGCGCCCTCGGGAACTGACCGCGACGTCCCGAATCAGTCGGCTTGCCCGCTTCGAGCCAGCCCCTGGATCGAGCCGGCGGCTCAAGGAGAGCCGGCGGCTCAAGGAGAGCCGGCGAAGAGGAGGGCGACGCCCGCCACGGCAACGATGGCTCCGACGATTTCCCGCATCGTAACGCGCTGCTTCGAAAGGATGGCGGAAGGGGCGAGGATCAGCACGGGCGTGATGGACATGATGGCCGAGGCCGTCCCCGCGTCAGTCGACTGGACGGCGAGCACGCTGAGCGAGACGCCGAGAAAGGGCCCGAAGAACGAGCCGACGCAGAGCCCCGTCACCGCCTTCCCGTCGCGGAGCGAGGAGACGACGCCGCGCGAGGCACCGACCGCGGCGACGATGACCAGGAAGCCGATCGTTCCCGCGATCACCCGGATTTCGTTGCACGCGAAGGGATCCATTTTTCCGGCGCCGAGCTTGCTCAGGATGAGGCCTCCCGCCTGACCGACCGTTCCCACGGCGGCGAGAGCGAGCCCACGGAGATGAGTCTTCCTGCCTGAAAGGGAAACCGGGGCGCCTGATCCCTTCGCCATGACCACGAAGGCTATCCCGCCGAGGGTGAGGGCCATCCCTGCGAGCGAGATCGGCCCCATGCGCTCCCCGAGAAAGCAGTAGCCCAGCACGGCGGCGATCGCCGGGGCTCCCGCGTAGATGAGCATCGAGATGCGGGAGCCTATGTCGACGAAGGCCTGGAAGAGGGCGAGGTCGCCGAGGACGAAGCCGACGAGGCCCGAGGCCGAAAGCCACAGCCAGGCTTCGGGCGGAACGCCGACCGGGAAAAAGCTTCGATGGACGACGAGGCCGTAGATTCCGAGCAGGAAGAAGGCGACGATGAGCCTCAGGAGGTTGACGGAAAGCGAGCCGATCCGCTTGGCCGCGTATTCGAACGAAAGCGACGTAAAGGTCCAGGCGATGGCGGTCCCGAGCGCCGCGGCTGCTCCGATATTGATCTGCATCGTTTTCCCCCAAGATTTTTGTTAATGACGTTCCGAAGAAGACGGAAGTATAAAGCAGTTTCGGTCAGGGATGGAAGAACGTAACTCTGAATACTCGCCTGAGGCTTCTACTTTTTCCGGTACTCCGACGGGTAGCAATCGACGAGCCGCAGAAACTGCCTCGCGAAATACCGAGAACTCGGATAGCCGACGAGGACCGCGATTTTGGCGACGGGCATGGCAGGGTTTTCGCGGAGGAGTTTCTTCGAGTGGAGTATCCTCACTTCGGTGAGGTATTCGAGGAATTTCCGGCCCGTCCGTCTGCGGAAGAGAGTCGAAAGATAGTTTGGAGAGATGTCGAGGCGATCGGCCAGGGTCTTGATGCCGATGTTTTCCATGAAATGGCCCTCGATAAAGGAAATCGCCTCGTCCACGACATCGGTCTTTCCGCTCGATTCATCGAGGCGGGATTCGCACCTCGAACGCAGGCGGGAAAGAATGGCCGGAATGGTCTCGGCGTTTTCCGTTGATATGTCCCAGAAACGGTTCAGGTAGGCTTTCATGTTCGATCGCCGGACGGGATCGGGAAGGGACGAGAATTCGGCGTTCCATTTTTCCATCCGGCCGATGATGGCGATCGCACCGAGATAATCGCGGCTGTTGCACAGGGAAATGAATTTTGTGCACAAGCTGCCCAGGCTCCTGAGACGAGGGGAGACGGAAGAGAGGTCCTCGTAATTGTAGGATATACCGGCGCCGAGCAGGAAGCGGAGGCCGGCGAGGGAATCGAGAGTATCGATCGTACGAACGAGGTTCGAGTCTTCCGTTTTTTCGAAAGCAATGATAGTCCCTGCGCCGCCGCCTTTGGATGCCGACACGGCCGTACGTACGGCCGAGACGTATCCACCTCGTTCGACAGAAGGGGCGGGGAAATGGATCGTCGGGAGAAGGGCGAGGATGTTTCCTCCCTTCGTCTCGATGGAGAAGGCCGGCCTTCCCATCTTCCAGTAGCGTTCATGCAGGATCGCGAGGTTTCGGCGAAGCTCGGCAGAGGCTTCCCCGACGGCGACTCCGTCGAAGGCGACAAGGCAGCTGATATATCCCGGGTCCGATTTTTCCGACGCTGCCGGAGGAACAGGAATCCTGGCATCGCCCGAGTTCCGTTCGGCGGAGTACTGCATCCTCGTCAGGTCCTCCGCGAGGCGTTCGCCTAGGCTTTGCATTTTCCTCGCGAAGGGACCGATGAGAGCCAGAAGGGCGGATCGAAGCTCGTCCGGCTTGGTCGGCTTGAGGAGGTAGTTCGCCGCGCCGATCCGCACGGCTTCCCGCGCGTATTCGAATTCGGAAAAGCCGGTCAGGATGATCCAGTCGGTCTCGGGGAACCGTTCCCTGCCTATCCGTATCGCCTCGAGTCCGTCGAGCACCGGCATCTTGATGTCGACGAACACGGCGTCGGGCCGCTTTTCGTCGACGAGGTCCAGAAGTTCGGCCCCGTTTTTCGCCTCTCCCAGGATCTCGAGGGAGAACTCGACGCCGAGATCCTCGAGCATGCTGCGGAGCACGAACCGCGCCATCTCCTCGTCGTCCGCGATGACCAGCCTCATGGCGTGATCTCCAGATTCTCAGGCGGAAGGCGAATCCTTACCGTGGTTCCCTTTCCCGGATCGGAGGAGATCGAGAAGCTCCCGTCGTGAAAGGAGAGCGAGAGCCGTTCCGCTACGTTCGAAAGCCCGATGCCCTTGTCCGGCCCGGAGTCGTCCCCGTTGAAACCCGCGCCGTCGTCCTTCACGAGAATCGTGACGAAACCATCGGTTTCCGGCAGGACCGATACGAGTATGCGGCAGGGCCTGTCCAGCGGCTCTACGCCATGGATGATCGAGTTCTCCACGATCGGTTGGATGAGGAGCTTGGGTATTCTCATGCGCCGGAGGGCGGGATCGCACTGGATCTCGAAATCGAGGCGGTCGGGGAAACGGAGCTTCTGGAGCCTGCAGTAGCTGTCCAGGAATTCCAGCTCCTGCTCCAGAAGGACCCAGTCACCGTCGTCCTGGATGTACCTCATCATGTCGGTCAGGTCGAGGATGGATTTTTCGAGCTTGTCGCGTTCGCCCTTCCGGTTGAGGCCCAGGAATCCGTTGAGGGTGTTGTAGAGGAAATGGGGCCTGATCTGGGATTGCAGGGCGCTGTAATCCGCCGTCTTCTTGTCGAGGGCGGCGACGTATTCCCGGTTGATATGATCCTTCAGTTCGCGGATCATCCGATCCAGCGCGTCGGCGAGATCGGAGATTTCGTACTTGCCCTCGATCTCGACCGGGACGTCGAAGTTTCCGGTCTGCACGAGCTTCATGACGCCGATCATCGTCTCGATCGGCGCGACGATGAGGGAGGACACTGAGCGGTAGAGGAAGACGGCCATCCCGATGCCGACGGCCATGAAGAAGGCGCCGACCAGGTAGATCCACAGGACGCGCGACGACAATTCCCTGTTCGAGAGGAGGACGCTGATCCTCCAGTTCGATCCCGGCACGGTGGAGGAGACGACCTGGTAGGAATCTTCCCGCGTGCTCACCGTGGAGACCCCCTTCGCGAGCTGGTCGAGGACCTCCGGTGAAAGCGGGGCGTTCGCGTGGATCAGCTTGCCATCTTCGCCGAGGATGGCGATTTTCGAACTGACGTCGAAATCGACGCCGTTCAGGAGTCCGCTCAGGACGTTGGTGTCGGCGTCCGCGACGATGACCCCGAGGTAGCGTTTCGAGTCGGGATCCTTGATCATCCTCGCGACGGAGAAAACGGGCTTGTCGTTCGACGAGGTGAGGTAGTCCGACCGGTGGATGCCGGTGAAGATGGCCTTGCCGTCGGCCTTGATCGCCGCCTGGAACCAGGCCTGCTTGGTGTAGTCGTAGCCGTTCACGAGGTTCGTGTAGCTGCTCTTGTTCGCGAAGAAGACGGCGTCGTTCCTCAGGATCAGGGCGAAGTTCAGGATGTCGGCCCTGGTGTTCTGCATGTACATGGGAAGGGTCGAATTGAGGGCCCTGTCGGCGACGAGCCTGTCGTAGTCCGAGGCGAGGGCCCAGGCCGAGCTCGACTTGTACTTGATGGCGTACATGATGTCGTCGTTGAGGTAGGGGACGATGGTCAGCCGCTCCAGGTCGTTCTGGTACATCTGAATCGTGCGGCCCATCATCCGGATCACCGAGTCGGTGAGCGTCCTCGATTCGGCCACGATGATGTCCTTCGAATAGCTCGAGATCAGGAGGGGCATGAGGATCGACGGCACCATAACGGCGCAGATGAAGAGGAGCATCAGTTTCGCTCTGAGCGATCGGATCAGGGGCATCGGCCCATTCTTTACGGCGTTCCCCGCCTTGTCAAGCTTCGCCGGCGCGACGGGCCGCGCTCGCGTTCCATCCGGAAATCGTGATGTCAGTGTAGAAAATGGCATGCGTTTCGGAGTTTTGATGCACTGGCCGATTCCCGAAAGGGCCCGTACCATGATTACCTCAAAGGAGGAGATTTCATGAAAAAGCTCAACGTCGCCCTCGTCCTGCTCGTGGCCACGGTCATCTGCGGAACGACGGCTTGGGGTGCGGACGGCGCAAAGGCCAAGCTGTCCGTGTTCAACAATCAGTCGCAGATCGCGCAGGGTGTGCTCGAGGCGATCACCGACGATTTCCGCAAGGCCAATCCGAACATAGAGGTCGATTTCCAGTCCTACGGCAAGGACTACGAGAGCATGATGAAAATCAAGATGGCGTCGAACGACCTTCCCGACGTCTTTTCGACCCACGGCTGGGCCGTGGCGCGCTACGACGAGTACCTTGCCGACCTGAGCAAGGAAGCCTGGGCGTCCCGAGTCCAGGGCTCGATCCGCGACGTGATCACGGACAAGTCGGGCAAGCTCTGCGTGCTTCCGATGGACCTCGACATCACCGGCATGACCTACAACAAGGACATCTTCAAGCAGTACGGCCTCAAGGTACCAACAACCTTCAAGGAACTCCTGGCGGTCTGCGAGGCGATAAAGACGAAGAGCGGCGGAAAGATCACCCCCCTGCATTACGGCGGCGGCGACTCCTGGCCGATCGGCGGCTACTATGACTTCAACTCGACGGCCTACTACGTGAGCTCCCCGGCGCACAACTATTCGGCCCAGCTTCTCGACGGAAGCTTCGATTGGACGAAGTACGACGAGATTTCCAAGAATCTGCTCCTGCTCAAGGAAAAGCAGTACCTGAACAAGGATATCCTCACCGCGAAGTACACCGATTCGGTCGAAGCCCTCGCCAAGGGAACCGCCGCGATCGGCGGCTGCTACGGCGCCTACATCATCACCGAGATCAAGAAGATCAACCCCGATTTCCACGCGGGCATGATGCCGATCCCGGCCTACTGGGACGGCGACAAGCCCACCTTCATCGGCGGAGAGCGGACGACCTGGGGCGTCTGGAAGGACTCCAAGTACGTCGACGCCGCGAAGAAGTACGTGGCCTTTTTCGCCCAGACCCCGAACCTCAAGAAGGTGTCCGAGGCGAACGGCATCCCGGCCGGTCTCGACGGCGTCGTCTCGAACCTCGGCGATCTCACCGAGGACTACACGACCTACAAGTCGGCGAAGATCTTCCCCTATTTCGACAGGGCCCTGCTTCCGAACGGCATGTGGGACGTGATGTGCAAGAACGGCCAGGACCTCCTCGCCGGCGGCATCACCCCGAAGGATTTCTCCGACAACATGAAGAAGGAATACCTCCGGCTTCGGAACGCGAAGTAGGCGACCTTCAGAAAACCGCTGGCCGCCGGCGAAGCCAGGCGCTTCCTTCGCGGCCAGCGGCCCTCCCCAAATCACGGCTTCCGAGGAAACGAATGCATTCCAGAAACTCCCGTCCGGGGCGGCCCGGTTCCCGCATTAAGAAATTGAAAGCGAGCGTCGCCGCCGGCAGCGTGAACGTCATGTACCTGCCGGCCCTCGCCTTCGTTTCGGTCTTCATCTTCTACCCGTTCTTCCGCGGCATCTACATTTCGTTCACGAACTGGAACGGCTACTCCTCGTCCTTCCGCTTCGTGGGGTTCGAGCAATACCTGACGATGTTCGGCGACAAGAACGTTCTCAACACGATCGTGAACACCTTCATCTACGGTCTCGGCAGCACCTTCTTCCAGACCGTGTTCGGCCTCGCCCTGGCCCTCTTCCTCGACGGCAACCGGAGGATCAAGAGCGTCGTCCGGACCGTCGTCTACCTGCCGGTGATCATCAGCCCGCTGATCATGGGCTATATCTGGTACTTCTTCTTCCGGTACAACGGCGGCGCCGTGAACGACATCCTCGCCCTCTTCGCGAAGGAGCCGGTCGACTGGTTCGCCAACGGACGTCGGTCGGTCTGGATCATCATGCTCGTGAACTCCTATCAGTTCGTCGGCGTATCGATGGTCATGTTCCTGGCCGGCCTCCAGTCGATTCCCCCGTCCTACCACGAGGCGGCGGTGATCGACGGAGCCTCTCCGTTCAAGCGCTTCAGGTTCGTGACGGTGCCCCTGCTCGTTCCGGCCTTCGCCTCGAGCGTCATCTTCAACACCATCGGCGGCATGAAGCTCTTCGACGTCATCGTCGCGACGACGGACGGCGGCCCCGGCTACGCGTCCCAGTCTCTCTCGACCATGATGTACGATCTCTACTTCTCCAAGCAGAACGCCGGCTATGCCGCGGCTCTCGGCATCCTGATGTTCGCGATCATCGTGATCCTGTCCGTCATGCTGCTCGAGTTCTTCAAACGCAAGAGGGTCGATCTATGATCAAGAACATCCTGAAGGCCTCGGGCCTCGTCGTCATCGGCCTCCTCTATACCATTCCGCTCTACGTCCTCGCGACGATGTCCGTGAAGGCCTCGAGCCTGGGAACCTCGCTCTGGGCTCCGCCGACGGCCCTCTACCTGACGAATTTCAGGAACGCGTGGACGAGCGCCCACCTCTCCCGCGCCCTGGTGAACAACGCCCTGATCACGGCGATTTCCCTCGTCCTGATCGTTTTCGTGGGTTCCCTCGCTTCCTATCCCCTCGCGAGGCGGCAGACGAAACTGAACGGCTTCGTGAGCGCCCTCCTCGTTTCCTGCATGGTCGTCCCGCCCCTGGCCGTCCTCGTCCCGCTCTACAAATTCATCGTGGATATCCACGGCATGAACACCTACTGGGCCATCATCCTCATCCTCGTGACCTTCCAGCTTCCCCTCTGCGTCTACCTCTACACCAATTTCATCAAGACGATCCCGAGGGAACTGGACGAAGCGGCCCGCATCGACGGCTGCAACAGCGCGACCCTCTTTTTCCGGATCGTGTTTCCGCTGCTCAAGCCCATCACCTCGTCCATCGTCATCCTCTGCGGCATCCTGATCTGGAACGATTATCAGTTCTCGGTTTTTTTCCTGCAGAAGAAGGACGTCCAGACGATCGCCGTGTCTCTTTCCCAGTTCGTTTCCCAGTACCAGAACGATATCAACCTCGTGGCGGCCGGATGCCTCATCGGCATCTTCCCCATGACGGCCGTATATCTCGGACTCCAGAAGTATTTCATCAAGGGCCTCGCCGACGGCGCGGTAAAGGGCTGAGCTATGCAGCGGGCTATGGAATTGATTGCGGGAAGGAAGACGCTGCGGGGCATGCTCCATGTACCCGAAAATGCCGGGCCGCGGACGCCCCTCCTCGTGATCTTCCACGGGTTTACGGGGACCAAGGTCGAGAACCATTTCCTCTACGTGAAGCTTTCCCGGTACCTCGAGGCGAGGGGCATCGCGAGCCTGAGGTACGACTTCTCCGGATCGGGCGAGAGCGACGGCGAGTTTCGCGACATGACCCTCTCGCTCGAGATCGGCGAGGCGAAAATGATCCACGCGAGCGTCGCGGGGTTGCCCCCCCTCGTTCAGGAGAACGTCTTCATCCTCGGGCACAGCATGGGCGGGGTGATCGCGGCCATCGTCGCCGCCGAGGCGGAACGGAAACCGGCCGGCCTCATCCTCGTCGCCCCGGCGGGGAACATGGTCTCGATCGCCGAGGCGAAGCTGCGCGAGAATCGGGATCGCGTCGACGGGGCGGGGGGGACTGATATCGGGGGCCTCGTTCTCGGTCGGGATTTCCTTCCCGACCTTCGCTCGCTCGACCTCCCCGGCCGGGCCTCGGGCTACCGGGGGAGCGTCTGCGTCATCCATGGAAGCGCTGACCCCGTCGTCCCCGAATCCGAGTCGAGGCGGTACTTCGATTCCTACCCGGGCCGGAAGCGCTACATCCCCGTGGCGGGGGCCGGCCACAACTTCGACTCGGTTTCCCTCGAGGAAGCCCTCTTTGCGGCGATAGCCGGCTTCATGACGGACGAGACGAAGCCGGGCGCGTAGGTTCCGATCCCGGCGGCAAGGTCGGGAGGCGCGTGATTCCGGCCGTCACGCCGGGCGTGAGCCGATCACTCCGCGCACCGTTCTCACCTTTTCCTCGTCGACCCGGTCGACCCCCGACATGATCGAGCGGACCGAGGTTCCGAGGTGGACCTCGCCGACGCCGGTTTTCCCGATAAGGCCAACAAGGTTCGAGGCACTGAGCCCGGCCCCGGCGAGGATGCGGGGTCCGCCCCCGGCCGAAGCCCGCACGAGGGTGGCGAGGACGGCCGAGCCTTCGATTGCGGTGGAGGCCCCTC
This sequence comes from Spirochaetaceae bacterium UBA1318, assembly GCA_002307015.1. Lineage (GTDB taxonomy): Bacteria > Spirochaetota > Spirochaetia > Treponematales > UBA1318 > UBA1318. The sequence continues at coordinate 28,392 of DBTK01000043.1, forward strand.
CCGAGCTCAGGATGCGGGCGACCGGCCGCCGGTTCCCGAGCGAGGCGTAGAGGCCGAGGGCCGAGGCGGTGCGGGCTGATCCGTCGGCGCCCGTCGCCCCGAAGGCGGCCTCGAGCGCGGCGTCGAAGGCCCGGTGGAAGGTGACCGGCAGGCCCTTCGCCGCCTCGAGGATCGAATCGAGGGCGGCGAGGTCGAGGCGGCCGTTCCCGTCCAGGGCGCCGAACACGAGCCCCGAGGCGCCGAGGGCCTTCATGTTCCCGGCGTCCTCGACCATGACCGAGAGCTCCTCGGCCGTGTAGGCGAAGTTTCCGCTCCGTACCCGGATCATGACGTTCACGGGGATGGAGACGGCTCCGCAGACGCGCCTTACGAGGGCGGCGCTCGGGGTGATTCCCCCTTCGGAAAGTCCCGATATCAATTCCAGCCTGTCCGCGCCACCCTTCTCGGCGGCCAGGGCGTCCTCGACGGTGGTTGCGATTATTTCAAGAATCATGGCGGCAGGGTAGCATGGCTCGCGGGGGGGAGTCCATACCGGCCGATTTCGCGCTACAATGGCTCACCAAGGGGGCCTTGCATGACAAGAATCGAGACCGAGAGACTGGTCGTCAGGAATTTCGAGGATCGGGATGTCGGCGACCTCCACGAATATCTCTCCCTCGAGGAGACCTACCGGTTCGAACCCGGAAGCCCGATCGACCTCGCGGAAGCCGGAAAACTGGTGGACGAACGGAAAAAGGCCGATGTCTTTCTCGCCGTCGAGCTGAGGGAAACGTCCAGGATGATCGGCCACCTCTACTTCGCCCTTATGGAGCCCGAGGAATTTCGTACCTGGGAGTTGGGCTACATCTTCAATCCCCGTTTCCACAACCGCGGCTTCGGAACGGAGGCCTCGCGGGCCCTCCTCGGGCATGGCTTTGCGGCCATGGACGTCCATCGGGTGATCGCGAAATGCGACCCGGTGAACGTCGCCTCCTGGAGGCTCCTGGAGAAGGTCGGGATGAGGAGAGAGGGCCATTTCCTGAAAAGCGCCTTTTTCCGAAGGGACGGGAGCGGATCCCCCCTCTGGCACGACTGCTACCAGTACGCGGTGCTGAGGGGGGAGATGCCCCGGAACCCATGATACTCCGAAAGCACGAAGCCACGAAAGAGAAAATACCTTTTAATGTTTTTCGTGCCTCCTATGTATTAAGTCAAGCCGCG
>DBTK01000004.1:0-8028 GCA_002307015.1 Spirochaetaceae bacterium UBA1318
GCTGGTTGACCTCGCTCGCGCCGGGGTCGAAGTCGACGGCCGCGATGTTCGCGCCGGGATACCGCCTGCGCAGTTCCTTGATCATGCCCTTGCCGGTGACGTGGTTCGGAAGGCAGGCGAAAGGCTGGATGCAGGCTATCGAGGTGACGCCGCTTTCGATCAGCTCGACCATCTCGGCGGTGAGGAACCATCCCTCCCCCATGATATTCCCGAGCTGGACGATGTCGTGGACTCCCTTGGCCAGTTCGTGTATCGATTTCGGCGCGGTGAAGCGGGCAGACCGGGCCAGCTCCCGTTTCATTCCCTTCCGGTACAGTTCGATGAAGGCGATCACGAGGTCGGCGGACAGCTTGTTCTTGAGGCTCCCCGCGAGCTCCCGATACCGGAAGGCGTTTCCCGTGGACCCGAAGAGGAAGAAATCCGTCAGGTCGGGGACGACGGCCTCGGCCCCCTCGCGCTCGAGGGTGCCGACGATGTCGTTGTTGGCCGTCGGGTGGAATTTGACGAGGATCTCGCCGACGACGCCGATCCGGGGTTTCCTGACGTCCCTGAGGGGGAGCCGGTCGAAGTCCCTGACGATCCCCCGTATCGTCTTCCGGTAGGTGAGGGGAAAGGGCTTTTCGAGTGCCTTGAGGCAGCGGGCGTTCCAGTATTCGTAGAGCGCGTCGGCGGCCCCTCTCGTCGCCTCGTAGGGCCTGACGCGATAGAGGACCCTCATCAGCACGTCGCCGTAGACGACGGCCTGGATCGCACGGTTGAGGAGGGACGGGGTGAGAGTGAACCCCGGATTCTGCTCGAGGCCCACCGCGTTGAGGGAGAGGACGGGAATCCGGGAGAGCCCCGCGTCCGAGAGGGCCTTCTTGATGAAGCCGATGTAGTTCGTCGCCCTGCAGCCCCCGCCAGTCTGGGTGATGATGAGGGCGGTCCGCTCGAGGTCGTAGGTGCCGGACATCAGGGCCTCCATCATCTGGCCGACGACCAGGATCGAGGGGAAGCATGCGTCGTTGTTCACGTACCGGAGGCCCCAGTTCGCGGCGTTCTTGTCCGTCGAGGGAAGGATGACGAGGTTGAAGCCCGAAAGGGTGAAGGCCCTCTCGATGAGCCTGAAATGGATCGGGGACATCTGGGGCGCGAGGAGGGTGTAGCCCTTTTCCTTCATCTCGGCGGTGAAGATCGGCCGCTTCCAGAGCGGTTCGGCTTTCCGGTTGCGCGCCGGGTCGGCGGGCCTCCCGACGCCGTAGGGTGAGGCGGGGGCTTCCTCCGGCGGGACGGCGTCGCGGCCCGTATCCACGATCCTGAACCTCGCGTCCAGCTCCCGTTCCGCGAGGGCCGCCGCGAGGGAGCGGAGCCTGATCCGGAGGGCGCCCAGGTTCGACACCTCGTCGATCTTGATGACCGTGTAGATGCGGTCGGCTCGCTCGAGGATCTCGTCGACCTGGTCGGTGGTGACGGCGTCGAGGCCGCAGCCGAAGGAGTTGAGCTGGACGAGCTCGAGGTCGGGCCTCGTCGCGACGAAGCTCGCCGCGGCGTAGAGCCTGGTGTGGTAGACCCACTGGTCGACGATGCGGGTGGGTCTCGCGATCGTCCCCAGGTGGGAGACGGCGTCCTCGGTGAGGACGGCCATCCCGAGGGTGGTCACCAGTTCGGGTATGCCATGGTGGATCTCGGGGTCGATGTGGTAGGGCCTGCCCGCGAGCACGACGCCGCGGATCCCTTTCTCCTGGATGTAGGCGAGGGTCCTCTCCCCCTCGGCGCGGACGTCGGCCCTGAACGCGTCCTGCTCGGCCCAGGCCGCGTCGACGGCCGCGTCGATCTCGGAGGCCGGGATCGAGAATTCCGGCAGGACCTCGGCGAGGCGCTCCTTGAGCCGTTTCCGGTCGTAGAGGGGCAGGAAGGGATCCTTGTAGAGGATGTCTCCCGAACGGAGGGCGTCGACGTTGTTTCGGAGCACCTCGGGGTAGGAGGTGACGATCGGGCAGTTGTAGTGATTCCCTGCGCCCTGGTCCTCCTTCTGCTCGTACGGGATGCAGGGGTAGAAGATGAACTTAATTCCCTTTTCGACCAGGTCCACGATGTGGCCGTGGCTGAGCTTCCCGGGATAGCAGACGGATTCCGAGGGGATGGTCTCCATGCCCTTTTCGTAGATCCCCCGGGTCGACCTCGCCGAGAGCTCGACCCGGAAGCCGAGCCTGGTGAAAAAGGTGAACCAGAAGGGATAGTTCTCGTAGATGTTGAGGACCCGCGGGATCCCGACCCTTCCCCTCGGGGCGTCCGCCTCGGCGAGGGGGGAGTACCTGAAAAGCCGTGAGTACTTCCAGGCGAAGAGGTTCGGCAGTTTCTCGCGGCCTTCGCGGGCCGCATCGGATGCGGCGTCCTTCGGTGAGTCCGATACGATGGCCCCGCGCTCGCAGCGGTTCCCGGAGACGAAGCGCCTGCCTCCGGGGAAGCTGTTGATCGTGAGGAGGCAGTTGTTCGCGCACTTGCCGCATCGCCTCATCTCGGTCGAGCTCCTGAAGTCCTCGAGCTCGTCGAGACCGAGGAGGCCGGTGCGGGGGCTTTCCATCCCGGCATCGACCGGCTGTGCCGAGTCGGCCGGGGAGGAATCCGTGAGGGCCTCTTCCGCCTTACGCCTCGCGATGAGGGCGGCGCCGTAGGCTCCCATGAGGCCTGCGATGTCGGGCCTCGCCGCCGTCCGGCCCGAAACCCGCTCGAAGGCGCGGAGCACGGCGTCGTTGTAGAAGGTTCCGCCCTGGACGATCACGTTCTTGCCGATGGCCGCCGGGTCGCGAAGCTTTATCACCTTGAGAAGGGCGTTCTTGATGATCGAGTAGGAAAGGCCGGCGGAGATGTCGCCGACGCTCGCCCCCTCCTTCTGGGCCTGCTTCACGCGGCTGTTCATGAAGACCGTGCATCGGGTTCCGAGGTCGACCGGGTGGGCGGCGTAGAGGGCCTTCGAGGCGAATTCCTTGATGTCCAGGGAGAGGCCCTGGGCGAAGTTCTCGAGGAAGGAGCCGCAGCCGGAGGAGCAGGCCTCGTTGAGAAGGATGGAGACGATGACGCCGTTCCGGATGCGGAGGCACTTCATGTCCTGGCCGCCGATGTCCAAAATGAAGTCGACGCCGGGGAGCACGGCCCTCGCCGCCTCGTAATGGGCTATCGTCTCGACCTCGCCGTCGTCGGCGCGGAGGGCGGCCTTGAGGAGGCCCTCGCCGTAGCCGGTGACGCAGCAGCGGGCTATCGAGGCCCGGGGCGGAAGCTTCGCGTAGAGCTCCTTCAGGATCGTGATCGCGTGGCCGAGGGGATCGCCCCCGTTCCCGCCGTAGGAGTCGAAAAGAAGGGCGCCGTTCGAGTCGATCAGGGCCGCCTTCGTCGTGGTCGAGCCCGCGTCGATGCCGAGGTAGCAGGGGCCCGAGGCCTCCGCGAGCGGCGCGCGGGGCACGCGGAAGTCGTCGTGTGCGGCCCTGAAGTCCGCGTAGTCGGCCTCGGAGGCGAACAGGGGCTCGAGGCGCTCGACCTCCGGGGCCTGCATCGTGCAGAGGTCCTGGACCCGGTCGTGGAGCTGCTTCATCGGGATGACCGGCATCGAGACCGGATCGGCGGCCTTGCCCGGCTCAGGCCTGGGTTGGGAGTCCGCCGCGGACGCGTCCGGCTTGGAGGAGTCCTCGAGGCCGACGAGGGCCGCGCCGAGGGCGACGAAGAACTGCGAGTTCTCGGGGACGATGGTTTCGTCCGGGGAGAGCTTCAGGGTTTCGATGAAGAGGCGGCGGCTTTCGGGGAGGAAGTGGAGGGGCCCGCCGAGGAAGGCGACCCTGCCTCGGATCGGCTTGCCGCAGGCGAGGCCGGAAATCGTCTGGTTGACGACGGCCTGGAGGATGCTCGCGGCGATGTCCTCCCGCGCCGCGCCCTCGTTGATGAGGGGCTGGACGTCGGTCTTGGCGAAGACCCCGCAACGCGCGGCGATCGGGTAGATGGTCGTGTGCCGGGAGGCGAGCTCGTTGAGTCCCGAGGCGTCGGTTCTGAGGAGGCCGGCCATCTGGTCGATGAAGGCCCCGGTTCCGCCGGCGCAGGTTCCGTTCATCCTCTGCTCGACCGAGTCGCCGAAGTAGGTGATCTTGGCGTCCTCGCCGCCGAGCTCGATGGCGACGTCGGTCTGGGGTATGAAGCGCCTGACGGCCCTCGTGCCGGCTATCACCTCCTGCACGAAGGGGATGCCGAGCCAGTGGGAAACCGACAGTCCTCCCGATCCGGTGACGCGTGCCGACACCGTCGAGCCGGGATGGCGTTCTTCCATAAAGGCGTAGGCGCCCTCGACAACCTGGATGATGGTGGCCCTGATGTCGGACCGATGGCGTTCGTAGCTCGAGTACAGGGTTTTCGCGGCTCGATCGATGATGACTATCTTGACCGTCGTCGAACCGATATCGATGCCGCAATGAAACAGTTCGTTCATGGGATCTCCACTTCTTGGGTAATACCATATATTCAAAGATGTGTATAGAAGCCGCAAATTTCCGCCGGTCAGGTTCCGGTTAATTGTGGAAATGGGCAGTATACCTAGGATACCTGAGTACGCACTATGCCACGACAGCATGGTCGCACGTGTATCTTCTCGTTCAGTTCGAATCGACACCGCCCCGGGAAGGCCGCGCACATTCGCTTTCCATCGAGACCAGCTCCAAAGAGGCCAGCCCTGGCGCTGCCTTTTTTCTCATGATGGCAATTAGTGAAGCGACCAAACCACCGAGCGCCAGACAGAAGCTCAACACGAAAAAACCGAACCTGATGGATGAATCTCCACTCGCTACGCCAACCAGGGCGAATGCCAACGGCATCAGGAATTGTCCCAAATACACGCAACTGCTGATGACGGCCATGGCGAGTGTAGACGATTCCTTCGGAGCCTTTCGCGATGCCGCCAAGAACAGGTAGGGGATGATGCTGCCCGAGCCCGCGCCGAAAACGACCACGGAGGCTAAGATCATGCCCATATCGCGAGAGATGTAAAGCAAGCCGAACCCTAAACTCATCAACACGAGCGCCAATGGAATGAGGGCCTTCTTCAGCACGCGCATGAGCTGCGTCAAGAAAAAGCCTTCAAGCATTCCGAAGAAAGAGAAGACGGCGAGAATCGCGCCGACGGCCCCTGCCGATCCGAGCTTTTCTCCTGACACGAAGAGCGAGAGGTTCACCGGGACCGTCGTAAAGGCGATCATGTAGAGCACGGTCACCCCCCCCGAGTAAAAACACTTCGGCAGGCATCTTGCCTTTCTCTGGCCGGGCTATTTTCGCTCGTGGCGGTTCGCGCAGCCCTAGCAGGCAGAGGATAAGAACCGGCACGCCCATCAGGTAGATGAGAAAGGTGTGGCGCCAGCTCACGGTAGCCAATACGCCAGCGCAAAAGGGTCCTATCATTCCACCAACGTTGTTGCACATGGCGGCCAATCCCATCATGCGTCCGCTCTCGCGTCCCTCGAAGAAGTCCAGGATCAGGGCGTTGGCGAGAGGCACGAAGACGCCGGCTGCCATTCCCAGAATCAGACGGCTTGCGAAAAGGAACCAGAATGACGGGGCAAACGCGCTTCCTACGCCCGCGACAACATAGAGTCCGACACCGCAGAGGACGAGCGTGCGCTTCCTGATGAACTTGCTCAGGCTTACGCACAGCATGGAGCAAATGACAATCATGAAGGCCGGGATGGTCACGATAAGTCGTATCCATGTGGGGCCGACCGAGGGGAAAGCCGCGCTGATTTCGCCGAGGGCAGGCGAGATAGCCGTGCCGGTCATAAGGGTGAGAATCGATATCGAGAGGATGGAGGCCTTGAGAAATCTCGTTTTCATTGCGTCTTTTTGCTCCCCTCTTCATCAATGGCAGCCGCGGCGTTCTCGCTCATTCGCTTTAGGAAGTCCGCCGCTGCCATTTTTTCCTGTTTCGAGAATCCCTGTGGCGGCGGAATCGTCCGCCGTCAAGGCTGCTGCTGAAACGGGAATGGTGACCGACCCGAAGTTTTCAGGCTTGGGGAGGGTAGCAAAATTCCATTAAGCTATTGCTGTACGGATTCAGGTGGTATACAAGGATATCATTCGACGGAGGACACGATGAGAAAGCTCATGGTTTTCGTTGCAGTCTTCACTTTCGCATTCGGTTCCTTTTCCGGCCTCGCCGCCCAAGAGGCGACTTCGGGCCGATTGATCGTCGCGGCGGCCGCCAACATCGCCTCGATCAAGGATCAGCTCGCCTCGGCTTTCCTCGAGAAATCCCCCGGCTTCGGCGTCGATTTCGTGTTCGGCGCCTCCGGCACCCTTTCGACCCAGATACGGAACGGAGCCCCCTACCGGATCTTCATGTCGGCCGACGTGGATTCCCCCAGAAAGCTCTACGCCGACGGTTTCGCCGACGGTGCGCCCAGGATCTACGCGAGGGGAAAGCTCATCCTTCTCAGCGTGAAGCCGATGGACTTCTCGAAGGGCCTCGAGGCGCTTCGGGATCCCGCTGTGGTCCAGATCGCCATCGCGAATCCCGAGATCGCACCCTACGGCCTGGCGGCGAAGGAATCCCTCGTCAAGGCGGGGCTCTGGGACGAGATCCAGCCGAAGCTCGTCACCGCCCAGTCGATAGCCCAGGCCGTCCAGTTCACCCTCGTCTCCGGTATCGGCTTCGTCAACAAGTCGGCGCTTTTCACCAAGGAGATCGCCGCCTACGACAGGGAGGGCGTCAACTGGATCGAGATCGACGACTCCTGGCATGCCCCGATCGACCAGGGCTTCGTGATCCTGAAGGGCTCGGGCACCGATCCCGCGACGGCGGCGTTCGCCGATTTCCTCCTCTCCCCCGAGGCGAGGGCCGTCTTCCTGAAGTACGGCTACTCGGCGCCCTAGGCGACCGGATGGGGATCGACCTCGTTCCGTTCCGCGTTTCCCTCCTCCTCGCCCTCTGGACGACCGGAATCCTCCTCGTCGTCTCGTTTCCCCTCGCCTGGGTCTTCGCCCGGTCGGGGCGGCGATGGATCCCGTACGTGGAATCCTTCTTTTCCATCCCCCTCGTCCTTCCCCCGACGGTGCTCGGCTTCTACATCCTGATCGTCCTCTCCCCTTCATCCTTCATCGGGGCGGGCTTCCAGAGGCTCTTCGGGACGAGGCTCGCCTTCTCATTCACCGGCCTCGTGATCGCCTCCTGCATCTCGGGCTTTCCCTTCATGCTGACCTCCCTCAGGAACGGCATCATCGCCGTGCCGGGGAACCTGCTCGACGCCGCCTACACCCTGGGGAAGGGGAGGCTCGAGACCGCGGTCAGGATCGTCCTGCCCAACATGAGGCCGGCCGTCCTCGCCGGCCTCGTCATGACCTTCGCGCACACCCTCGGCGAGTTCGGGGTCGTCCTCATGATCGGCGGCAGCATCCCGGGGGCGACGAAGGTGGTTTCCATCGCGATCTACGAGAGGGTCGAGGCCCAGGATTTCCGGGCCGCCCACGTCTACGCCCTGATCCTGGTCGTGGCGAGCTACGCCGGCGTCCTCCTGCTCAACCGACTCCAGCGGAGGGAAAGGCGGGCCAGGGGATGATCGATTTCCATCTGAAAAAGCGGTACGTCGTCGGGAAGCAGATTTTCGATCTCGATGTGGAAGGCTCGCTCGAGAAGGGGTGCTTCCTCGGCGTCATCGGTCCTTCGGGGAGCGGCAAGACGACCATGCTCCGCTGTCTCGCCGGGCTCACGAGGCCCGACGGAGGCTTCATCGCCCGCGACGGCGAGTTCTGGTACAGTGGCGAGCGAGGCTTTCACCTCCCGGCGAGGAAGAGGAACATCGGCTTCGTGTTCCAGGACTACGCCCTCTTTCCCCACCTCACCGTCAGGAGAAACATCCTCTTCGCCAACCCCGATCCGGCACGGGTCCGCGACCTCCTCGAGCTCACCCGGATGGAAGGCTGCGCCGACCACTTTCCCCGGGAACTCTCGGGCGGCCAGCAGCAGAGGACGGCCCTCGCCCGCGCCCTCGCCCGGGATCCCGACATTCTCCTCCTCGACGAGCC
>DBTK01000004.1:8300-18328 GCA_002307015.1 Spirochaetaceae bacterium UBA1318
CCCTCCTCGACGAGCCTCTCTCGGCCCTCGACGAGGACCTGAGGGCCGAACTCGGCGACGAAATCCGGTCGATCCAGAAACGGACCGGGGTGACGGCTATCATGGTTTCCCACTCCCGTTCCGAGGTTGCGAGGCTCTGCGACAAGACTTTCTCGATGGATTCCGGGAGGCTCGTCGCCGTGTAAGGCTAGTTCCTCGAAGCTTGTTGGCGGAAGTCGGGTGATGCCCAGCGCGGGCCGGGCCGACGAGGAATCCCTTCAGCGTGCCGCGGGGTCCTTGTTGAGCCTTTTCACCAGCAGGTACTTGCTGTGGCCCCGGGGGAGATCCTTGAGCTCGCACCTGACCTCGTAGCCCTGCTTTTGGTAGAACCCGAGGGCCTGGAAGCTCATGGTGTCCAGGTGGGCGAATTCGCAGCCCCGTTTGATGGCCTCTTTTTCGGCCATCGCGAGCAGCTTCTTTCCCAGGCCACGTTTCCGGTATTCCTCCCGGATCCAGAACCTGTCTACGTAGAGCCAGCCCCAGTAGGTGCCGCCGATCAGGCCGGCGACGATTTCATTTCTCTCGTTTTTCACCACGAAGTTCACGAGGCGGTGGTCGTCATCGCCGACGATGGCATCGTTGAATTCCTTCAGGCCGTTCTTGACGAATTCGATTTCCGTCTCGTCGGGATTGCCGTCTATGGTCAGGTTTTCATGGTCCATGGTTTTCTCCCCGGTCGTTGTGTTTCGTCCGCCAGAGGCACGGTCCGATGATACGATTTTCCGCCGCGAACGTCGATCCCGCGACTTGATCCCGGTTTTGAATCGCCGATCCTTTCGTCCGCGTTCCATCGTCATGAAGCCGATGATCGCTCTCGTCCTTCTCGCCTTTCTCCCGATCTCCGTCTCCGGAGAAGGTGCCGCGGGTTTCGCGGAATGCCTCGCCCTCATGCTCGAGCGCGATCCGGCGATGGCCGAGGCGAGGTGCCTCTCCTCCGAGGCTTCGATCGACGGAGGGCTTTTCGATTCGGCCCACGGAACGCGGATCACCGCCGTCTCGCTTCCCTCATTTTCGTGGGAGTGGCTGCCCTCTCCCCTCGATTCGAATACGGTTGTCGGAACCAGGGTGCTCGGCGTGGGCCTCGAGGCGAGCCGGAAGCTCGAGACGGACGGAACGGTTTCCCTTTCGGCCGGGAACTCGACCTATCTGGCGAGGAGCTTCGGGATCCCTTCCGTGATCCAGGCCCCCCATGTTTCGCTTTCCTGGTCCCAGCCCCTGTTCGAGAACGGCACCCCCTTCGGGACAACGGCCTTTCGCGCGGACCGTTCGAGAAGCCGCGATCGACCGATCGAGCGGGCTCGCCTGGCCCTTCTCGAAACGGAGAACGGGCTCGTTCTCGACTTCGCCCGGAACTATTTCGACCTGCGTTCGGCCGTTGCCGCTCTCGCCCTGAAACGGGAACGGATAGCCCTCGACGAGGACTTCGGCCTCGTTCTCGCGGTCCGCCTTTCGCAGGGAACGATAACCCTTGGCGAGGCGATGGAGGCCGATCTGAGGCTGGCATCCGAGCGTCTCGACCTCGTCGATCTCGAGGGAAAGGCCGCCTGTCTCGCCGCCCTCCTTTCCGAGGCGACGGGCCTGCCCGAATCGGATTTCGCATCGCCCGAGCTTCCCCCCGAAGCGGGCGGTACGGTTCCGTTCGGTTCCGGCAAGGATGCGGCCGAGAACGGTTCCGTCCCTGCCGAAATCTCCCGGCGCTCCCTCGCCCTCGAGGATTCGCGGGACGCGATCCTGCTGCTCGGCAGGGATTCTGCTCCGACCCTCGCCGTCGAACTCGGAGTCTCCCCGACATATCCGGCAGATGCCCTTCCCCCGAAGGATCTCGGGTCGTCGATATCGGCTCTTGCCGCACGAAGGGCGAGGCTCAACCCTTCGATTTCCCTCAGCCTTTCCGTTCCGGTCACGGATTCGGGGAGGGCCGTCCTCGAGAGGGAAAGGGCGAAGGCGGAAGTGGAACGGAGCGTGAATGCCCTCGCCCTCGCCCGGAAGAGGGTGGCGGCCGCGGACCGGAATTTAGAGGCGCGACTCAGGACGCTCGAAACGAAGGAGGGACTGGTTCGCGCCGATATCGGCAACGCCCGACGTCAGCGGGACGAGGCTGAGAGGCTCCTCGCGATCGGGCGGGCGACGAGGGGCGACCTGGATGCGGCCGAGCACAACCTGAGGGTGAAATTGGCCGACCTCGAGCGGATCGGTGTAGACCGTTTCCTGCTCGTCCTCGAACGGCGTTCCGCCTCGGGGCTGCCCGCCTTTCCCGATATTCCGCCGTGCCAACGGTAAGGAGGCATCGATGAAAAAAACACAGATGCTTTTTCTGTTCGCCGTCCCTGTCGCCGTTTCCGTTGTTTGCCTTTTCGCGATGGGCTCAGTCGCGAGAAACGGCGCCCCCGTTTCCGTCGATCTCGCGGCGGTGTCTCGGGGGCCGCTCGAGGAAAGGGTCTCAGGGGCGGGCTGTTTCGTTTCGCCGGGCGCGAGAACGGTCTTCTTCGAGAATGGGGGAGCCGTCCTTCGCGTCCCCGTGCGCGAGGGGGATCGGGTCAGAAAGGGCGAGGTCCTTCTCGAATTCGAGACGAGGGACTGCGAGGAGGCCCTCCTTCGGGCATCGATCGGACGGCGGGAGACGGCCTCGGCCCTGAGGCTGAAGCTCGCCGACCTGAGGGCGGCCTGGGTCAGGGCGGAACTCGCCAGGAAGCAGGCGGAAAGGACTTTCGAGGGAACCCAAGGCCTTCTCGCCGTCCAGGGCGCAACGGTCCAGGCCTCCCTTGATTCGCGGGATGCCCTCGCCTCCCGCCAACTCGACCTCGATGCCGCGAGGGGTGAACTGCTCGCATTCTGCGGGCTTCCCGCCGGGGCCGAACCTCCGGCGGACCCGTCCCTCGACGGGGAGTACATCGCCCGGGACCCGGGCATGGAGGAGGCCGAACTCGGCTGGGCGGCCGCGAAACGGGCCCTCGGCTCGTGCACGGTCAGGTCTCCTTCGGACGGCGTCGTGACGGCACTCGCCCTGAGTCCCGGCGACCGGGTCCAGGCGGGCGCGGCCGTCGCGAGGATCGAGGATCTTTCGACCGTCGTCGCCGAGGTGAACATGGACGAGGTGGATGTCGGCAAGGTGGAACCGGGGGCTCCGGCCGAGATCGCGAGCGACAGCATGATCGGGCAGCCCCTTTCGGGGAGGGTCGAGCGGATCGCGCCGGCCGTCCAGACCGTCGGCTCGGCTCGGGTGGTCAAGGTCACGCTGAAGCTCGAAAAGGGCGGGCTCGCCCCTCTGCCCGGCGCGAGCTGCACCGCCCGCATCCTTTCGCGGCTCAGGGGCGAGGTCCTCAAGATCCCGGCCTCATCCCTCGTCGGCTCGGGAGGGAATCCGGGCACCTTTCCCGAGAACGGTGCCGGAACGGCCGCCTCGGTTTTTGTCGCCACGGAAGCCGGGTTGGAAGCCGGCCGCAGGGTTTTCGTCGCGAGGCGGGTCGGCGTGGTGACGGGGGCCTCGACGATCAACGAGTACGAGGTCGTGTCGGGGCTTCGCGAAGGAGACCTCGTCGTGGCTGGCGGTCTCGATTCGATCCGCGACGGCTCGCGAATCCTTCCGCGGAATCCTGTGCTTCCCGCGGAGTCCTCGGGGGTGGGGGAGGCCGGCCCATGACCCGGCGGGCGATCCGGCCGGATCATCGGCCCGAAGGAAAACCTGCGGAGTGGGCGAAACCGACGCCGGTCATCCTCTGCGAGAATATCGGCAAGGTCTATAGCTCGGGCCGGATCCGGGTCGACGCGCTCAGGGGCGTTTCGCTCCGCATCGAGGAGGGGGAATTCCTCGCCGTCATGGGACCCTCCGGATCCGGAAAGTCGACCCTGATGAACATCATCGGCACCCTGGACCGGCCGACCTCCGGAACCTGCCTCCTCGCCGGGATCGAGGTTTCGGGCATGGACGGGAACGGGCTCGCGAGGGTCCGCAACCGGGAGATAGGCTTCGTATTCCAGAATTTCAACCTTTTCCCGAGGATGACGGCGATCCGGAATGTCGAGCTTCCCCTTGTCTACGCCGGACTGCCGGCCCGGGAGAGGGGCTTGAGGGCGGGCGAGGCCCTCGATCGGGTAGGGCTTTCCGGGCGTGCCCTCCATTTTCCGAACGAGCTGTCGGGCGGCCAGAGGCAGAGGGTGGCGATAGCCCGCGCCCTCGTCGCCGGTCCCCGGATCATCCTCGCCGACGAGCCGACCGGAAACCTGGACACCGGAGCCGGCGAGGAAATCATGGCCATCTTTCGGAACCTCAACGCCGGGGGCGCCACCATCGTCCTCGTGACCCACGAGAGGGAGATCGCCCGCCATGCCTCGCGCCTCGTGGTCCTCAGGGACGGGCTCGTGGAGTCCGACGGACCCGCGTCGGCCGCTCCTGCGCCGGCGTTCCTTCCGCCGATCTTTCCCGACTCGGCGTCGTGCCCCGCGGCGCCTTTCCCCCGGGAGGCCGTTCGATGTCCCTGAATCCGGGACTTCTCGAGGCCCTGGACCAGATCGGGCGCTACCGACTCCGGACGGGACTCTCGGTCCTGGGCCTCGTGGTCGGTATCGCCGCGGTCACGGCCGTCGTTTCTCTCGGCGAGACGGCCAAGGCCGTCATCGTGGGCGAGGCCGAGGACCTCGGTTCCCGCCTGCTCTACATCGCCCCCAATTGGGACCTTGGCGAGGATTCGGGCGACGATCCCTTCCTCACCCCGGCCGATCTCGAAAGGATGAGGGCCATCGTCCCCGTCGCCCCGTTCTCCTGGGAGATCAGGCGGCCGCTCGTCCTTTGCCGAGGAACCGTCTCGCGGAGCTTCGAGGCCCTGGGCGTCGGCCCCGAGTATTTCGCCATCTGGCGATGGCCCTTCTCCTCCGGCCGCCTCATCGATTCCCGGGACGTCGAACGGCTTTCGCGCGTCGCCCTCCTCGGGAACGGGGCCGCCCTGACCCTCTTTCCCGACGGCTCGGATCCGGTGGGAAAGTCCGTCGTCATCGGCGGACGGGATTTCGCGGTCGTCGGCCTCCTCGCCCCGAGGAAGACGGGATTCATGGGTGACGGTTCGGACGACCTGAGCGTCTATGTGAGCCGCCCGGTGATGGCCGGGATGGACGGATCATCCCCTTCCATCACCCGAATCCCCTCGCTCCTCGTGAAGGTCCCGACGTCGGGGGCCGTCGAGAGGGCGGCCTTCCTGCTGGGGCGCTACCTCGAGGCGAGATTCGGGTCGACCGACGGGAAGCCCCGCTTTTCCGTCGGGACCGTCGAAACCTCGATCGCCCGGTTCAAGCGAATCCTTTCGTGCCTCACCCTGATCGTGGCCCTCGTCGCGGGGCTATCCCTCGCCGTGAGCGGCATCGGCATCATGAACGTCATGCTGGTGTCCGTCGCCGAAAGAAAGGGCGAGATCGGCATGAGGAAGGCGATCGGGGCGAGAAACCGCGACCTGCTCGGGCAATTCCTCGCTGAGTCCCTCTTCATCTGCGGATCGGGGGGAGCGGTCGGCGCCGTCCTCGGCATCGGCCTCTCCGCCGCGGTCTCATCCTTCCTGCGGTGGCCTCCCGTGTTTCCCCTCGGAGGGATGGCGTCGGGTCTTTTCTTCAGCCTGGCCACGGCCGGTTTCTTCGGCCTCTATCCCGCCGTCTCGGCCTCCCGCCTGGCGCCCGTCGAGGCCCTCGGAAAGGGGTTCAAATGACGGTCAGGCCCGCGTTCGCAGCGGCTTTATCCTCCATAGTGGAAGAGAGGAGGAAGGCCTCCCTCGCCGTCCTCGGTCTCCTCGTCGGCATCGCCTCCGTCGTGACCGTCCTCGGCGCCGGTTCGGGTGCGCGGCATCTCCTGCTCGGGGAGCTCGGGGCGATGGGGCGTCCCGCCGCGATGACGGTCACCCCGAACTACGGCTACCTCGCGAGGACGGGGTGGAAAAGGACATCGCCCGACCTGACGAGGGAGGACGATCGCCGCCTCCGGTCGAATCCCGGCCTCGTGGCCGGGGCCAGCCCCGAAATCCGGTTCGGCTTCAGGATAGCCCGCGGCGATAGAACGGTAAGGGCGAGGCTTCTCGGGGTTTCCCGTGATTATTCCCGCCTGAAGGGCTTCACCCTCGCGAAGGGGCGATGGATCGGCGAGGGGGACGAAAGCCACCTGAGAAACGTGGCCGTCCTCGGCTCGGGCCTCGAAAAGGCCCTTTTCGGGTTCCGCGATCCGGTCGGGGAAACCCTCCGGATCGGCACCGTCGCCGAGGTCGTTGTGATCGGGGTCCTCGAACCGGCTCCAGCCTCAGTCGCCTCGCGGCTTTTCGGCTACGACGATTCGGACGACAGGACCCTTTTCTTCCCGGCGAGCGCCGCGGAACGCTATGCCGGCTCGAGCCTCGTTTCGACCCTCGTCGTCGAGGCCGCGAGTCCGGATCTCCTCGAGGAGTCGCGACGCTTCGTTCTCGAGGCCCTCGCCCTCGGGCATGGACGGTGGGAAACGGGGGAGGACAAGTACTCGGTCGAGTTCGCCAGGGGGGCGATCGAAAGCATGAACCATGTTTCTGACACGGCGACCGCCCTCGTCGCGGCCATCGCCGCGATCTCGCTCCTAGCCGCCGGGTTCGGCATGATGGACCTCATGCTCATCTCGGTGAAGGAGAGGACGGGGGAGATAGGGACGAGGAAGGCCCTCGGCGCGACGAAGGGGACGATACTCCTCCAGTTCCTGGCCGAGGCATTCGTTCTCTGCGGGATCGGCGGGATGCTGGGCATCGCCTTCGCCGACGCTGCGATCCACCTCGTCGCCTCCCTGGCCGGCTGGCCCGCCCTTCTCGAGTCCGGCCCCGTCCTCCTCGCCCTCGGCCTTTCGTTCGCGACGGTTCCGCTCGCCGCCACCCTGCCCGCAATCCGTGCAGCCAATCTTTCTCCCTCGGAAGCCATCCGGTTCGGGTAATGTGAAAGCCTGTATTGACAATTTTTTATCGCTAGGACATGGTAGGGTATGCCTGACCTTGGTTTACGAGTATCTGACGCACGAGTGGCGGAAAAAATGGAATCGACGGCGCACAGCATTTTAAAACGATTCGTTTCGAGCCGCGAAAACGCAGAGATGGATCGATCTGCCGAGGCTCTAGCCGACCTGCTCGGAATTCCAGGCGAGTTTGCCCGATACCTGAACGCCGCGAAGGGAAGGGCCTCCGGGATTCACGTCCTCAGGACGAGCTTCCAGAACAACATCGAACTCCTCATCAAGAAAACCTGGGTCGAAAAGTCCGACGAGATCATCAAGGACAGGCTGGGCAAGGATATCGGGGACTTCATCGCCATGGGGGTCGACGGGGAGTGGACAAGCGCACTGCCCGCTTTCGTCCGCGTCTGCAGGCAGATGTTCTTCCTCTTGTTCGGCGAGCAGAGCCGAAAGCCCGATTTCCACGAGTATGCGGTCCGGATCGAGCCGAAGCTCGGCCTTTTCTTCTGGTACATCGCCGAGCTCGAAAAGCAGGATCCTGCACGGTTGAGGGAGGAACTCATCGAAGACGAGCTCCTCGTCGGCATGTATTTTATTGCGAGCTTCTGAGGAATCCAAGGTATTTCTTCGCTACCTCGTCTTCCCCGTCCAGTTCCAGGACCGTCTCGAAAAATCCCCTCGCCTCGTCGTTTTTCCCCTGCTTGACCGCCGTCAATCCGAGATTTGAGATGATTTTTACGTTCTCCGGTTCCTTGCGGAGGGCTCGTTCGAGCCACGTCCTGCTCCCCGAAAGGTCGCCGAGTTCCATCAGGCAGATCGACAGTTCGTTGTAGGTATCGACCTCCTCCGAACCGAGCTCGATTGCCTTGAGGAAGGCGTCTCGTCCCTCGGCGTAGCGCTCGAGCCTCCTCAGGGCCCATCCGAGCAGGAACCAGGCGTTCCAGACGCCGGGATTCGTTTTCAGAAACTGGCCGATCCTCTCGATGCCCTCTTCCTCTCGGCCCATCTTGATGAAGTCGAAGGCTTCCTTGAACAGGGTGTCGAGGAGGTTCCTCGACTCGATTTCCTTCAGTGCCTGTTTCACGTGCTCGAGCTTCTCCGTCTCTGTCCCGACGTCGAGGTACCGCCGGAAGGCGCTTTGGGCCTTTTCGATGTTGTTCAGCTTGAGGTAGAAGAACCCGGAGTTGAGGAAGGCCGCCGGTTCCGGATTGGCGCAGCCGACGGCGCGCTTGTACTCCTCGAAGGCCCTGTCGTTGAGGGTGTCGGCCTCAGCCTCCCGGCCCGCCTCTCCCGAGGCCGTCGCCCAGGCCTCGTAGACCAGGGCGCGGTTGAGCATGACGAGGCCATTGTCGGGGAAAAGCCCGTCGAGGACGGTGAAGATCTCGTCCGCTGCGGAAAACTGGCGGTTTTTCGCCTTGAGGATCCCGGTTTCGGTAAGTTCGGTGAAGATGTTCGGCTTTACCGCCTTGACGAAACGGCGGTAGTAGTCGGCCTTGAGGTTGTTCTCGTCGTAGCCCAGGATCTTGAGCATCCCGGCGACGATGGCCTCCCAGGTGAGCAGGGCCGGCTCGAACCGGGTGGCTCCGGCCGGGAGTTCGACCGGCATGGGAACGCTCGCGTCGATGTCGAATCCGCCGATGGAGCGGGTGAGATTTTCCGGAACCGATATATAGACGATCCGGGAGAGGGGGTCGTTTCCAGTCATTATCCTTCCTTTACCCACAATGGGCCTGTCCCGGGTTATGCCGGGTTCTTTTTCGGTGGGGGCGTGGCGGGTTCGTCGGCCGTGGGTTTTTCTTCCCCTTCGTCGGAGCCGCTCTTGCGCTGCTGTCCCAGATAGTTGTTGATGTGAAGCTTGTAGGACATCGGTACCGTGGCCTCGTCGTAGTGGATGGCTATCGCCGTCAGGTCCCGCCTTCCCTCGACGTCTTCCGACCTGACGACCGTGCCCTTGATGGTGACGGTCTCGCGGGGATCATCGAGATCGATTCGTATCGTTATCTCTTTTTGCAGTAAAAATTTGGCGATCCCGACCATGATGACCTTGGCGCCGGAGAAGGACACGTCGCGGAGGATGCATTTCCGCGGAACCCCCTGGACGTAGACCATGGTTTCCTTGGCGCCGAGCCCGAGCTTCCGGCAGCTTTCGGGGGTGACGAGGATGCGGTCCTCCCTTCGCTTAGAGGAGTTGATGTTCGTTTCGATGATCTGGCCAAGGATGTCGATGAGATCCTCCGGCGGCCGCTGGGTGTAGGCCAGGGTCACGAAGTTGACGTCCCTGTTTTCGTTGTTGTATGGAGAGAACCCGCCGATCTTCGCCCCGACGTAGAAGGTGACCGGATCGTTCTTGTCGGCCGCCTTGAAGCCGAACCGGAGGCTCACCAGGTTGTTCGCCTTCTGGGCCTTTTCGCTCAGGCCACCGCGCGTGTTGACGATGATCTTGGCTTCGGTGAAGGATGTCGAGTAGATGATGCAGGGCCACTGTTCGCCCAGGCATTTCAGGAAAACCTGTTTGGTGATGAGTCCGCTCGCACCGACCACTTCCTTCGTGAAAACGACCGGGACGGTTTGGTAGGTCTCATAGTATTTTGCAATCTGTTGGCTGGTCGTTATAGACATAGTCCTTATCAAATAATATGATAGAACGGCTGATTGGTCAACGATGCCGTCAGTCCGAAGGGCGCTAATCCGTCGGACGGGTACCGAATGATCCCCGGCGTCGTCGGAATTTTTACTTTTCTGTTGGCGTTCGGGCAAGGAAGTTGTATTTTTTAGGGTGAGGCTATAAAACCTGATTAACCCTCAACAACCACCTTTAAAATGAAAGGGAGACAAGTGTATGGCAAAGCAACTGTTATTCGATGAAGACGCACGCAGAAAGCTTCTCGTGGGCGTGGAGCAGATTTCCAGGGCGGTCAAAGTGACCCTCGGGCCCAAGGGCCGAAACGTTCTTTTGGACAAGAAGTTCGGCGCACCCACCGTGACGAAGGATGGAGTTTCCGTCGCCAAGGAAGTTGAGCTCGCGGATCCCTTCGAGAACATGGGCGCCCAG
>DBTK01000004.1:18612-18912 GCA_002307015.1 Spirochaetaceae bacterium UBA1318
GGAAGTCGCGACCAAGACCAACGATGTCGCCGGCGACGGAACCACCACGGCCACCGTTCTCGCGTATTCGATCGTCAAGGAAGGCCTCAAGTCCGTTGCTGCCGGCATGAACCCGATGGGTCTCAAGAAGGGCATCGACAAGGCCGTCGAGATCGCCGTCACCGAGATCAAGAAGAACGCCAAGGACATCAAGGACAAGGAAGAGATCTCCCATGTCGCGTCCGTTTCCGCCAACAACGACAGCGAGATCGGCAACCAGATCGCCGAGGCGATGGAAAAGGTCGGCAAGGACGGCGTCAT
>DBTK01000004.1:19231-19517 GCA_002307015.1 Spirochaetaceae bacterium UBA1318
ATGCAGTTCGACCGCGGCTACCTTTCCCCCTACTTCACCAACAACCGCGACAACATGACCTGCGTTTTCGAGAACCCCTACGTTCTCATCCACGACAAGAAGATCTCCAACATGAAGGACATGCTCCCGATCCTGGAGAAGGTCGCCCAGTCCGGCAAGCCCCTGCTCATCGTAGCCGAGGATGTCGACGGTGAGGCCCTCGCCACCCTGGTCGTGAACAATATCCGCGGAACCCTGACCACCTGCGCCGTCAAGGCGCCGGGCTTCGGCGACCGCCGCAAAGCCA
>DBTK01000004.1:19767-20021 GCA_002307015.1 Spirochaetaceae bacterium UBA1318
GGCGACCGCCGCAAAGCCATGCTCGAGGACCTCGCAATCCTCACCGGCGGAGAGGTCATCTCCGACGAGCTTGGCCTCAAGCTCGAGAATACCGAGCTCACCCAGCTTGGCCAGGCCAAGTCGGTCAAGGTCGACAAAGACAACACGACGATCATCAACGGAGCCGGGAAGCAGAAAGACATCCAGGACCGGATCGCCCAGATCAAGGCCCAGATCGACGATACCACCTCCGATTACGACCGCGAGAAGCTCCA
>DBTK01000004.1:20287-21572 GCA_002307015.1 Spirochaetaceae bacterium UBA1318
CTCCAGGAACGCCTGGCCAAGCTCGCCGGCGGTGTCGCGGTGATCAACGTCGGCGCGGCCACCGAGGTCGAGCTGAAGGAAAAGAAGCACCGGGTCGAGGACGCGCTGTCCGCCACCCGCGCCGCCATCGAGGAAGGAATCGTCGCCGGAGGCGGGCTCGCCCTCATCCAGGCCGCATCCGCCCTCGAGAAATTCGACGCCGCCAGCCTCGGCGACGACGCCAAGGTCGGTTTCGCAATCGTCAAGCGCGCCCTCGAGGAGCCTATCCGCCAGATCGCCGAGAATGCCGGCGTGGACGGTGCGATCATCGCCGAGCGTGCGAAGAACGAGAAGAAGGGAATCGGCTTCGACGCCGCGAAGATGGAATGGGTCGACATGGTGAAGGCCGGGATCATCGATCCTGCGAAGGTCACCAGGAGCGCCCTGCAGAATGCGGCTTCCATCGCCGCCCTGCTCCTGACCACCGAATGCGCGATCACGGATCTCCCCGAGCCGAAGGCTGCCCCTGCGATGGGTGGCGGCGGCGGCGGTGGAATGGGCGGCATGGGCGGAATGGACTACTAACCGCTACCGTTCAGTGAACACAGGCCGCGCCCGCAAGGGCGCGGCTTTTTTGTCGGCAGTCCCTCCCTGGCGCCCCTTTTTGACGACCGACGCGCCGATGGGCGCGGGTCGAGCGAAGCGCGGTTCATTCGGGGAGATCCGGACGAGCCCGGTCCGCACATGTTTTCACGGACCACGGTTTCCTGCTATACTTGGTTTTCCCAGGGAGTACACATATGAAGCCGCTCGATTCAGACTCGAATGTCAACGATTTTGAAAAGATGTACGAAGAGAGTTTTTCCGGAATGGGCTACTTCAAGCCCGGCCAAGCGCTGCAAACCGAGGTCGTGTCGATTTCCAAGGACTGCGTTTTCCTGCAGCTTAATGGGAAGAGCGAGGGCATCCTTGACCGGGATGAGCTGACCGACAAGGAGGGGAAGCTCACCGTCAAGGTGGGAGACCAGCTCCGGGTTTTCTTCCTCAATGCCGAAAACGGGGAGATGCGTTTCACCACGAGGATCAGCGGGAACACGGCTGGAGCCGGGATGCTGGAGCAGGCCTATCTCGAGAAAATTCCGGTGGAAGGCCTGGTCGAGAAGGAAATCAAGGGCGGCTACGAAATCAGGATCGGCGAGTTCCGCGCCTTCTGTCCCTATTCCAAGATGGGCGAAAAACGTTCCGACAATCCCGCTGAATATATCGGCAAGCACCTGTCCTTCAAGATCCAGGAATACAAGGATAA
>DBTK01000004.1:21913-25423 GCA_002307015.1 Spirochaetaceae bacterium UBA1318
CTGAAGAAAACCCTCCACGAGGGCATGGTCATAACGGGCTCCATCACATCCATCCAGTCCTTCGGCGCTTTTGTCGACCTGGGCGGCGTCCAGGCCCTCCTGCCCGTCTCCGAGATCAGCAGATCCCGGGTGGAGGACATCCAGGCCCTCTTCGCGGTCGGCCAGGAAATCCAGGCTTCCATCATTAAAATCGACTGGAAAAACGAGCGGATCAGCCTCAGCATGAAGAGCCTCCTCGCCGATCCCTGGGAAACGGCAAAGGGAAAATACCCGGAGGGTTCGAAGCATACCGGCAAGGTCGTTCGCCTGGCCGATTTCGGGGCCTTCGTTTCCCTGGAACCCGGCATCGACGGTCTCATGCACAGCTCCGAAATCAGCAAGGCCTCGAGCTATGGCACGGGCCGCGAACCTGCCTTGAAGGTTGGCCAGACCGTATCGGTGGAAATTCTTGGCGTGGACCAGTCCGCGAGGAGGATTTCCCTGAAACCGGCGAGCTCGAAAGAGGAAGACGAGACAACAGCCAGGTACATGGACGCTTCGGACGATTCCACGACCTACAATCCATTTGCCGCGCTGCGCAAAAAGAAATGATCGGCCGCTGACTCGGGCGGCACTGACTACTACCCAAGCGGCCGGTTCCAGAACCGGCTTTCACTGGCCGAAAGGCCGGTAGCCGACCCAGGGGTCGGCCATGGTATACTAGGGGCGTCTCCGAAAGGGGCGCCTTTTTTTTAGTCTGGAGTCGAATGAGGGAGAAATGGTTAAGAAAAATGGTTCTTCGCCGTACCGCTGGGTTGTACTCGTCGTGTTCATGCTGGTGACCATGGCCTCCCAGGTTCAGTGGCTTTCCCATGCCGCGGTCACCCGCGCCGCCAGGGTCTATTACCAGGGGCAGTTCAACCCCGAGTCGATACTGAACATCGATTTCCTCGCCATGGTCTACATGGTCGTCTACCTGATCGCCTGTTTTCCCGCCTCCTGGGTGCTCGATCGGAAGGGGATCCGCGTCGGCATCGGGATCGGGGCTGCGCTGACCGCCTTCGCGGGCCTCGCGAAGGGAATCTGGGCCTCGAGTTTCACGGCCCAGGTCATCGCCCAGACCGTGCTCGCGATCGCCCAGCCCTTCATGCTCAACGCCATCACTGCCGTGGGGGTACGCTGGTTTCCCCTTCGCGAGCGCGGAACGGCGGCCGGCCTCGCCTCCCTCGCCCAGTACCTCGGCTGGATCATCGCGATGGGCTGCACCCCGCTGATGGTCGTCACGAACCCGGCCCTGCCGACCTACGGCAAGGGCATGGACACGGCTCTCATGGTCTACGGCGTCGCCACCTTCATCGTGGGCATGCTCGCGCTGATCTTCATCCGCGAGCGGCCGAAATCGGGCGAGGCGGCTGAGATCCGCGTCCAGCGCGGCTTCCTGGAGGAGGTGAAGGCCATCATGACCAGGCGCGACATGATCCTCGCGTCCCTCATCTTCTTTTTCGGCCTCGGGATCATCAACGCCGTCTCGTCGATGGTCGATTCCATCGCGGGGAGCATCGGCGTCGAGGATTCGGACGGCCTCATCGGCGTGCTGATGATCGTCGGCGGGATCATCGGGGCCGTCATCGTCCCGATCCTGTCGGACAAGATCCGCAAGCGGAAGCTCTTCCTCGTGATCTGCATCGGTCTCATGATCCCGGGCATGGCGGGGCTCGCCTTCTCGAAGTACCTGAATCCCTACCGCTACGAATGGACGACCGTGAGCGTTCCCCCGGGAGCCTCCCCCGTTCCCTTAAGGGAGAGGCAGTCCCACCCGACCTTCGTGCCCGAGACCGAGGGCGACTACCGCTTCGGCCTTTCCCTGATCGACAGGAACGGGAAGACGGTCGAGAGCGACACGGTGAACGTCCGGGTGGACCGCGCCACGGCCGCCGCCCAGCCCGCGAACCAGGCGGTGACGGGAAGCGAAAGGATCGTCGCCCCCGGCCAGCTCGTGATGCTCGACGGAAGCGTCGCCGACCAGGAGGTCGTGAAGACGATCTACGCGATAGCCCTCGCCGCGAGCTTTCTTCTCGGCTTCGCCGTGATGAGCGCCGGCCCCATCGGCTTCCAGTACGCGGCCGAGGTGACCCATCCGGCCTCGGAATCGATATCCCAGGGGCTGCTTATCCTCGTCGGCCAGATCTCGGGCATCGCCTTCGTCGCCGGCATGTCGCTGAAGGACAACGCCTACCTCGACGGCTTCATGCTGGCCTTCGCCGCGCTGACCGTCCTGATGTTCTTCATTTCCGCGATCATGAGGGAATCGCCCATGATCATCACGGAGAGGGAGAAGTACGGGGAGGAGGCTCGGTGAGCCTGAGCGAGACGTAGTCGAAGACGAGGCCCTCCAGGGCCACGGATCTGCAGAAGCCGAAGAGCTTTCCGTTGTCGAGGATCCGCTCGAGCTCTCCCGACTCGAGCCCCTCGGCGAAGCGCTCCCCGAGCCATTCGGCGCCGAGGCTCCTCTTCCGCCTGAACGCGTGCTTCAGCCCGGAAAGCCACTCGTCGTACCGGCCCGCGCTTTTCTTGAGCGGCCCGGTGTCGACCCGTTTCCGGTCGTAGAGCTCCACCATGTCGGCGAGGAGGATGTGGAGGGAGTCGTAGACGGGCAGCATCGGGGCGTAGACCGAGTGCGGACACTTCGACGGCAGCCCGATCTCGTCCAGGAGTTTCGCGATTCGGGGATAGAGCTCGCTCCGGTACTCCCAGACGACCTGACCCGACGGCCTTTCCTCGCGGTAGAGCGATTCGTACCGGGGAAGGAGGGCGGGGAAGTTTTTCCCGATGGTCGCGAAGAAGAGGTCCTTCTGCCTTCCCGGTCGGAGGGTGAGGGAGCCCGGCATGACGAAATCCGCCCCCGCCTCCTTGAGGCGCGTGAACAGGGCCCCGATGCCTTCCGAATCGTCGGTCAGGCCGGGGAGGAAGGGCATGGCGAGGGCTCCCGCCGCGCACCCGGGATTTCCCCGTTTTCCCGCGAAAGCCTCGATGATGCCGATCCTCTCCTCGACGCTCGAGGCCGCCGGCTCGAAGATCCTCCTGATCCCGTCGTCGAGGGTCGTGATCGACACGAAGGCGACGAAACCGGACCTCCTTCCGACCCGTTTCCACGCATCGAGGTCGCGGAGGATGAGGGCCGACTTGGTGAGGACGCTGACGGGGCAGGGGGAATCGGCGAGGATGCGGGAGCAGGCTCCCATGATCCCCTCCTCCCGTTCGGCCGGCTGGTAGGGGTCGGTGACCCCCGAACCGACGGAGATGAAGCCCCTTTCCCGTATGCCCCCGACCTCGGCCTCGAGGAGTTCGGGAAGGTTTTTTCGCACGAGGATGTCCCTCTCGAAATCCCCCTCGACGTAGTACTTCTCCGCCCTGCCGTCGCAGTAGCGGCAGCCGTGGGCGCAGCCGACGTAGGGGGAGAGGCCGTAGAGGCTACCCGTGAAGCTGTCGGGGAGGAGCCCTTTTTTCAGCGCGTGCGGGGCGTTCCGGGAC
>DBTK01000019.1:0-20863 GCA_002307015.1 Spirochaetaceae bacterium UBA1318
TCCATCGTCCTCCTCAAGAACGACGGAGTCCTGCCGCTCCGGGGCGGAAAGGCGAAGGCCGGCCGCGTCGCCCTCATCGGGCCCTGCGCCGACGACCAGCTCGCCATGTTCTGCGGCTACTCCTATCCCGTCCACCTCATCTGCTCGTTCAAGACCGTCGACGAATCCCGCTACGCGAAGACCCTCCGCGAGGCCTTCGCCGAGAAGCTCGGCGATTCCCTCGTCTACGCGAAGGGCTGCGACATCCTCACCGGCCGTCCGATGGACGCCCCTGTCTACCCGGGCGACGTAGGGAAGTTCCAGACCCTGAGCCCGATCAGCTACGACGAGGGCGGAATCGCCACCGCCGTCGAGGCCGCGAAGGGTGCCGACACGATCGTCCTCGCCGTGGGCGACCTGGCGGGACTCTTCCTCACCGGCACCGTCGGCGAGGGTTCAGACGCCTCCTCCCTCGAGTTGCCGGGGATCCAGAAGAAACTCCTCGACGCCCTGCTCGCCCTCGGGAAACCGACCGTCATCGTTCTCATGAACGGACGGCCCTACACCCTCGGGGACGCGTGGGCCAGGGTGAACGCCGTCGTCGAGGCCTGGCTTCCCGGCCAGGAGGGCGCGGAGGCGATTTCAGGCATCCTCTTCGGCGACCTCAATCCGGGCGGACGGCTCCCCGTATCAATCCCGAAATCCGCCGGGGCCATGCCCTATTTCTACAACCACAAGCTCAAATCGGCGGGAACCCCGGTGCAGAGGGATTTCGGCGCCGTCTTCCCCTTCGGCCACGGCCTGAGCTACACGAGCTTCGAGTACCGGGATTTCTCGGTCGAGAAAACCTCGGTGCCGATTGACGGCGAGATCGTCGTTTCCTGCACGGTTTCGAACACCGGCTCGCGCGAGGGCGACGAGGTCATCCAGCTCTACATCCGGGATCGGTACGCGAGCCTCGTCCGCCCGGTGAAGGAGCTGAAGGGCTTCAAGCGGCTGACCATAGCCCCCGGCACGTCGACGAGGCTCAGCTTTTCCGTGCCGACCGACGTGCTCAATTTCACCATCTCTGGAACGACCAGGGTCGTCGAGCCCGGCGAGTTCGATCTCATGATCGGCTCCTCCTCGGACGACATCAAGTTCACCGCCGTCGTGACCGTGGAAGGGAAGGCCCCTCGAACCCTCGGGAAAAAGTGGCGGATGAAGACCATTGTTACGGAGGGGTGAACGGTGAAGGGTGAACGGGAAGAAGTGAGGAGTGAGGGGTGAGGGGTGAGAGGGAAGAGCGCGTTGCGATAAAAAATCGCGGGAGCTTTCCCCGATATCTACCCCCGATCCGTTCACCGTTCACTTATTCCTGTTCACCGCCTTACTCCCCGATAATTTTCACAAGTACCCGTTTGCGCCTCATGCCGTCGAACTCGCCATAGAAAACCCGTTCCCAGGGGCCGAAGTGGAGTTTTCCCTCGGTGATCGCGATCACGACCTCGCGGCCGAATATCTGGCGCTTGATGTGGGCGTCGGCGTTGTCCTCGCCCACGTTGTGGCGGTAGGCCGAGACCGGCTCGTGCGGTGCCATCTCCTCGAGCCATTCGAGGAAGTCGGCATGGAGGCCCGACTCTGCGTCGTTGATGAACACCGAGGCCGTGATGTGCATCGCGTTGCACAGGAGAAGGCCCTCCCTGACGCCCGAGGCCTTGAGGGCATTCTCGAGCTTTTCGGTGATGTCGACGAATTCGTAGCGCTTCCTGGTTTGAAACCAGAGTTCTTCCGTGTGCGATTTCATACCTCGAATTTCGGTCGGCCGGCATCACGACGAGAGTCAAATATGCGATTCGCCTTTTGTTGCCGCGAAAGATCGCGGTTCGCCAGATTAAATCAAACCGTTTCAAAAGAAAATCGAAAAGGGGAGCCGTGAAACCGATCCTTGTTTCCTTCGAGCCGTTCGAGGTCAATTCCATTTCCGTCCCGTCGATCCGCATGACGGTCGATGCCGCCGATGCCCCTGCCCGCGTTTCCGTCGTTTTCGTCCCCGGCTACGGCGGCAACAAGGAAGAGATTCTCGGCTTCTGCGCACGAGCCGCGGCCCTGGGAATGGATGCCTGCGCCATCGACCTGCGGGGCCATGGCGAGAATCAGGAACCCTACGACGGGAGGGTGATGGACGACCTGAACGCCATCATCCGCGTGCTGCGGAAGAAATCGAGGGTCGTCGGCCATTCCCTCGGACGTATGGTATAATCCGGAAAAGCGATGGGGGTGGGCGATGGGTGACGCCGCGATAACCGATATCAAAGGCGCTTTCGCCGACAGGGGGCGAGGCGCCGCGTTCTGCACGCTCGGGGCGCTGGCCGAGGTGTCGAGGGAATTCGAGGCCCGGCACTCGGCCGGAGAAATATCCGATGCGATTTTCGACCGCTACCTCAAGGGCTTCGCCTACTCCCCGCCCGATCGTTTCCGGGGCGCCTGTTCCGTCCTCGTCGTGGCCTCGCCGATCGGCCGGTCCGTCATCGAATTCGAAACCGAAGGCCGCAGGTTCGAGGCGGTCATACCGCCGACCTACGGGGCGGACGAGCTGGTAGCCGAGAACGAGGCCGTCCTCGGTTCGGTACCCGCGATCTCTGGCACCGATTTTTCCCGCGCCTGGCTTCCGCTCAAGAGCCTCGCGGCCAGGACGGGTCTGGGGCGGTACGGCAGGGACAACGTCCTGCGTTTCGAAGGGATGGGCAGCTTCGTCCGCCTCGACGCCTGGTGGATCGGGCTCGACGCCGGGGGCGAGTACTGGGGACCCGCGCGCGTTCTCGAACGCTGCGCAACCTGCGGGTCCTGCGAGCGCGTGTGTCCGAACGGCTGCTTCACCGCGGGGAAATTCCTCCTCGACGCGCGCCGGTGTCTCACCTTCATGAACGAGGGCGACGAGCCCTTTCCTTCCTGGCTCGATGCGGAAGCGCACAACGCCGCGGTGGGTTGTCTGCGCTGTCAGGACGCCTGTCCCGAGAATGCGGGCGCGAAGAAAAACATCTACCGGCGTTTCAATCTGGACCGGGAGGCGAGCGCCCTCCTTCTCCGGGGGACTCCGATCGCCGGTCTGCCGCCCGAGGCCGCCGCGGCGGTGCGCGCCGCTGAGATGGCCGGCAGCGAGAAAAGGCTGGCGAGGAATCTGAAGGCGCTGGTGCGATAAAGAAGGTGAGCGGTGAACGGTGAACGGGAAGAAGTGAGCGGTGAGCAGTGAGCGGTGAACGGATCGTTGGAGAATTAGCGGGAGACTTCCGAGTTCTCTTAGTTTGACGTTTTCTGCCCGTTCACTCTTCACCGTTCACCCTTCACCTCCTTCATGCTATACTCTCCCCGTGCTTATCCTACCCTTGGCCCCCGCGCGGGCGGAGATCGTCGTCGTCAATTCCCGATTCATCGCGAGCCTCGAGCCGGCTTCCTCCGTCGAGGAGGCCAGGGCTTTCATCGCCCGCGTCAAGGCCGAGTTTCCCGACGCGACCCACAACGTCGGCGCCTTCGTCGTCGGCGGTGGCAGCACGACGACCGACTTCTGCTCGGACGACGGCGAGCCCTCCGGCACGGCCGGTCGGCCCCTCCTCGCCGTCATCAAAGGCTCCGGGATGGGCGACATCGCCGCCGTCGTCACCCGGTACTTCGGCGGCACCCTTCTCGGCACCGGCGGCCTCGTGAAGGCCTACACCGAGGCGGGGAAGGCCGTCCTCGCCCTCGTCAAGCGGGCGGCCCTGGTGGAATCGGCGCGCCTCGAGGTCGACCTGCCCTATCCACTTTTCGATCGGTTCAGGACGGCGGCCGCCGAGGCCGGGGCCCTGCTCCTCGAGGAGAGCTTCGACGAGGCCGTCCACGTCGCCGTGGAGATTCCCGTGTCCGACCTCGAGGCCTTCAGGTCGCGGATCGTCGAACTGAGCTCGGGCGCCGTCGTTCCCCGCCTTGTTTCGACCCGCATGGCCCGGCATCCCCTGGAATGAAACCGATCTGAACGCCCCGGCGCTCGCTCCCGTCCGATCCGTGCTATCATGTCGCGGTCGGAGGGTGGGATGGATCAGGACTCGCTGGTGATAGGGATCGATTTCGGGACCGATTCGGCGCGCGCTCTCGTCGTCGACGCCGCGACGGGAAGAACCCTGGGGGAGGGGAGATCGGCTTTCGCCCGATGGAAGAACGGCGACTTTTGCGATCCTGCCGAGGGCCGTTTCAGGCAGCATCCCCTCGACTACCTCGAAGGCCTCAGGTCTTCGGTCGAAGCCGCCCTCGACGACTCAGGCCCTTCCGCGAGGCGACACGTCGCCGGGATCTGCGTCGATTCGACCGGCTCGACCCCGGCCCCCGTCGATTCCTCCGGCAGGGTGCTTTCGACCCTTCCCGAATTTTCCGGGAATCCGGCGGCCATGTTCTGGCTCTGGAAGGACCACACCGCGGTGGCCGAGGCCGCCGAGATCAATGCCGCGGCCGCCGCATGGTCCGGGCCCGATTACCTCACCTACCAGGGGCGCTACTCCTCCGAATGGTTCTGGGCGAAGATTCTGCGCGCGGTCCGGGACGATCCCCGTCTGGGCCAGGCGGCCTGGACCTGGATCGAGGAGTGCGAGTGGCTCCCCTCGGTGCTCTGCGGGGGAGTCGACGTTTCACGGACCTACCGGTCGGCCTGCGCCGCCGGCCACAAAGCCCTTTGGCACAGCTCCTTCGGCGGGCTTCCCGGCCGCGACTTCCTCGCCTCCATAGATCCCCGCCTCGCCCTCGTCCGCGACCGCTACACGACGGTGCCACGGACCCCGGACATCCCGGTCGGCCGACTCTGCGCCGAGTGGGCCGAGGCCTGGGGGCTTTCCTCCGGCGTCGTCGTCGCGGGGAGCCAGTTCGACGCCCACTCGGGGGCGGTGGGGGCCGGCATCGGGCCCGGCGTCCTCGTGAAGGTCATCGGGACATCGGCGGTCGACCTGCTCGTCGCCCGGCCCGGAAACATCGCCGCCGGCGACACGAAGGACTTCTTCGGAATGGCGGAAAACTCGATACTTCCCGGCTACGTCGGCATCGAGGCGGGCCAGGCGGCTTTCGGCGACGCCTACGCCTGGTTTCGCGACAACGTCCTCCTCTGGGCGACGCGAGAGTTCGCCGGGGAGGCCGCCGCCGAGTCCATGGAGGAGGCCATCCTGCCGAGGCTCGAGGAACTCTGCCTTCGCGAATCCCCCGGTACATCGACGCCGGTTTGCCTCGACTGGTTCAACGGCAGGCGCTACCCGCGGGTCGACGACGGGGTCAGGTCGGCCGTCGCGGGGCTCTCGCTCGGTACGGGCGCCGTCGATCTCTATCGGTCCATCGTGCTTTCGACCGCCTTCGGCTCCCGGCGGATCCTCGAGTCCTACGGGCGCTTCGGGATCGGCATCGACCGCATCGTCGCCGTGGGCGGCGTCGCGCGGAAATCGCCCTTCGTCATCCAGACCCTGGCCGACGTGACGGGAAAGCGGATCGGCGTGTCGGCCTCGGACAACGCCTGCGCGAGGGGCGCTGCGATGTACGCCGCCGTCGCCTCGGGTCTCTGTCCGGACATCGCCGAGGCCCAGGCTCGGCTCGCCGAACCCATCCTGCGCACCCACGAACCCCGGCTCGACCTCGCTCCGGTCTACGGGAGGCTCTACCGCGACTATCTCGCCCTCGGCGGGTTCGTCGATTCGACGAGACCCGTTTAGGGCTTCACCACCGGGCATTTTTGTGCTTCAATGCTCGGGAACGTAATTGATAGAAAAGAACCGAATATGGATAACCTCGTATACAAACGCCGCTACCTGATACTTTCCGTGCTGGTGCTCGCTCCCTTCATGGGGAATCTCGACTCGAGCATCGTCAACGTCGCCCTTCCCGTCATGGCGAGGAACCTCGGCGTCCAGATCAGCGCCATCCAGTGGGTCGTCACGAGCTATATCTTGACGCTCGCCGCCCTTGTTCTTATCTTCGGGAGGATCGCCGATCGTGTGGGAAAGCGGAAGGTCTTCACCTCGGGCTTTCTCATCTTCGGCCTTGGTTCCCTCCTGTGCGCCCTGTCGAAGAATTTCTCCTTTCTCATCCTTTCCCGCGTTCTTCAGGCGACGGGATCGGCCATGTTCATGTCCTCGAGCCAGGGAATCGTCGCCGAGGTGTTTCCGCCCAATGAACGGGGAAAGGCGATGGGTCTCAACGGCAGCGCGGTAGCCATCGGCGCGATGATCGGGCCGCCTCTCGGCGGCATCCTGGTGGGCACCTTCGCCTGGCAGTCGATCTTCCTCATCAACCTGCCGATAGCGGCGATGGCTTTCATCGCCGGGATATCCCTCGTCCCCAGGGACGAGAAGAGGTCAGGGGAGAACGTGGCCCGTTTCGACATCCACGGTTCCGTCGTCTTCGTCCTATCGATCGTCGCCGTCTTCGCGTCGCTCCTCTCGAGCGATACCCTCGGCTTGGACTCTCCCCTCGTCTGGGGCGGTCTCGTCGCGGGTCTCATCGGGACCGTCGTCTTCGTCTGGATGGAACGGCGCTCGACGAACCCGATGATCGATCTCTCCTGCTTCAGCAATCGCCTCTTCACCGTGAGCATCATCTGCGCCGCCCTGACCTTCGCGTGCATGTGCAGCCTTACGATAATCCATCCCTTCTATTTGCAATACGCGCTCGGGCTCAAGCCGGAAACGGCGGGCCTCCTCATGCTCGCCATCCCCGTGGCCCAGTGTCTGGTCGCCCCCCTCTCCGGCTCGCTTGCCGACCGTCTCGGGGCCGAACCCATCACCGTGGCCGGCCTCGTCGTCATGTGCATGGGGCTCCTCCTCATGTCCACCCTCACGGTCGCCTCGCCCTGGATTCTCATCATCGCCTGGACCGTCGTGGTGAGCGTCGGCAGCTCGATCTTCCAGTCGCCCAACACCTCCCTCATCATGGGCCTCTCCACGCGCGAGAGGCTCGGCATCACCGGGAGCATCAACGCCGAGTCCCGGAACATCGGTATGGTGACGGGCATCGCCCTGTCCGTCGCCCTGCTCTACAACCGGATGAGCGCGGCGGCGGGTTACCGGGTCTCGGGCTACGTCGACGGCAGGCCCGAATTCTTCATCTACGGGATGCGGATCGTCTACCTCGCCGCCGCCGGACTCTGCGTTCTGGGGATAATCCTCACCCTCGCGCGTCTGCACGAGCGCGGGTCCGGTCGGTGACGTTCCCGGGAATCCGGCGTTTCCTGGCAATGGGGTGGAAACGACTGAATCCTCGGTACCCGCTAGCGGGGCTTCCTCGGCCTGAAGTACCGGGAGGCCGAACCGAGGGGCTTGTCCGAGCCGAGGTGCTCCACGAGGTGGGCCGAGATCCTCGCGACCGTTTCGTCGTCCAGCCTGACGTGGCCCATCCGGATGAGCTCCGACCGGAGCCGGGCCGACTTCGCCGGTCCCATGACCCGGTAGACGCTTTCCCTTTCCTCTTCCTGAAGGTGGAAGAGGATGGCCGCGAGATCGCGGTCGGCCGTGTTGAGGAGGCGGTTCTGGGCGTGCTGCCCCGGCGTGGCGATCAGGGCCTCGAGAAACGCCGCGGCCGCGTCGCGGGCCGTCCTCACCCCACGTCTCCCGTTTCTTTCCCGTCCTCGGCAGGTCCCCGAAGCAGATCCCGGACGAGGTCTGTCGCGGGCCCGCTCGGTTCCCCCTTCCTCGCGAAACGATAGTCTTGCCAGAGCCGGTGCGGGTTCTCGACAACGAGGAGCCCGTCCTTCACCTTGCCCCTCAGGACTGCTGCCGCCTCATGGAACCTGGGGTCGCCCGCAGCCGCCCCGTATCGGGAGAGCACGTGGCAGTAGTAGAGAATGTTGTAACGGAGCATCGGGAATTCGGTTTTCATGAACGTGGTCCCGATGCCGAACCCGCAGGGTCCCAGCGGCTTTCTCGTCTCCCAGTGTTTCAGCAGGAAGGACACGGCCCGTCCCAGTTTTTCCAGATCGTTCGCCGTATTTTTCCGATACAGGAAGGCATCGAGGACGTAGAGCGTCGTTCCCGGATTGCTCACGTCTGTCTCCGGGGATCTCCCCATCCTCGCCGTCGGGCATCGCCACCCGCCATCGTGACTCTGGGTTTCCAGGAGATGACGGTAGCCGACTTCGAGTCCGCCGTCCGAGTACTGCAGCCTGCCGAGGGCGGCGAGTATCCGGGCCGAGATGCAGGGAAGCATCGCGCTCCTTTCACCGTACCTGAACTTTCCGTCCGCGGCGCGGCGGGAAAGGACGAAGCCTATCGCCTCGTCGAGAGTCCGATGGTCACCGGCCTTCACCCCCAGCGAACCGAGGGTGCCGAGCACATCTATCGTGGAAAACCCGGCGGGGGCGTGGATGTCCCCGTCGCTTCGCGCCCAATACGACCCGCCGTTGCAGTTCGCCGTCGAAAGGATGCGCCCTATTTCCGCCTCCATGCCCTGAGTTTCCGGAAATTACGGGAACACCACCGACAGCTTCACGGAATCGGAAACCTCCTCGATGGCGAGCACGTCGCAGGTCAGGGTGTACTGGCTCTTCCTGCCGGCCTTGCCGGAGTAGTAGGAATTGAACTCGCCGGCCGCGAACGCCTCGTCGCTATACTCCTTGACGTCCACCTTGGTCACCTTGAAATGGATGAAGTACTTGCCGATTTTTCCGTTGACGGCGACGCCGGGTACGTAGAGCGTACCCCGATGGTCGACCTCGGCCAGGTTCACGGCGTTCTGGCCGTAGGTGAGCTGAAGGGTCAGCGTGTCCGTGTCGTTTCCGACCGCATACGCCCACTGGGTCATGGTCGAGATGCCGACGCTGCCGTCGGGATTGGTGGACATGACGTTTCCGATGTAGCTCTTGGGCGCCACGTAGCCCGCGGCCTTGGCCGTGGCCGCGTTGGCGAGGTCAGACGATCCCGCCTCGAGGGCCTGTCCGACATCCTTCATCTCGTCGCCGTTCAGGGTCATCTTCGTTTCCGACGCGGACGTGTAGGCGTCCACGTAGCCGCTCGCCTGAGCCCAGAGGGCGGAGCCGGCGACAAGGGCCAGGACCAGGGCGGCGTCGACGATCTTCATGAAACTTTTCATGTGCTTCCTCCACTACCAAAGGCTTAAATCCGCCGCGTGCCGTTGTCAATCTATTTTTCGGGAAGCGCCTTTTCCCGAGATTTCGCCTGAGTTTTCGTGGCAGGCCCGTTGTCGCCCGTGCCGCGGTTCGAAGCCCTCGAGTCCTACAGCACCCGGACCGTTTCGCCCATCGGCTTCCGCGGCCTCGGCTCCGGGGATTCGTCCGGATAGCCGAAGGACACGGCGGCGACCATCTCGCCCTTTTCGCCCAGCCATGAGCACAGCTCCTCGTAGGCGGAGAGGACGTCGCAGATCCAGAGGGAGCCGATGCCGAGATCCTGGGCCGCCAGGAGCATGTTCTGGATCGCGGCGCCTACGGACTGGATATCGACGAGCTCGTTGAACATCTGATCGACGGCGTGGGGCAGCCAGGGCCGAACGCCATCCGGATCGAAGACGAAGACGGTCACCGGCGCGTGCTCCATGACCTTGACCGTCCACTCGGCGCTGCCCGTCGCCCTCCCCTCCCTCTTGGCGTTGTCGAGCCCGTCGCGCATGATCCGAACCATGTCGCTCCGCTTCTCGCCCTTGACGACGACGAAGCGCCAGGGCTGCCTGTTCTTGCCCGAGGGCGCCTGAATGCCTGCCTGGAGGATGGCCTCCATGGTCTCCTCCGGTATGGGAATGTCCTTGAATCTCCGAATGCTCCGCCTCGCGGCGATCGCCTCAATCGTGTTCATCGTGCCTCCTCTCGATTCGGTATATTGGTGATGCCGCGCTTCGCCGTCCGTATCCCATCGAGCCCCTTACGGGAACGGTCGGGTGATCGCGTTATTGATGATTACCGCTGAGGCGCTTTCGGTACTGTACGCATTGTGGATGATCGTACCACCGCCCCGGCCGAGCGTCAATTCAGGGGTCAGCGGTTCACGTCCGGTTCGCTTCGGCCGCTGGCCCCATGTGGAAGCTAGTTGGAGGTGTAGGTCGTCGTGTTCAGCGTAAAGGTCAGGTTGTTGTCGGAGGGCTTGGTATCAACCCAGACATTGTTGATGAGACCGCGTAACTTGGAGCCCGGATCGTTCGCGTCGTTCAAGCCGGAATATATGCCACCGGCATACGAAGCCAGGGGGTAGCCGGAAACCGTGACCTGAGAAGCGGAGCTGGGATTCGTTACTCCGCTTTCGTCGCCGTAGTAATGCGCCATCATCGCGTAGGAGACCAGAGGGGAAAGCGCGGTGGCGGTTGCGGCGCTCAGGCCCATTTGGGTGAGCATGCCCGGCACGAGGTAGGTGTTCAACCCGTCATAGAGGTAGTTCTGGGAAAAACTGACGAAGTCCGAGGCATGGGAGGGAATCGATGTTATATGGGAGGTGGTGATGTTCATCGTTCCCTTGGTCAGGTCGAGCTTGACGTACCGATACGGACTGGGGGCCGTCACCAGTGAGCCGGTCTCGATGTCGTACAGAACGGAAGAGGTGAAGTCCTTGTATACCACATCGTTTGCATGAAAATGCCCGGTGAATACGACGTTCATGCCTGCATCGGAAAGCGTCTGCGAGAGGGTTGCCCAGTTCGTGATGACGTATTCGGGGAAGAGGGTGCTCTGGCCGGTGAAGTGCTCCAGAATGCCGTGATGCATCATGCCGATGACGGTTTTCCCTTTCTGTTTTGCCGTGGCCAGCTCGCTCGTGATCCAGGCCAGGCTCGCCGTAGAGATTGTTCCCGCGGTCGCCGAGGAAGTGGCGGTATACTCGCAGGAGTCGATGGCGAAGAGCCACAGGCCGTTGACCGGTTCCACGACGTAGCTGAGGGAATTGGGATCCTGCGCCAACGCCTCGCTGTAGCCGCAGTCCTTGTAGATGGTCTTGAAATCGGCCGGAGCGATATTGTCTATCTTGGTCGTCGTGGCCCCTGAATAGCTGTACGAACTCTGATTGCATATGTCGTGGTTGCCGGGGATGACATAAACCTTGATCCCCGCGTCTTTCAGCGTTTTGAGCATGGCGGCGACCTGCTGATGGTTTGCCTTTTCGCCGTCCTTCGTGAGGTCTCCCGTGACGAGGACGAAATTCGGTTTATTCGTAGCAATGTTTGCAACGGCGGAGGTGAGCAGTTCCTTGCTTTGCGCGATCATTTTGCGATCGCTGTCGAGGTAGGCCTCGAAGGCGGTTCCGGTCGTTCCCAGAGAGGGATCGTAGTAGTGGAGATCGCTCATTACCGCGAAAGTCGCGCTTGTGGCCGCCGACGAACCCGAATCGCTGCCGCCTGATAGTTTGCATGACCCGATGTTCATCGCTGCGGACGCGACGATGATCGCCAGCATTCCATAGCGCCATACCGATGTCCGTACCATCTCAAAGTGATTCTTCATTTCATCTCCTTGTTGAAACTTCGCCAATCTACGTTGGCTCGTTGGAAAGTTCCTTGTTCTTTCATGATTATTGAAAGATGAGCCAGGCTAATAGGGGGAAATGAGTGATTGATATACGCTGCGTGAGTTATGGATTTTATTTTTGATAGCCGCCACGCTGAGCAAGTGAATCCATGCTCCTCTGTTGTGAGGCCGATGAAGGGTGTTGCCTGATCCCTCCGTGACACGGCCGGAATCCCGCGGTATCATGTCCGAAATCGATTCTCCCTTTTTTTCGTGAGGCATCATGAACGGCGACGACGCGCGCGACCTCGAGCTCGACGAGGCTTCGAATCCCCGCATGCTTTCAGTTCTGGCGAGACTCCGTCGGGGCGGGGCGATCAACGTGGGCTACCTCGGCGGGTCCATCACGACGGGCTACGCGGCCGAGACCCCGGAGGTGGCCGGCTGGGCCGCCCTGACGGACAGGTGGTGGCAGGCGAAGGCCGCCGAATCGGGCGGTTCGGTCAGGCACTTCAACCTGGGCTTGAGCGGCACCGACTCGGCTCTCGCCGCCTGCCGAGTGGGGAAGCACGTCGTCGAGAATCGTCTCGACCTCGTCGTTGTCGAGTTTTCGATCAACGACCAGTGGCTCGATCCCGCGGTGAGAAGGCGCTCCTACGAGGGCATGCTCAGGCAGATCCTCTCCGCTCCGGGCGGGATCGCCGTGCTGCTCCTCTTCCTCTGCCAGAAGGGCCGAACCGACGAGAGCGACTCATCCGGCGAGGAGGAAATCGGCAGGCACTACGGCCTTCCAATGGTCAGGGCCGGCGACCTTTTCGCCGCCGAAGCCGCCCGGGGCGTCTCATCCTGGGACGAGGTTTTCACGGGAAGCGAGGTCATCCATCCGAACGGCCGGGGCCACGCCGCGATCGCGCGTTTCATGACCGGCTACCTCGATGCGGCATGGGCTCGACTTCCCCGCGACGCCGAGTTGCCGGCGATTTCGCCCGTCCCGACACCCCTCCATTCCGACGAGTTCGAGTTCACTCGAGTCTTCGGCAACACGGAGCTTTTGCCGGTCCAGAATTCCGGCTGGGAAACCGGGAGCGAGGTTCATCCCGAGTGGCCGGCCCGGGGCGGCGCGGTCTCGGGCTGGACGACACGGGCCGATGGAGCCTTGCTCGAGTTCCGCGTGACGGGACGTATCGTCGGGGTCTTCTACGCCGAAAGCGAAACCTACCGGAACGCCGAGGCCTGGGTCGACGGCGATGAGGCGAATGCCGTGACCCTCGAGTGTTTCGTTCCGACCCGGGTCGGCTACCTCGGCTGGGCATACCGCCTTGTCGCGGATAACCTTTCACCCGGCGAGCACCTCCTCCGCGTAAGGACGAGGGCCGACGGGTTTCGGGGGAGCGACAGGAACGCGAACCTTGTCGCCGTGATGACGGCCGGGCTCAGGGGCATCGCGGTCGACGAGGCCTGGAAGGGAAGGTTCCGCCTCGTCCAGCCTTCAGACGAAGGCCTCGTCCCTGTCGGTCGGATCGATCGGACGGCTCCGAACGCGCCGGTTTTCATCTGGCAGGGTACCGAGGTGCGCGCCCGGATTTCGGGGGGAAGGATCGGGGCGAGGTTTTCCGATTCCTGGGGTGGAACCTGCTTCAACCTCGTCGTCGACGGAAGGGCCACTGTCCTGAAGCTTGTTGATAACGGAATTCACGACTATATTCTTGACCTCGTTCTTCCCGAGGGGGAACACGAGGTCTCCCTCTTCAAGCGGACGGAGGCGTATTCGACCCGCGCGACCTTTCTCGGCCTGATCGTCGAGACCAACGCCGCCGTTTTGCCCAGGCCGCCCGAACGGCGTCTTCTCATCGAGTTCTTCGGCGACTCCATCACGGCTGGAGCCTGCAACGAGGACCCCGGCGAGGATCAGTACGATGACGTCTCGACCCACGACAACTACCTCGCCTACGGGGCGATCACGGCGAGGAACCTCGGCGCCGATTACCTCTGTACGGCCGTATCGGGCGTCGGCATCTCGTACAGCTGGAACCCCCGCCTCCTTCCCCGGATCTACGACAGACTCTATCCCGAGCCGACGAGCCCGAGGTACGATTTTTCAGGGAGGAAGCCCGACATCGTCGTGATCAACGTCGGCCAGAACGACTACGGTTTCCCGCTTTCCATCGGGAAACCCTTCCCCATCGACTTTCGCGATCGCTACGTCCGGTTCGTCCACGATATCCGGGGCCTCTACCCCGAGGCCTTCATCGTCTGCGCGATCGGCGGCATGACGGCCTACCGGGAATCGGCCGAGCTTCGGGCCGCCTTCGACGGCGCGGTCGCGGGGTTGAAGGCCGAGGACGGTCGCATTCTTTCGTATTGTTTCCGGGCAGCCTCAAGGAACCACCCCCGCGTCGCGATACACCGCAAGCTCGCCGGGGAGCTCACCGCCTTCCTCCTCGCCTCCCTTCCCGACCTTTGCTCGCGCTGAGGTCTCGTCATACCGAAGCTTCATGACACTGAACAAGGACCGAAAAAAAAAGCGCCGCCCGAAATCCGGACGGCGCTTGCCCCGGGGCGGGGAACAACCTCGCCCGGAACCTTTTTTGCAATCCTATTTAGCCACGGCCTTGCGGGCCGCCGCCCACCGGGCGTTGAAGTCGTCCATCGCGGCCTTGAACTCCTTGTCGTTCGTGGCGGCGATGGCGGCGCCGGCGACGGCCTGGTCGTCGAACTGGGCCTTGTCTCGAATGGCGTTGTACTCGACGGAGTTCGTCGGCTCTTCCTTGAGCACGAGCTTCAGAGCGGCGAGGCCTGAGAGGGCGGGGGCCGTGTCCTTCATATCCTTGCGGATCGAGGTCTGGCCGAAGTTGTTCATCCAGAGGGTGTAGAGCTCCTTGTTGCCGAGGAAGTAGTCGAGGAATTTGAGGGCCGCGGCCTTCTGGGCCGAGCCCTTCCAGACGGCGAAATGCCAATCGTAGCCGGCGGTGGAATTGATGAAGCCTTTCGAGTCGACGATCGGGAGGGGCATCAGCATGATGTCGCCGGCCTTGGCCCCGTTGTCGACGATCTGAGGAGGAAGCCAGGAGCCGAGCGGGGTCATGGCAATATTTCCCTGGGCGATCTCGCGCTTGGAATTGTCCCAGCTCAGGGACATCGGGTCGTCACCCATGTAGCCCTTCGATGCGATCTGGTAGAGGAGGTAGGCGGCTTTTCCGAGGGGCTTGTCCATGGCGCAGGGATCGTCGACCTTGGGCATGTCGTTCTTGTAGTTGACGTTTCCCCCCGCTATCATCGAGTACTGCTCGGCGATAGGGCTGATGGCGGTGAGTGACCAGCCTGCCGAGGGAATGATCGTGAAGGGGGTGACTCCCGCCTTCTGGATCTTGTCGAGCATGGTCATGAATTCGTTCATGTCTTTGGGCCAGGAGGTGACTCCGGCCTTCGCGAGCACGTTCTTGTTGTAGGTGACGCCGTTGAGGCTCTTCGTCTGCCCGATAGCCCAGGTCTTGCCCTGGTAGGTATAGGACACGCCGTCGATCAGGAGCTTGTCTTTGACGACCGCGATGCCGTCGAGCGGCTCGAGGTATTTCGCGAACTGATTTTCCGGGATCTGCTCGGTGGTCATCATAAAGACGTCCGGCAGGTTGTTCGCGGCTATCCGCTGCTTCACGACGTTGATGTCGGGCATCGACTGGAACTCGACCTGGATCCCGGTCGCCTTCGTGAAACTGTCGCCGATCTGTTTCCAGACCGTCGGCATGATGTCCGACCGGT
The DNA here is from genome assembly GCA_002307015.1 of Spirochaetaceae bacterium UBA1318. GTDB lineage: Bacteria > Spirochaetota > Spirochaetia > Treponematales > UBA1318 > UBA1318. Next base: position 15,161 of record DBTK01000019.1, read on the forward strand.
TGTTCATGACGGTGATCTTCTCCGCCGAGACCGCGCCCACGGCGATGATGATGAGCGCGCAGATAAGCGCCCCCGTTTTTCTCATGTGCATCGTTTCCCCCTTTATGGAATTCGAACTATCTTCTTCGCCGCCACGCGGCGTTTGAACCCTGCGCATCATCCCTTCACCGAACCAACCGTGATCCCGGATATGATCCATCGCTGGAGGACGATGTAGATCACGAGGGTCGGCAGCATCAGCATGATCAGGCCCGCCGAAAGCTGGTTCACCTTCGCGACGAGGTCGCCCGCGGCGTCGAAGATCGCCTTCGCGGCCGTCTTCACCGAGGGGCCCGGCATGTAGAGGTAGGGGATGAAAAAGTCGTTGTAGATCGAGATGACCTTGAGGATTATCACGGTCACGATGGCCGGCGTCACCAGGGGCAGGATCATCGTCCGGTAGATTCTGAAGAACGAGGCTCCGTCCATCATCGCGCTCTCGTCGATGGAAAGGGGAATTTCCTGCATGCCCTGAAGCAGGATGTAGATCGAGAGAACCTCGGCTGCCATGTAGAGGATGATCCCGGTCGGGAGGCTGTTGAAAAGCCCGATCCTGGTCATGAAGATGTAGCGGAAAACCTCGACGACGTTCATCGGAAAGATGTTCATCAGGAGATAGAGGGCGAGGACGACCTTCTTTCCCCTGAACTCGAACCGCGTCAGCACGAAGGCCACCATCGAGCACATCACGAGGCTGCCGAGGGTCGAGAAGACGATGATGATGAGGGAGTTGAGGTAGCCGAGAAGGAGGTTCGAGCGCTGGAAGATGACGACGTAGTTCCCGAGGTAGGTCCAGTCCATCGGGGGCATGAAAACGCTCTTCGAGTACATGTACTCCTCGTTCGTCTTGAACGAGCTGAACAGGATCATCACGAGCGGCGAAAGCACGAACACCGCGAGGAGGGCGTAGGTCCCCACGAGGGAAGCGTTCAATTTTCTGCGCGATCTTATCATCGACATGGTGGCCCCCTTAAGCCCTTTCGCGCATCAATGCCCGCTGGAGCATGATGATCGCGATGATGATGAAGGCCGTTATGATCGAAAGCGAGGCGGACTTTCCGTAGTCGTTGTACTTGAAGGCGAGGTCGATGGACTTCGTCATCAGGGTGTGGGAGGCCTCGTTCGGGCCCCCCTTGGTCAGGATGAAGACCCCGTCGAAGGCCTTGAGCGAACCGGCGATCACGAGGAAGAGGTTGATCTCGACGAGGGGTCTCAGGTGGGGCAGGGTGATCTTTCTGAACTGTTGCCAGAAGCTCGCCCCATCGATGCTCGCCGCCTCGTAGAGCTCGGAGGATATCGTCTGGAGTCCCGCGAGGAAGATGACGGTGTAGAATCCCAGGTACTGCCAGAAGCTGATGAACGAGAGCGAGATGTTCACCAGATCCTTGCTCAGAAACTTGAGCGGGGTCTTCGAAAGGCCGAGGGCCATGATGAGGTGGTTGTAGGGGCCGTTCGGCAGGAACATGTAGCTGAACATGTAGACGACCGATACCGAGTTGATGATGTAGGGCATGAAGAGGATAGCCCTGAAGAAGTTCCGTCCTCGGAATTCCCTGTTGATGATGACGGCGAGGAGGATGCCAGCCACGAGCTGGAGGAGACCGCTCACGAGGTAGGCCATGTTGTGGAAGATGACTCCGAAGAGTCTCGGACTGGCGAAGATTTCCCGGTAGTTCGAGAGCCCGACGTACGAGATCGGCGAGAGCCCGTCCCACTGCGAGAAGCTTAAGGCGAACAGCATGCAGCAGGGATAGAGGAAGAATACCCCGATGAAGACAAGAGGGACGAGGAGGAAGGTCGCGATCACGAGCCGCTTCTGCTCCCTGTAGGAAAGGTTCATCCGAAACTCCTTCAGCCTGCTTGGAGACTGTGCTTCTTCACGAAGGCCGCCAATTCGTCGATGTAGGCGAAGGACGGTTGACGACCGTATCCGCTCCACCGTATCTCCCCGCGACATCGGTATCGTTTTCGCGAAAGATTAAGGAAAACGGTTTCCTTATCAGGTAAAAAAAAGCGGAGCGAGAAGAGGACCCATATCGGATTGATTTTACCACGAATATATCGACTGTCAATAAATTTAAGCGACAGTCCAGAAAAAAGATGGTGATCGAGAGCCGAGATACTCATATATGGAAGTTTTTCCCTATTGAAAGCCAAAATGTATTTTTGACTTGAAAACCGTTTTCTCGAAATTACTGTACCCAAACGGTATTCCCCGTGCTATACTCGCCCGGTGACTGCGGCCTCGCAGCGACGGGGGAATGCATGAACGAGATCGCCGGCCGGGAAGGCCTTATCGCCGCATTTCACGAGCGGCTGGATCGTGAGCTTACGATCGACATCCTGCCCTGGTGGAAACGGGCGATGGACGAAAGGAACGGCGGCTTCTATGGCCGCGTCGAGAACGACGGGAGTTTCGATCCCCGCTTCGACAAGGGCATCGTGATGCACGCGAGGTTCCTCTGGACCTACTCGGCGGCCTTCCTCCGCTCGGGCGACAGGGCCCTCCTTGCCCTGGCGGACCACGCCTACCGGTACGTTACCGGGGCCCTCGCCGACCGCGAGCACGGCGGCTTTTACTGGCAGGTTTCCTTCGACGGGAAGCCCGTCGTCGACCGCAAGGTCATCTACGGCGAGGCCTTCGCGATCTATGCCCTTTCCGAATACCACCGGGCGACGGGGATCCCCGAGGCCCTGGAACTTGCCGTCCGTACCTTCGGCCTCCTCGAACGGGTGGCGCGGGACGGGGAGTTCGGCGGCTACGTCGAGGCCTGCACCCCCGACTGGTCGGCCCCGGTGACGAGCGCCCTTTCCGACGTCGACATAGCCTGCGCGAAGAGCATGAACACGAACCTCCACGTGATGGAGGCCTTCACCTCCCTCGCCCTGGCACTCGAGGCGGCGAAGGATTCGGGTGCCGCGTCGGGTTTCCCCGCGCCAACAACCTTCGAGGAAGTAAAAGCGGCTCTCCGCGACCTCGTGCTCGTCCACGTGAACCGGATCAGGCGGCCGGACAACCACTTCAACCTTTACTTCGAGCGCGACTGGACCTCGCTCCGGGACATCACTTCCTACGGCCACGACATCGAGGGCTCCTGGCTCATCGACGAGGCGGCCGAGGTCGCCTGGGCGGGTGAGTATCCCCGCGAAATACGGGAGGCCGCCCTCGGCATGGCGGCGGCCATCCTTCCCATGGTCGCGAGCAGTGGCCTCGTCAACGAAAGGAAGGGAGACCACCTCGACAGGGACCGGATCTGGTGGGTCCAGGCCGAATGCCTGGTCGGCTTCCTGAACGCGGCCGTTCAGGCGAGGGACGATCGGTACCTCGCCGCCGCACTCGGCGTGTGGGACTATATTGAAGAATTCATCGTCGACGGGACGGACGGGGAATGGTTCTGGGGCCGCGCCTCCGACGGTTCCGTCATGCCGGGCCAGCCGAAGGGCGGGCTCTGGAAAACTAGCTATCACGACGCGCGGGCCTGCATGGAAGCCATGAAACGGCTGGATGAGCTCGCGAAAATTAATGGGAGGAGATGAGCATGAACGCGCACGAAACCTACGCCACCCGCCAAGACGCGGTGGAACGGGAATACGAAGCCCTCGTCAATCGCTGGAACGAACCGGTGCTCCCCGGAAACGGAATTTTCGAGCGCTACCGCTGGCCCGTGCTTACCGCCGGCCACGTCCCTCCCGCCTGGCGCTACGACTACAATCCGGCGACGAACCCCTGGTTCATGGAGAGGCTCGGGATCAACGCCGTCTTCAACGCCGGCGCCATCAAGTTCGGCGGCACCTACCGCCTCATCTGCCGCGTCGAGGGCTGGGACCGCAAGAGCTTTTTCGCCGTGGCGCAGAGCCCGGACGGAATCCAGGGTTGGCATTTCGACCCCGAGCCGATCCTCCTCGACGAAACCTCGAATTCCGACGTCAACGTCTACGACATGCGCCTCACCGCCCACGAGGACGGATGGATCTACGGGATTTTCTGCAGCGAGCGGAAGGACCCGGACGCCCCGCGGGGGGACACCTCGAGCGCCACGGCCGCGGCGGGCATCGTGAGAACGAAGGACATGAAAAGGTGGGAGAGGCTTCCCGACCTCGACACGGCCTCCCCCCAGCAGCGGAACGTCGTTCTCCACCCCGAGTTCTACAAGGGCAGGTACCTCCTCTATACGAGGCCCCAGGACGGCTTCATCGATACGGGCTCGGGCGGAGGCATCTGCTGGGGCCTCGCCGAGGACATGACGAGGGCGAAGGTCGTCGAGGAAAAGCTCCTCGACCCCAAGGAATACCATACGATCAAGGAAGTGAAGAACGGCGCCGGCGCCGTCCCGATCAGGACGCCGAAGGGCTGGCTCCACATCGCCCACGGCGTGCGCAACACGGCCGACGGGCTCCGCTATGTCGTCTACGCCCTCGTCTGCGACCTCGAAGAACCGGGGAAGGTGATCGCCCGTCCCGGCGGCTACCTCATCGCCCCCGAAGGGGAGGAGAGGACCGGCGACGTCTCGAACGTGTGCTTCTGCAACGGCGCCATAGCCGACGAGGACGGCCGCCTCCTCATCTACTACGCGAGCTCGGACACGAGGCTCCACGTCGCCGAGACCTCGATCGAGCGGATGCTCGACTACTGCTTCAACACGCCCGAGGATGGCTTGAGGAGCCGGGCGAGCGTCGAGGCGAGGCTCGCCCTCATCAGGGCGAACGCCTCGTACATCGCTCGTTCATGAACAACCTCACGATCAACGAAATCGCGAAGCTGGCCGGGGTTTCCAAGGGGACCGTCTCCAAGGTGCTCAACGACTACCCCGGCATCAGCGAAAAAACACGAGAACGGGTCGTCAAGGTCGTGAAGCAGATGGGCTACGAGCCGAACTCGGCCGCCCAGGCCCTGGCCTCGAAGCAGACCGGAAACATAGGCCTCGTCATTCCCCATTCGCCCCGGCGTTCTCTCAACGGCGCCTACTGGTCCTCCCTCGTGACCGTCGTGACCAACGAGGTGATTGCCCGGGGCTACAGCCTCGTCCTGCTCCTGCCCAAGGTGGAGGGGAATCTCTCCGAGCTTTTCACCTCCATCGTGAGGAAGAGGCAGATGGACGGCCTCATCATCGGCGCCGAGCTTCTGGACACGAAACAGCTCGCGACCATCATGTACAACGAGATGCCCTTCGTCATGATCGGCCGGAACCCGGCGTTCACCCATTACTACGTCGACATCGACAACGAGGGAGCGGCCTACGGCATTACGCGCTACCTCCAGGATCGGGGCTTCGGGCGCATCGCCTTCGTGACCGGCCCCGCCGACTATTACTACAACGCCGCCCGCCTGGCCGGCTACGAGCGCGCCATCGCCGAGCGGCGGGGCGGGTACTCGGTCTGCATCAACCTTCCCTACGACGACCGGATCGCGATGACACAGCGGTTGACGGAACTCGTCCGCGACCGGGCTCCGGACGCCGTGCTCTGCGGTGCCGGCGGAGACTTCATGTTCGACTGTCTCAACATTTTCAAGGCGCTCGACATCGGCGTCCCCGGGATGGGCTTCGCGACCTTCGACGACTACCGCTACCTCGACTTCACCTCGCCGCGGATAACGGCGGTGAGCCAGCCCCTGGACCGGATCGGCGAGGAAGCCGTCCGCATGCTCGACGACCTCATCCGCGG
>DBTK01000019.1:21117-21625 GCA_002307015.1 Spirochaetaceae bacterium UBA1318
CCTCACCCGCGGCCGTCCGCTCGAGTCGCTCTCGACCGTCCTTCCGACCGAGATCGTCGTCAGAAATTCCTGCGGCGAGTGAGGGTGGGCCCGCTCGCCGCGAGTCGGCCGTTCTATCCGTTGAACCGGTAGCCGGTGCCCCAGAGGGTCTCGATGAGTTCGGGCTGGGTCGGCTCCTTTTCGATCTTCCTGCGGATCTTCTGTATGTGGACGGCGACGGTCGCGAGCTCGCCAGAGTAGGAGTCCCCCCAGACGGCCTCGAAGAGCCTCTCCTTCGTGAATACGATGTTCGGGTTGGAGGCGAGGAAGAGAAGCAGGGCGTACTCGGTCGAGGTCATCGGAACCTCGCGTCCGCTCACGAACACCTTGTGGGATGAGGTGCGGATCTCGAGCCACTTCCTCGCGATCAGGTCGGAGGACCCGCCCCCTTTCAGCCGGTCGTAGCGCTCCGAGTGCGACTTGACCCGGGCGGCGAGCTCGGCAGGGCTGAAGGGCTTGGTGAGGTAGT
>DBTK01000019.1:21867-27915 GCA_002307015.1 Spirochaetaceae bacterium UBA1318
AAGGGCTTGGTGAGGTAGTCGTCCGCCCCGTACTCGAGCCCCCTGATCTTGTCGATGTCCTCGCTCCTGGCCGATACGACGATGACGGGAATTTCCAGCTTCGCCCGAACCGCCTTGATGATGTCGTAGCCCCCCGTGCCGGGGAGCATGAGATCGACGATGATGACGTCGAAGGATCCGGTGAGAGCCGCCTCGAGGGCGGCCGTGCCGTTGGTCTCGATCTGGGCCTGGAAGCCGTTCAGCTTCAGGTAGTCCCGCTCGAGCTCCGCGATGTTCAGGTCGTCCTCGGCTATCAGTATCCGCTTCACGTCGTCCCCCCTTCCCCGTGCCCCGAAGAGGCTTCTGTCCCGGCAGCCGGAGAAGCGCGGTCGGGCGAGGCGAGGGGAATGGCGACGGTGAACTCGGCTCCCGCGATGCTGTCAGTGGCGGACGCGGCCGCGGTTTCCCCGGCCGCTGGAGCACGCAGATTTTCCGCCCTTATCCACCCCCCGTGGGCCTCGACCAGCTCCTTCGCGATCGCCAGTCCCAGCCCGGTGCTCGAAAGGTCCTTCGTCCGCTCCGAGTCGACGCGGTAGAACCGCTCGAAGATGCGCCCGATCCTGTCCGGGGGAATTCCGGGACCGTTGTCCCGTACGGTCACGAGGAAATTCCCGTCCCGGGTGAAGGCCGAGATCCCAAGCTCGAGCCCCGTCTCGGGCCCGTACCTGGCGGCGTTGTCGACGATGTTCCGGATCACGCGGCAGAACCGCTTCGGGTCGAGCTGGGCCCGGTCGCCTTCCCCGAGGCCGTCTTCGTAGCGGAAGCCGATCTTCCGTTCGCCGAGGTCGAGGGCGAATTCCTCCATCAGGTCACCCATGAAGGGCTTGAGGCTCACCTCCTCGAAATGGAACTCGAGCTTCTGCATGTCGAGCTTCGAGAAGAGGAAGAGGTCGTCGATGAGTTTGTTCATGTACGAGGCGTTCGCCTGGATGATCTTCAGGTAGCGTCCGACCTTTTCGGGATCGGCGACCCTCTCGTCGCGTATCGCCTCGATGTAGCCCTGGATCGCCGCGATGGGGGTCTTGAGGTCGTGGGAAATGTTGGCGACGAGGTCCTTCCGGTTTTTCTCGTACTCGGCCTTCAGCTTTTCCTCCTCCCTGAGCGACCTCGCCATGCCGTTGAAGGCCTCGATCAGGCCGCTCACCTCGTTCGGGAATCCCGTCTCGACCTCGACGTCCAGGTTGCCTGCCGCTATCCCCGCCGCCGCGTTTTTCAGGGCGTCGACGGGCTTCAGGATGCGGCTCTCGATCCGCCTGAGGAGGAAGTATTCCGCGAAGCTTCCCCAGGTGGCGAGAAGGGCGAGGGTCGCGATGAGGATCTTGATCCCGTTGGAAAAGCCGCCGAAGCGGAAGAGCAGGACCCAGAGGGAGAGGTTGACGGCGAAGAGGATGGGCCTCGCGGTCTTGTGGTGATGGTAGTACCGATGGAAGTCGGTCGGCTCCCATTTGTTCCTGAACCATTTCCGGAAGCGCGTCGCGTTGAGTTCCTCCTCGATGCCCGCGATCTCGGCCCGGTATCGCATGCGCTCCGCGCCGTTTCCCGTGCGGAGGAGCCTGACGAGGCCCCTCCGGCGGGACTTCAGTTCGCTTTCATGGGCATGGAGGCTCAGGTGCTCCCCCAGCCGAGCCTTCAGCTCCGAGGCCTTTCCATGGTCCATGTTCCTGGGTTCTTTCATCGCGTGGGCTCCCGTCCCCTTCCTATAATACCGCTCGCGGGGCGATGAAGTGGCGGAATCCGGTCCCCCATCCCACGATTTTATGAATTTTTTAGAAACTTTTATCGGCGTTTTATCCCCGTTTATCGCGTTTTTATCCCCTCCCCGTATCTTTGTCCCTGACCAACAATCTTGGAGGAAGCTTGAACAACATCATCGAGGTGAGCGACTTCACCAAACGATACGGCGATTTCACGGCCGTGGACGATATCTCCTTCACCGTCGAGGAGGGGTCGATTTTCGCCTTCCTGGGACCGAACGGGGCGGGGAAGAGCACGACCATCAACACCCTCTGCACGATACTGGACGGGACATCGGGATCCCTCCGAATCAACGGGCACGACGTCTCGAAGGAAAAGACCGCGGTACGGGGCGATATCGGCATCGTGTTCCAGGAGCCGACCCTCGATTCCCGACTCACGATCGAGGAAAACCTGCGCTACCATTGCCGGTTCTACGGCGTCGCCAAGGGCGAGGAGGGGGAGAGGATCGATTTCGCCATCGGCCTCGTCGATCTCGGCGACCGCAGGAGGGAGTTCGTCGGCGGGCTTTCGGGCGGGCTGAAGCGCCGGGTCGAGATCGCGAGGGCCCTCGTCCACTATCCCAAGGTCATCTTCCTCGACGAGCCGACCGCCGGCCTCGACCCCCAGGCGAGGACGGCCGTTTGGGATTACCTGAAGCGGCTCCGGACGGAAAAGGGGATCACGATCTTCCTGACCACCCACTACATGGACGAGGCCGAGATCTGCTCCCGCGTCGCGGTGATCGACGGGGGAAGGATCGCGGCCTTCGGAACCCCCGACGAGCTCAAGATCCAATTCGTCCTTCCCACGCTCAGGGTTGCCACGACGAAACCCCGGGAGATGGGCGAATTCCTCGCCCGGAACGGGGTCGTTCCCGAGGTCGGAGCGGGAGACGTCGTGGTTCACACGAAGGACGTGGGCCTCGAGATCGAGCTCCTTTTCAGGTTCAAGGATTCGATCACGGATTTCGAGGCCGACAAGGGATCACTGAACGACGTTTTTCTGGCGATCACCAAAAACGGGGGGAACCACCGATGAATGGAATCACGGCAATCGTTTCGAGGAACCTGCTCAACTTCGTCCGGGACCGGACCCGGCTCGTCTTCAGCCTCCTCATGTCGCTTTTTTTCCTGTTCATCTTCTCGTTCGTGATGAAGGGCGCCTCGGCCGGCATCGCCCAGCCGATGAACTACCTCATTACGGGCGTCATCATCATGACGGTCTTCCAGCAGGCCCTCAACAACTCGACGGAGATCCTGAACGACCTTGCCTCGGGCTACATGAAGGAGATCATCGTGTCCCCGATAGCCCGGTGGCAGATATCGATCGGCCAGGTGCTCTCGTCCTCGATCATCGCGGTTTCCCAGGGCCTCATCGTCTTCGCCGCCGGGCTGTTCATGGGGCTGAGGCTGGACTTCCTCGCCTGCGTCGAGATGGTCGGCATCATGGCGGTCACCGGCCTCACCTTCGGCTCCCTCGGGCTTTTCCTCGCGACCCTCGCGAGAAACTCGAGCGCCTTCCAGATCCTGACCTCGGTCGTCGTCATGCCGCTCACCTTCCTTTCGGGGGCTTACATCCCGACCACGGTCATGCCGAAATTCCTTTCGGTCATCGTCTGGCTCAACCCCCTCACCTACGTCACCTCGGTCTTCAGGTACGTGACGATGGGGATGGAAAGGCTTCCGGTAGCCGACCTCGTCAAGAACGGCGTCGCCTTCGACATCCTCGGTTTCGTCGTGACCCCGGTCATGGGTTTTTTCCTGATCATCGCCATCGGCCTCGCCTTTTTCGTGCTCTGCGTGGCGAAGTTCAATTCGGCGGACTTCTCGACGGTCAAGGTTTTCAGGCGCCGGCACTAGCGAACGCGGTGCCGCCGGCACCAGCGGGATGAGGTGCCGCCGGCACCAGCGGGCTCACAGAAGGTTCTTGACCCTCGCGCTCTCGGGCACCGATTCCACCAGCTGACGGGCGATGCCCGAGAGGTGGCCGATGTCTCCCCAGGCGTTCAGTTTCGCCTCGAGGCCCTTTTCCCCGATGTCCACCTCGAGTTCGCTGATGGAGCAGTTGTAGCTTTCGATCGAGAGGAAACCGCGTTGATCCTCGATTCCGCACAGGTCGGCGACCCCGGTCGTGAAAATTCCCCCGTGTCCGACGATGACGATCCGTTTACCGTCCTTCCCTTCGACCGCTTTCCTGATCCCCCTCCTGAAGCGCTCCAGGAGCATGGTTCGATTTTCGCCGTTGGGGAAGCTGCAATCGCTGTTCCCGGCCAGCCATTCCTTTACGACCTTGCCGTACAGGACCCAGCTTCCCCGGTCGGGGGGAATATCCTCGATATCGCCGACGTCGATTTCCCTGAATTCCTCGAGTACGGCAAACGGCTTCCCCGTTTTGAGCGCGATCTCCCGGGCGGTTTCCATCGCCCTCTTGAGGGGGGAAGAGAACAGTTCGTCGATTTTCCGGCCGGCGAAATAATCAGCCGTCTGAGCGGCCTGAAGCCGACCCTTTTCCGTCAGGGAATAGTCGACCTTCCTGCAGGAAAATTCCTTGGTGAGATTGGCCGGATTCTCCCCGTGCCGAACCAGGTACACTCGATTCATGGGTTCTCCATCCTACTTGATGCAATAGAAACCGGCCTGCATGTAGGAGAACCAGAGCAGTTCGACCACCCGGAATCCGGTTTTCCTGTAGAGGGCCAGATGCTCCTCGACGGTGATGGGAAAGAATTCCGTATCGAATCGCTTCAGCTGGGCTTCCGCCTCGTCGCCGGTCTTCCCGCTGCCTACCTGGTAGTCCCTCCATCGCGATTTTCCGATCTCCACCCCCTCCTCGGTGAGGGAGCGTATGTTCTCGAACGTGACGAACAATCCCCCGGCCTCGAGCAGGTCGTAGCAGTGCCGGGTGGCCGTTTCCCGTCCGGATTCGCGATAGTAGTGGTGGGATTGAATCGCCGTCAGGACATCCGGCCTGCCGCGATCTCCCAGCTCGATGTCCTGGGTCTCGCAGGGGTCGAGCAGCAGCACCCGATCCGTCCTGGATGAGGCCTTCCTGCGGACCTGGGCGAGCATTTCAGGCGATGGATCGGCCAGGATGAAATCCGTCGTCGGGAACTCGGGCAGCGCCTTCTCGATCAGGTTCCCCGTTCCGCAGCCGGTATCGAGCCAGATTCTCGGATTTTTCCTGACCGTCCTCACCAGCTCGATCGTCTGGGCGTGGAAGAGGGTGTAGTTCGGTATCGTCAGGGTGATTTTCCGATCGTACTCGTCGGCATTGTGGGCAGTCTTGTTGTCTTTCATGATGTCCCTTTATCGCATGGATGACCGGGCCTCAGGCCAGGGCGGTGACCGATTTGGCTCCCGTTTTCGAGCCGATGAGGGCGATGTATCGGCTTCTCGCCTCGGCCACGACATCCTCCCAGCTCCTGCAGAGGCTTCGTGAGGCCCTCTCTCCTGCGAGGCGGACGCGTTCCGGATCCCGGGCGAGGTCAATCACCGCGGCGGCGAAGGCTTCGAGGTCGTTTTCGGCGGTGAAGCCGTTTTCGCCTGGTCTGATAACCTCGGCCGCGTCGGAGTTTTCCACGAGGACGGCCGGGGTCCTGAAGGCGGCGGCCTCTCGAAGAACCAGGGGGGCGTTGTCGTAGACCGAGGGGAAGAGGAGGAGGTCGCCGCGGGCGTAGACGGACTTGAGAAGCTCGCGGTCCCTGATCACGTCCCGGAAGATCACCCGGCCGGCGAGCCCCATCCTCTCGACCATCGCCTTCATGTGGGGCTTGAAGTAGCCATCCCCGACGAAAACCATGCGGAAATCGGGACAGCTCTCGCAGATCGGTTGGAGCGAACCGGCGAGAAGCTCGAGGTTCTTCGCCTCGATGTGCTGGCCGACGTAGAGCCCCATGAAGATTTCCTCGCCGAAGCCGAAAAGCTCGGCTCCTCGTTTACGGTAGGGGGAGATATCGGCCGGAACGGAAAAGTCGATGCCGTTTTCCATCGTATCGATGCGGCCTTTATAGCCGTAGTCCCGAAGCGTCCTTCCCACCGAGGGCTGGGGAACCCAGACCTCGTCCACGTTCGAGTAGAACTCGACGATCCGCCTCACCTCGTCGTCCACGATCTGGCGGATGCCGATGGACTTGGTCAGGTCGTCGCGGTACTTGGAATGGAAGGTCGCGACGATCGGGATTCCCCTCGATCGGGCGAGCTTGAGGGCGAGCCGGCCCGCGTAGAACGGCGAATGGGCGTGGAGGATCGAGAACTCCTCGCGCTCGAGCCGGTG
>DBTK01000019.1:28171-31660 GCA_002307015.1 Spirochaetaceae bacterium UBA1318
GGCGCGGGAGCCGGTCCATCGTCTTCAGGTCCATCTGGGGGAGGCCGAAGCGGTAGGGTGGCCTCTGCGGGATGGGGATGGAGAAATAGCGGATCACGGTGAAAGGATCGGTGTCGACATAATCGGGCGAGTAGGGCGCGATCACGCGCGAAGGGCCGAACGAGCGGTCGAGCCAGTAGGCGTAATTCTGGACCGTCAGGGTAACGCCATCGACCGCGGGAAAGTACGCATCGTTGAACAGGCCGACGCCTTTTTCTTTCATCATCCCATCCGCCATTTTTTTTCGAGGGGCAATGAGAATAATATCCTGAACTTCCGGGCGATTATCAACCAGTTTCGTTCGTCAACGAGGGAGATCGCCGTGGCACGAAGGGTTTTCCAAACCCACAGGCTTCATGGCGCCATGAAAAGGCTGCAGGGGACCTAAAGCCTGCCGATCAGGGCCTCGCCGAGATAGATGCCGAGGGCGACCATGAGGAGTCCGAGCCCACCGCTCAGGCCGAGGTAGGCCAGGGCGTGCATGGTTTTCCCGTCGCGGAACATGTTCACGCCCTCGAGCATGAGGCTCGAGAAGGTCGTGAATCCTCCGAGGAAACCGGTGACGAGGAGGAGCTGGACATGGTGAGTGAGAATTTCCTTCTTGAAGAAGGGTAAAAGGAAGCCAATGAGGAAGGATCCTGCGATGTTGACGAAGAAGGTACCCAGGGGGAACCTGTCCGCGGCAATTCGGTTGAATGCGACGGAGGCGAGCCACCGCGCGAGCGAGCCCAGTCCTCCGCCGAGGGTTACGGCGACGATTTCAAGCATGTTGCCTCCGCGTGTTCGGGCGGCTCTGCTGCCGCCGGGTTTCCTTCCTCACGTCCTTTTCAGCTTCATCTCGGCGGCGGTCCGCTCGAGGTCCTCCTGGAGCGCGGCGATATCCTTCGGAAAGGCGGGGGCGGCCAGCCAGAGGAAAACGGCGCAGAGAACCCAGAAGAAGGCGCAGATGGAGAGGGATCCCGCGAGGCCGACGATGACGGAGAGGATGCCCGCCACGAACCGGCCGAGCCCGGTCCCGAGGGAATCGGTCAGGTTGAATACCGAGAAGATGGCGCCCCGATCCTCGGGGGCGTTCACGTCCAGGAGCATCGTCTTCATGTTCGGGCCTGTCATGGCGGCCGAGAAGGCGGCGATGAAGCCTGCGGCGCAGAGAATGGGGAGGTTCGCCGGCGCGAAGAGGATCACGTAGACCACCCCGGCGCAGCCGATCAGGGTCGTGATCGCGCAGAAGCGGGGCAGGTTGGCCGGGTTCCTCACGAAGATAGCCTCGCCGATCTTGCCGCCGGCGATGATGCCGAAAAGCATCCCGAGGCCGAAGACGAGAAAGACGTTCGTCGCGTTCGTGACGGTGAGGCCCTTGTTCTCGTTCAGGTACTTGTTGATGAAGAAGATCGAGCCCCAGGGGATCGTTCCGGCTATGCCCTGGATCAGGAGGTAGAGGTTGGTTTTCAGCTTGAAGAGCTTGGAGTAGTCGGAGAGCCTGATCGTCTTCGGATAGACGAGGCCCGCCGCCACGAGCTCCTTCGTCGCTTCCTCGGTGGCCGCCTTCTGGGGTTCCGGGATGAGAAGGGCGAAGAGCAGGATGAAAATCAGGTTCGGGGCCGAGGCGAGGACGAAGGGCAGCCTCCATCCCCAGGCGGTGCCGGAGAGGTAGCCGCCGATCAGGGTTCCCATGATGCTTCCCAGCGCGATCGCGGTGGAGAGGGCGGCCGCGGCGACCGGGCGCTCCTTCTGGTCGAAGACGTCGCCGATCATCGAAAACACGAGGGGGAAGGCCGCGCCCATGCCGATTCCCGAGAGAATCCTCAGGAAGAAGAAAACCCCGTAACTCTGGGCGAAGGCGGTCAGGGCGCAGGGAATCTCGCCGATGAGGACGGCCAGGATGAAGAGGAGCTTGCGGCTCGCCTTGTCGGAGAAATAGCCCCAGAACAGGGATACGGCAGCCCCGATGATGGTGAACAGGGCCATCATGAAGCCGATCGAGGCGTCGGTGATGCCGAAATCCTTCTCGATCGCGGCGAGGGTCGGGGTCATCACGTTCGCGTCGGCGTTCAGGATCGCGAGAACGATGACCATGAGGCCCAGAAAAAGGCCCTTCCTGTATCTGCCCATGAATTCCTCCGTTGCCTCGGATACGATTCCGGCATCCTACACCCGAAGCCGAAGGAGGACAAGGAGGGGCTTTCATGACACCATGTCCCTTTGACACCACCATTCAAAGAGTGGTAGCCTTCAGCTTACCGCATCGGAAGAGCCATCCCGTCATCGGGACCTGTTCGACATCGGGCGGCACACTGGAGTCCCAACATGAAACGCATTCTGATAACCGGCTCACTTGGGCAGATAGGGTCGGAGCTCGCCGTCGCGCTCCGCGCGAGATACGGGGCGGACAACGTCGTGGCGACCGACATCCGTTCCCAGGGCCCCGAATCCGTCACCGGAAGCGGGCCGTTCGAAAAACTCGACACCAGGGACGGCGAGGCCCTTTCCGCCCTCATCTCGCGGTACCGGATCGATACGGTCTACCATCTCGCGGCCCTGCTTTCGGCGACCGCCGAGGCGAATCCCCAGAAGGCCTGGGACATCAACATGGGCGGACTCTGGACCGTCCTCGAGGCGGCTCGGGCCGCCGGCTGCGCGGTCTTCGTGCCCAGCTCCATCGCGGCCTTCGGCCCCGGCACCCCGCGGGACAACACCCCCCAGGACACGATCCAGCGTCCGACGAGCATGTACGGGGTCACCAAGGTTTCGGGCGAGCTTCTCCTCGACTACTACCACCTGAGATTCGGCCTCGACACGAGGGGGGTGAGGTTCCCGGGCCTCATCAGCAACATGACGCCCCCCGGCGGCGGCACGACCGATTACGCGGTCGACATCTACTACGAGGCCGTCAGGCACGACAGCTATTCCTGTTTCCTCTCGGCCGGCACCTACCTCGACATGATGTACATGCCCGACGCCATCAAGGCCGCCATCGGGGTGATGGAGGCCGACCCGGCCCGGCTCGTCCACCGGAACGCCTTCAACATCGCCTCGATGAGCGTGTGTCCCGAGGACATCGCCGCGGCAATCCGGAAATTCCAGCCGAATTTCTCGCTGCGCTACGATGTCGATCCGGTCCGCCAGGCGATCGCCGATTCCTGGCCCCACTCGATCGACGATTCCGTCGCCCGTGCCGAGTGGGGATGGAAGCCCGATTTCGGCCTCGAGGCGATGACTCGAGACATGCTGACCGCCCTCGGCAAGAGGCTCGGGACGAAGGCCGTCTTATCCTGATCGCGACAAAGGAGATACCATGTACGGAAAAATGAAGGACTATCTCGAATCCACCCTCGGCGACATCAGGAGCCAGGGGCTTTTCAAGGGCGAGCGGGTGATCGAGGGAGCCCAAGGGCGGTCGATCTCCGTCGGAGGGAAGCCGGCCATCAACTTCTGCGCCAACAACTACCT
>DBTK01000019.1:31914-44016 GCA_002307015.1 Spirochaetaceae bacterium UBA1318
TGCGCCAACAACTACCTCGGCCTCGCCGACAGCCCGGAGCTGATCGAGGCGGCGCGAGCCGCCCAGCAGAAATTCGGCCTCGGGCTTGCCAGCGTGCGGTTCATCTGCGGCACCCAGACCATCCACAAGAACCTCGAGGCTGCGGCGAGCCGTTTCCTCGGCACCGAGGACGCGATCCTCTACTCCTCATGCTTCGACGCGAACGGGGGGCTCTTCGAGACCCTCCTGGGCGAGGAGGACGCCGTCATCTCCGACGAGCTCAACCACGCCTCGATCATCGACGGGGTCCGGCTCTGCAAGGCCAATCGCCTCCGCTACAAGCACGCCGACATGGCCGGCCTCGAAGCCTCGCTGAAGGAAGCCGCCGGCGCCCGGTTCCGCCTCATCGCCACCGACGGGGTTTTCTCCATGGACGGCGACATCGCGAAGCTCCCCGAAATCTGCGACCTCGCCGAGAGGTACGACGCCCTCGTCATGGTCGACGACAGCCACGCCACCGGCTACATCGGGGCGACGGGACGGGGCACGAGCGAGTACTGGGGGGTCCGGGGCAGGGTCGACATCATCACGACGACCTTCGGGAAGGCCCTCGGCGGGGCTTCGGGCGGGGTGACTGCGGCGAGGGCCGAGATCGTCGCCTTCCTGCGCCAGCGTTCGCGGCCCTACCTCTTTTCGAACGCCCTCGCCCCCGGGATAGCGGGAGCGACCCTCAAGGCCATCGAGATCCTGGAGAAGTCGTCGAAGCTCCCCGAGAAAGTGAAGGAGAACGCCGCCTATTTCAGGGCCGGGCTCGAGAAGGCCGGTTTCGATGTCCTGAAAGGGGATACCGCCATCGTGCCGGTGATGATCTACGACGAGCCCCTGGCGGTGAAGATGGCCGACGAGCTCCTTGCCGAGGGGGTCTACGTCATCGGCTTCACCTATCCGGTCGTGCCGAAGGGCAGGGCCAGGATCCGCACCCAGCTCTCCGCCGTCCATGAGAGGGCCGATCTCGACCACGCCCTCGCGGCCTTCACGAAAGTGGGAAAGCGTCTGGGCGTGATCAAGTAGGCGGACGGTTCGGCCCGGGCAGCCCGGGCCGGTCGCCTATCGCGAAGCGGAATTCCTCCCGCCCGCCGCGAGGCCGCTTATTTTTTCATGATGTCGCTGTGGGCCGGGCTCGCCCTGCCCTCGATGTCAGGCTGGCGGCGTTCGAGCGCGGCGAAGGAGAGCTCGATGTCCTCCTCGGCCTCGTCCGCCGTCAGGCAGCCGACCGTGACCATGTCGACGGGGCGGATCGTGCTCCACGAGAACGAAAGCCCGACGAAGGGGCTGACCCGTCCCGCACCCATCGGCTTGATCGTCATCACCGGCTTCTTCGCCTCCCAGATGATCTTGTTCACGTACTCGATCTCGATCTGCATCATGAAGCCGGCGCAGTTGTAGATCTGGATATAGGTTTCGACGTCGTAGCCGTTCAGGTCTGAGTAGACGATGAGCTCCGGCATGTGGGCCGAAAGCCCCGGGATCATCCCCCGGTCTCGGATCATCGAGAGATAGTCGGGCAACCGATCGAGGGTCTTCTTGTTCTTGTTGACGAGCTGCTCGGCCGAGCTGTGGTGGATGAGGCAGAAGGCCGCTCCGCCCTTTTTCACCTCGTCGAGCTTCATTTCCGTTTCCCGCCTCGCCTCGGGCGTATCGTCCACGTTCAGGATCGGGGTATCGATGCGGATGACGCGCTTGCCGCTCCTGTCCTCGGCGAGCTTGATCCCGTCCAGGGCGACGGGATGGTCGGAGAAAGGCCCCATGATCGTGTCGACCCCGGCCTTGAGGAAGGTTTCGAGGATGGCCGCGATGGCCTCGCGGTTGCGGTTCCTCGCGTTGATCTGGCGGTCCGCGGCCGGGCTCGTGTGGCTCCAGCCCAACATCCAGTTGGTGCCGACGATCATGCGTGAAAGGGATACGCCGCCTACGACGGTCCGCGGAAAGATGTTTGATGGCATTGAAACCTCCTGTAATCCATGGCCGCAAAAGATTGGCCGCTTTTAATTTTTTTGAGACATTGACTGTAGCACATTTTCTTTCTTCCGGAATCGGGCAAACAAAAAAAAACGTCCTCAAGTCTGGGGCCCAGCGCGATTAGATTCACGGGCAAGATCGAGATAGCTTTACGCGACAACATACTCCGTACTTGCTACGGGGTTGCTGATTTCGCCCTGCCCTTCCCCGTTCGTTTGGCTTTGAGTTTGCCGAGAAGGTCGGAGAAGTCCATGTTGGTCACTTCGCGGGCCGATACGATCTTGTCTACGAGGCTCACGATGAACGATTCGCGGTAGCGGAAAAAGCCCCTCGTGAGCGGCCACATATGCTTGAGGATGATGTCCTCTTCGATCGGGTTCAGGACGAAACGGGCCTTCGCGTTGCGGAGGGCCGTCTTTGGGTGTCCGGTCGCATGGTGGGCAACCCTGTCGGTGCGCCAATCGTAGAGGAAAAAATCGTGGAGAATGGCGCCTCGTGCGGTGGAAACGGCGTCGCAGTCGTACTTTTTCGCGAGCGCGAAGGATACCTGGGATACCGTGAGGGAGTGGTGGAGAACCGAGTCGTCATGATGACCGAGGTTGGCCATCGAGCGTACGCGTTCATCGGCGAGGAGGTCGGCGACGGCGGCGACATAGTCGGGGTCCATGTCCGCAGGTTCAGCCGGCGGATTCAGTATCAGCCGGATGGTCTTGAAAAGCGACGAACCCGACTCCTCGGCCATCAGTTCCTCGACGACGAGTACCTGCAATGCCTCGCTCGCAATCTCTCGAAGGTTCGGAAACTGCCTCAGATAGCGTGAACTCATCGATTGGATCGCCCCCTTCAGGGATTCGGCCTCGAAGGACGGCAGCTTGGCCTTGATATGGGTGATGAAATCGGCCGTGCTCTTGAGTTCAAGGGTGCTGAAGACGGCATCGACGATCATCCAGCCGACGAGGGCCCATGCGGCGTATCGAATCGGGGTCCCGTAGATGAATCGTCTCGCGACCGTATCCACGAACGGGTGGATGAGGGTCACGAAAACGGTGATGAGCACGGCCCAGAGAATCGTGTTCAGGAGACAGATTCGTCCGTGAAGGTTGAATCGCATCTTCGAATAATCCCAGAGCCGTATTTCGAAGACCGTCTCATAGAGCCAACCGACGGCATACTCGAACGCCGTGCATACGATCGTGAAGACGAGTATCCTGACAGGAAAAGCGAGGCCGGTCATCACACCATCCAGTCCGACCACGCAGAGGGCTCCGAATCCGTAGATCGGGACGAAAGGCCCGTTCAGGAATCCCGAATTGATGAAGCCGCGCCTTTCGCACAGTGTCCGATAGCTCGACTCGATGATCCATCCGACGAACGAGTATAGGGTGAAGAGAACGAGAAGTCTGGCGAATCCCGGCGTTTCCATTGCATACAGTTTAGCGGTTTATGGAGAAACCGTGAAGGTGGTACGCGATCTGGATTCGCGGCGGGTTTCATGCCGCGCAGGGGAGCCTGTCCTGCAGCATTACAAAATTGTCATCACTTTCAGGGGCAAGCGGCGCCTCCGGTGCTCGTCATGATTTCAGGGCATCCTCGAGATCCCGTATGACGATTTTCTTCATTTTCATCAAGGCTTCGGTGACGCGCTTCGCCTTTTCCGGGTCGGGGGTTCCCATCAGCGCACCCAGGACGGTCGGTACGACCTGCCAGGAGAGGCCGTACCGGTCCTTGAGCCATCCGCACTGGCCCTCTTCCCCGCCTTGGGAGAGAGCCGTCCAGAAATGATCCACCTCGGCCTGGTCGGCGCAGGCGATGGAGAGCGAGACCGCTTCGGTGAAGTGGAACTCGGGGCCTCCGTTCAGCGCAACCATCGGCTGTCCGTCGAGCTCGAAATCCACCGTCAGCACGCTGCCGGGTCGCCCCGGTCCCGCCTCGCCATAGCGGGTCAGGTTCACGATTCTCGAGTTCTGGAAGATTGAGGTGTAGAAGAGAGCGGCCTCCTCGGCCTGGCCGTCAAACCAGAGAAATGGGGTGATCCGGTTCATGCTCTTCACCGCCACACGGCGACCAAGCCCCCGAAGAGGGCGTAGGTCAGGAGGAAGAGGCCGTTGTTGATCACGAGGACAACCGGCTTGCGGCCTTCGAACAGGGTGTTGAGGCTGTGGGTCAGGGCGAAGGTCGCCCAGGCGACGACGCCGACGAGGAGCCCTCCCGCGAAATCCGTAACGCCCATGCCGTGGACGACGATTTGGAGGCCGCAGGAAAGGATGAAGGACGAGACGAAGCCCCCGAGCATGAGGAAGGGCATGGCCTTCCTTTCACTTTCGGTCATCTCCGTCTTCCCCCAGGTGCCCAAAGCCTTGGCCCAGGGCTTCATGAAAAGCAGAGGAGAATACCAGACCCAGCTCAGGAAAAAGTTCGCCACCGCGACGACGACGAGGGGAAGTATTGATATGTGAAACTGCAGCATTGTTTGGCTCCTTATATTAGAAATATCATATATGACGGTCCCGTCGTCAAAGATTTTTTACGTACTTGTGCCGAATTTACCTCGGTTATACTATCAAGTCATGAAGATCCGGAATCTGCGCGTGTTTCTCGCGGTTGCCGAGGAACTCCATTTCAGGCGGGCCGCCGAGAGGCTCGGAATGGCCCAACCCCTCGTGAGCCGGGACGTGCACGATCTCGAGGCCGAGCTCGGCGTCGCCCTGTTCTCGAGGACGAACAAGTGGGTGAAGCTGACGCCTGCCGGGGCCGAACTTATGAAGGATGCGGCGAAGATCCTGGACCTGGAGGAAAAGGCGGAACGGAACGTCCGGATGATCCACGCCCACGCCGGGGAAAGGATCAGGATCGGCTATGTGGGTTCCCTCATGCATTCCATCCTGCCCGCCATCCTCGCACGGATCTCTGCCGAGATTCCCGGGCTCTCGATCGAGCTTCGCGAACTTTTCACCGGCGAGCAGGTACGCGAGCTGCTGGGGAAGAGGCTCGATCTCGGTTTCGTGCGCTCCTGGATCCGGAAACCCGGGCTGAGCTTCAGTCCGCTCGTGGAAGAAAGCTTCGTGGTCATCCTGCCGGAACAATGGGCTGTAGTCGAACGGGGCGAGGCGTTCTGGAAGCGCCTGGAGGAAAGGCCCTTCGTGTCCTTCGCCGAATCCTGTGCCACCGAACTCAACGACCGGGTATTCAGCATCTGCGCCCGGTCCGGATTCGTTCCCCGAAACCTGTACGCGGTCGATACCTACGAGGCGATCGTGGGGCTCGTTGGAAGCGGGCTCTGCTGGTCCATCGTACCGGCTATCTCTCCCGGGGTTTTTCGAAGTTTGGGCCGCGGCATCGAGGCCGTCGAACTCGAGGAGAAGGCGAGCCTGGGAATCGCCCGGGAGACTGCGGGAGGTTCCCACGTTTCGGGCCGCATCGTCGCCTTGGCCCGGGAAGTGGCGGCGGACTACCTCGAATGCGCCGAACCGCAAAATTCTTCGGGTTTATCATCTAAAAAATAGATCAATCAATTCCCTCCTTGATATTAGACAATGGTTTTCCTTCGGTCGTATACTAGTAATGGAGGATTGTGATGAAAAAGATACTTGCCGTATTTGGGATATTCCTTGTCCTTGCTCTTATGTCGTGCCAAACCCAGAAACCTGCCGTCCAGGCGAAACCCGCCCAACCCGAGCCGAGCTCGATTGCCCCGGCGAGGAAGGGCTTCGCTCCCGCCTCGACCGATCAGGGCGCGATGATCCTGAAGCTCGCTTTCGGGAGCCGCGATGCCGTCGCTTCCTGGAGCGTATCGATATCGGGTTCGGCGGGACCCGTCAAGTCCTACTCGGGAACGGCCGCCAACCTTCCGGCGGAGACCTTCTGGGATGGAAAGAGCGATTCCGCAGCCGACGCGCCCGAGGGAACCTACACGGCGAGCCTGTCCGTCAGCTACGGGGACAAGTTCGTCCCCTCGACGGCGACGAGCGCGGCTTTTATCCTCGACCGCACCCCTCCCGTCGTCAAGCTGACCGTATCGCCCGAGGGCTTCAACCCGACGGTCGAAGGCGTCTCAGGTCCCGTGGCCATCGCGATCGACTCCCGTTCCGCCCTTGCCGGCATATCGGCCTGGACGATCGAGGTCCTCGAACCCGATTCGGCCAATTCGGGAACCCCCTTCCGTTCCTTCGACGGCACCAAGTCCCAGGACCGGGTGTCCTGGGACGGTTCCTCCACCGACGGCCGCATCGTGGTTCCCTCGTCGCGCTACCCCGTCGTCGCGACCGTGAAGGATGAATTCGGCAACGTCGGGACGGCCAGGATCGAGATCCCGGTCGCCGGCATCGCCGCACTCAGGGTTCCCGAGGCGACAAGGACGACGGTCCTTCCCCCCGAGAAGACCACGGTCCAGGAAACCGGCGTCAAGCCGGCGGCCGAATCCGCCGACGTCGCGAGGACAGTCACCGAGAAGCCGAAGACCCCTCCGACCGTGAGCCTTCTCCTGACCCCCGCCCTCTTTTCGCCCTCGGGCGAAGCGGCCAACGATACGGTGAACATCGCCGTCAGGGCCTCGGCCCCCGCCGCGGGGATTTCATCCTGGAACGTCCAGGTCACCGATCCCGAGGGCCGGCTTTTCAACAGTTTCTCGGGACCCGGCGGCGTCGCGAACATCGCCTGGGACGGCAAGGACACGAAGGGGGAACTCGTCGAATCGGCATCCGATTATACGGTCACGGCGACCGCGAAGGACGAGTTCGGCAACGTCGGAACGTCGACTGCCGTCCTCAAGATTGACATCCTCACCGACCGGATCGGGGACCGCTACCGTCTCCGCGTCTCGAGCATCGTGTTCAAGCCCTTTACCGCCGACTTTACCGACGTACCGGCCGATCGAGCAGCTCGGAACAAGGAAACCCTCGCCATGGTGGCTGCGAGCCTCAAGAAGTTCCCGGACTACCGGATCACGGTCGTCGGCCACGCGGTGATGGTCTACTGGAACGATCCCGTCCTCGGCAAGGCCGAGCAGAACGGCGTGCTTCTGCCCCTGTCCCGCTCCCGGGCCGAGGCGATACGAAAAGCGCTCGCCGATCTCGGCATAGAGATGGACGCGATGACCCCCGACGGGGTCGGCGCCTCGGACCAGGTCGTGCCGGATTCCGACTATGCGAACCGGTGGAAGAACCGCCGCGTCGAGTTCTACCTGGACAGGAAGTAATCAAATAAAGAGGGCCGCGGTATCCAGATGATGCTGCGGCCCTCTTGCGAAGCAATAGGCGAAGCCCCTCGAATATCCTTCAGTTGTGCCCTGTCCGAAAAATCGTGATCGAAAAAGAAAGAATGCCTCTTGATGGGCAGCCCAATGGAAAAAACGAAAAAATTACGGTTTGAATAACCGTGCTGTTCGGCTCCGTCATGAAGATCCCATTGAAGAAACCAGCCGTTATGGAGAATGCTTGCCCCGTACATTCTCGGTTCCGTATACTAGTCAGGGGAACGCATGGACGATAAAAAACGCACTCGTATCCTTATGGTCCTTTTTTTCGGTGTGCTGATGGGGGCGCTGGATATCGCCATCGTCGGACCCGCCATGCCGGTCATCCGTGAAAAATTCGCCATGACCGAGCGTGCGGGCTCATGGATATTCGGTATCTACGTGCTTTTCAACCTGATCGGTACGCCGCTGATGGCCAAACTTTCCGACCTGTTCGGCCGGAGAACGGTGTACATCGTGGATGTCGCTCTTTTTGCCGCCGGTTCTTTGATTACCGCCGCGGCGACGCCTCCGGGGTTGTGGGTCCTTCTCCTCGGGCGAAGCATCCAGGGATTCGGCGCGGGCGGGATTTTCCCGGCGGCGAGCGCCGTCATCGGGGATAGCTTTCCGCAGGAAAAACGAGGTTCCGCCTTGGGCCTGATCGGCGCGGTTTTCGGCATTGCGTTCATGGTCGGTCCCCTGCTTGGAAGCGGGATTCTCAAGATAGCCTCATGGAACTGGCTCTTCCTCATCAACCTTCCCGTGGCGATCATCGTTATCGTTCTGGCTTTCCGCATTCTTCCCAACACGAAACCCGCCAGGGTCGAACGTTTCGATTGGGCTGGCATGGGGATACTGGCCCTCCTGCTCGCTTCCCTTGCATACGGCATCAATCAGATAGAAACGGCGCATTTTTTCACGAGCCTTGCCGGTACGGGGGTCTGGCCCTTCCTCGCGGTGTTCGCGATCGGGGTGGTCCTTCTAATCAGGGTCGAGCGGCGCGTCCACAACCCCGTGTTGCCGCGTCGCCTTTTTGATCGCCGGCAGCTGGTCCTCGCGTATCTTCTCTCTGCGGGTGCCGGCATCGGCGAGGTTTCGATGGTTTTCATTCCCGAGATGGTGAAGAAGAGCCTCAACATCACCGATCCTTCGGCGGCTGGGCTGATGATGATGCCCGTCATTCTGGCGATGGCCATCGGCTCTCCGACCGCCGGCCGGATGTTGGACCGGTTCGGTTCGAAGCTGGTCATACTCGGGGGAACGGCCGTCATGTCTTTTGGCATGATACTGATGAGCGTCCTCTCTGCCAACATGACCGGGTTTATCGTCTCGAGCCTCTTGATCGGCGTGGGGCTGTCCGCCCTGCTCGGAGCCCCCATCCGGTTCATCATGCTGAACGAGTCCGCTCCCGCTGACCGCTCCCTGGCTCAGGGGATGACATCCCTGTTCGGCAGCACCGGTCAGCTCTTCAGCGGAGCCCTGGTCGGCGCCATCGCCGCCTCGAGCGGATATCCCGGCGCTTTTCTCGTGATTGGCATCATGGGCATCGGGTTGATCGCACTGGCGACGGCCCTGAAATCGCGGTCGGAGGAATTATCCATGGCGCAAGCCAACGCCGACGTGTTAGAATCGCGTTCTCCTGTTTCGTAGGGGCGAAATCGCATGAAAGTCGGGATTCATCAGCATGGCGGCACGAATTGAAAAATGAGGCGAGGCAGAGCATCACCGAGCGCGACGACCTGTTCCAGATCCTCGAGGCCCTGAAACAGAACCGGAAAAAACGGAACGAGCTGGGCGAGCTTTTCGTGGAGGGGATCGAATCCATCAAGCAGGCGCTGTCCTCCGACCTGGTGAAGCCTGAGAAAATCCTGTTTTCCGATTACGCGGCCCTGTCCGATTGGGGGAAGGATCTCGTCGACGGTGGCATCTTCCCGAAGGCGATCAGGGTTAAAAAGGAGCTCTACGACGAGCTCTCCGACAAGGCCGAGCCGTCCGAGATCATGATCACCCTGAGCTACCATCGGACCAAACTGGCGGATGTCTCACTGCCCGAAAACCCCTTCATCGTCATCTTCGACCGGCCGAGCGATTTCGGGAACCTGGGCTCGCTGATCCGATCGGCCAACTCCTTCGGCGTCGACCTCTTCGTCACCCACGGCCACTGCGTCGATCTTTTCGAGCCGAAGGTGATCAGGTCGAGCCTCGGGGCGATTTTCCACACCCCCGTCGTCCACGAGGAATCCTTCGACGAGCTCGAGGCCTGGCTTCTCGGCCTGAAGCGCGAGAGGAACCTCGTCGTCGCGGGGACGGACTCGGGAGGGGAGGAGTCTCTCCTGGATGCCGGGCTGAAGCGTCCGGTCGCCCTGATCCTGGGAAACGAGGCGAAGGGCATGAGCGTCAACCTGAAGCGGATTTCCGACATGATCGTGAGCATTCCGCTCTCGGGGGTCGTCAATTCCCTGAACGTCGCCTGCGCCGGCACCATCCTGTTCTGGCAGGTCTCGCGAAACTCGCGTTCGTAAAACCACCATCCGTCCGATACGCCCATCCTCACGAACTCACCCCGTGAATGATGTCGATTTTTGTTGACAATCCGGAAAAAGCATCTCAATAATTGGAAATTGCATGGTTACCCGGGTAACCATGAACCATATCGATTAAAAGGAGGGCATTATGAAAAAAATCGTTACGTTGGCGCTTATGGCGTTGATCGTTTCGGCCGCTTCTCTCTCGGCCGTCGATAACACCCTGCGCGCGCCCGTCGGTTTCGGCGGGACCTACATGGACATGATGAAAACCGTGTACAACAGGGCCGGAGAACCCGACCTCATCCAGCTCGCGATCTCGGCGTACGACAAAAACTACGAGCTCACGCCGATGGCAGCCAAGAGCTGGGAGGTTTCCAAGGACGGACTGGTCTGGACGATCAAGCTCCGCGAGAATCTATCATGGTCCGACGGCAAGCCGCTGACAGCCGATGATTTCGTCTTTGCCCTCCAGCGCGCCGCCAAGGGCGGCTACGATTTCTCCTGGTACTGGAGCTGGGCAGGCGGAATCAAGAATTGGTCCAAGGTCGAAAAAGGGGATCTGGCGCTTTCCGAGCTCGGCGTGAAGGCCGTCGACGCCCACACGATCCGGGTCGAGACCGAGACCCCGAAGCCCTATTTCCCCGGCATCTGCGCCTACTGGTGGCCGGTGCCCCGCGCCGCGGTCGAGAAGTACGGCGACGAGTACGCAACCAAGGCCGAGACCCTTCCCTGTTCCGGCCCCTACAAGGTGACCAAATGGACGATCAACGACAGCATCGTCCTCGAGAAAAACCCCGCCTACAAGGGACCTTGGGCTCCCAAGATCGACAAGATCATCCTCTATTCCCAACTCGGCAATCCCGAGGTCGGCTTTCCCGCCTATCTCGCTGGTGACGTCGACCTGACCGGGCTCAACGTCGGCCAGCTCGCCTATGCGCGGCAGAAATCCCCCGCCGAACTGAAACCGAACGCCCTCTTCCAGATCTACTATCTCGCCTTCGATTACGAGAAGCCGCCCTTCAACGACGTCAACGTCCGAAAGGCCTTCATGTACGCATTCGACCGCGAGAAACTTACTTCCACCATCCTCAAGGACATCGCCGCCCCCGCCTATACCCTGGTGACGCCGGGATTCTCGGGCTACAATCCCGAGACCAAGGCCCAGACCGGTTTCGACCCGGCGAAGGCCCGCGAATATCTTGCCAAGGCCGGTTTCCCCGGCGGCAAGGGTTTCCCGAAGGTCGACCTGCTCTGGCGGATCGAGGGCGGCTACCATGCCCCCATCGTGAAGCCCATGGCCGAGTACATACAGGCCCAGTTCAAGGACGTTCTCGGCATCGAGCTCAACGTGAAGGGGCTCGAGCTCAAGACCTGGATGGATTCCCTCACCAAGCGGGAAGGCCAGCTTTTCATCGCCCCCTACCTCTACGACTATATCGACGCCTCCAACTTCTACGACATCTTCCTCTCCGGCGGTCGGCACAACTGGTCGAGCCCCGACTACGATAGCCTGATCAAGAAGGCCGATTCCCTGAGCGACTGGAAGGACAGGGCACCCCTCTATAAACAGGCCGAGCAGATCCTGGTAGACCAGGGCGTCGTGACCTACCTGACTCACGCCAAGGAAAACACCCTCTTCAAACCCTACCTCAAGGGTGAAGGCGTAACGCCGAACAAGTACGGCTACGTGCCCCTGATGTATCCCTATTCCTTCTGCAACATGACCATCCAGAAGTAGAGCACCACAATGGAAGGCGGCCGGGCGAAAACCCCGGCCGCCGAACGGGAGTTTTTCATGCAGCATGTTCTGGCCGTGGAGGACCTCCACGTCACCTTCCGTCATCGTGACGGCCACTCCTACGCCGTACGCGGCGTCGATCTCGTCCTCGATCGGGGGGAGAGCCTGGGGATCGTCGGGGAGTCCGGTTCGGGGAAGAGCGTCACGTCCCTCGCGTTGATGGGCCTCGTGCAGTCCCCGCCGGGAGAGGTACGGGCCAAGCGCCTTCTCTTCGACGGCCGCGACCTCGCCTCGATGTCCGGGAAGGAACTGCAGGCGGTCAGGGGCCGAGGCATCGCGATGATCTTCCAGGAGCCGATGACGAGCCTCGATCCCGTTTTCACCGTCGGCGACCAGATCGCCGAAACGATCATGCTGCACTTCGGGCTCGACAGGAAACGGGCCCTCCGCCGTGCCGAGGACTTCCTCTCTCGCGTCGAGATCCCCGACCCGAAGCGAACCCTCGGTTCCTATCCCCACCAGCTTTCGGGCGGCATGAGGCAGCGCGCGATGATCGCCATGGCGATCTCGTGCGAACCAGCCGTTCTGATCGCCGACGAGCCGACCAC
>DBTK01000010.1 GCA_002307015.1 Spirochaetaceae bacterium UBA1318
GAAGAGGATCTACGGCTCCTGGGTGACGAGCATCTGAAAGATGGAGGAGCTGGTGGAGCGCCTCGTGAGGTGGGGAATCCACCCCGAGGACCTGGTGACGAACCGGTTCACGCTGGACCGGGTTTCCGAGGCCTACGAGCTGATGAACGAGGGCAAGTGCGGCAAGGTCGCCGTCGTCTTCGACGAAGAGGTCAAGTAACCATGGCCGCCGAAAATAGGAAAAGCGCCTTCGTCGGCGCGCCAGACGGGGTCGATCCCGCCCTCGTGCCCGCGAAAATCCTGGCCGACGGCTCGAGGCTCCCCGGCATCGGGCTCGGGACCTTCGGTAACGATTGCTACGACGGGGACCGGATAGCCGAGGCGGTGAAGGAGGCCATCTCCGTCGGCTACCGGCACATCGACTGCGCCTCGGTCTACGGGAACGAGGACTCCATCGGCGTTTCGCTCCGAAACGCGATGAAAGCCGGGCTTCCCCGCGGCGACCTCTGGATCACCTCGAAGCTCTGGAACGACAAGCACGCCGAGAAGGACGTCATCCCTTCCTGCGAGAAAAGCCTCAAGGACCTCGGGCTGGACTACCTCGACCTCTACCTCGTCCACTGGCCGTTCCCGAACTCGCACGCGAAGGGCGTCGACGTCTCGTCCCGGGATCCCCACGCCAGGCCCTACATCCACGAGGAGTTCATGAAGACCTGGAGGCAGATGGAGAAGCTCGTGAAAACGGGGCTCGTGAAGCACATCGGTACCTCCAACATGACGATCCCGAAGCTGAAGCTCGTGCTCCGCGACGCGGAGATCAAGCCCGTCTCGAACGAGATGGAGATCCATCCCCATTTCCAGCAGGAGGAGCTGTTCCGGTTCGTGCGTGCGAACGGCATGGTTCCGATCGGCTTCAGCCCCATCGGCTCGCCCTGCCGACCCGAACGGGACCGCTCGCCGGGCGACACGGTCGACATGGAGGACCCGGTGATCGTCGGGATCGCCGAACGAATGGGCATCCATCCGGCCGTCGTCTGCGTGAAGTGGGCTCTCCAGCGGGGCCAGGTTCCGATTCCCCTATCGGTCACGAGGAGCAAGTTCCTCGCGAACCTGAAGGCCTCCGTTTCGGAACCCCTGACCGCGGCCGACATGAAGGCCATCGCCGGGATAGACAGGAACTGCAGGCTCGTGAAGGGCCAGGTTTTCCTCTGGAAGGACAACCAGAGCTGGGAAGACCTCTGGGATCTGGATGGGACGATCGCTCCGTGATGCCATCGGGCGGCTCGGCAGATCCGTGCCGCCCTTCCGAGCCTCAGCCTTTTCGCGCGAGGAGTTCGGCCATCCCGATCTTAGGATGACGGTAGCGGCCCTTCCGTTCGCTTCCGCTTCCCGCCAGGACGATCGCGCGGGCGGGGCAGAGGTTGAGGCAGGCCTCGCAGAGCTGGCAGCCCTCGCTCCACCGGGGCCGGCCCTCCGCGATCCTGATGCGTCGGAGCGCGCAGGCTTTCACGCACGTCCCGCAGCCCGTGCAGGCCGAACCGGCCGAGAAGGCGAGGTGGGCCCTGCCGCTCAGTTTCCGATAGGCCTTCTCCCTGAGCGGACGGATAAGGGCCAGGGGCTCAAACCGGCTTCCCCGCTTTTTTCCTTCCGCGATCTCCGATGCGATGCGCTCGAGCGAACGTTCGGCCTTCGCCAGGATCCGCTCGCAGCGCTCCCGGGAAAAAGGCTCCCCGACCGTGAGATCGTCGTTCGGCATGTCGAGGTAGGCGGCGTATCGGAGGGCGAGGCCTTTCCGTTTCAGGTCCGCGGCGAGTACCGCCAGGACTCCCCCGGTGGGCTTGAAGCCTCGCGTCACGACCGCGAAAATGTCGGTATCCCTTCCCGCCTCGAGTTCCTCGACGAAGCGGCGGACGACGGTCGGATAGCTCTGGTAATAGAGCGGGAAAACGAGCCCGAGCCTTCTGCATCCGGTCTTCGCGGCGCCGGAAGCGAGGGCGGCCGTCATTTCGACCGGCGCTCCCGCTCCGATCCTCTCCGCGATCGCCCGTGCTGCGGCGAGCGAGTTTCCCGTCGCCGAAAAGTAAAATACCGTCGAATCCATTTCAAACTCCTTTTCCCGTGAGGGTGTCCAGCAATGCCGCGACGCCGGCGATGTGGTAGCCAAGCAGGGCGTCGAGGGCCGAAGCCAGCTCCGGTTCGCTTCCAGCCGAAAGGAAGATGGCTCGGAAGGCATGGGCGAGATTCCGGTAGAGCGATCGTAGGATGACTCCGGTCATTGGCGCGTCGAGTCTTTCCGGATCGGCGCCCACGCTCAGGGCGTAGGCCTGGAATTCCCTCGCGAGGGAATCGGCCAGGCGCTCCGGGAATCCCTCGCGAGGACTCCCCCCGGCCCCCCCGCAGAGAAAGGCCAGCTCCCGCCTCCTCCCCGCCACGGCCGAGACGAAGGAAACCCGCCCGGCTTCCTCGGCTTCCCTTCCCGTCCGAGTGGAAAGTGGGCTTCCGCTCATCGAGCGGATCCTTGAGGAGGCGAGCGATTCGAGCTCGGCCGCCGTGTCGGCGCCTATCGCCGCCTCAAGCAGCTCCAGCTTTCCGGGAAAATAGCGGTAAAGGTTCCCGACCGAAAGCCCCGCCCGTTCGGCGATGAGCGCCATGGACGTGGTGGTCCATCCCTCCTCGGCGAAAACCGAAAGGGCCGCGTCCACGATCCTTTCCCTTACCTCGTCTTTGAGCCTCTGCGCCATCCGTCCCCTTCTTTGTATAATGAATTACAAATTCATTATACAAAGAAAAGCTGTCGGCGTCAAGGACTTCATGCGGCCGATCGAGCCGCAGGCGATACGTGGGCTGGGATGTCTTTGAGTCTTCTTCGTTCTTCCGAAGCCGGGTACCCGGGGACCACCTAGACCGTGTCGGTGAGGAAGCCCCCGTCGATCGGGACGGTCACCCCGGTCATGAAGCCGGAGGCCCTCTCGCTCGCAAGGAAAACCGCGACTCCCTCGAGCTCGTCGATGGTGCCGAATCGGCCGAAGGGCGTGCGCAGGATGATCGAGCGTCCCCTTTCGGTGAGTCCCCCGCTCTTCTCGTCGAGCAGCAGGCTCTTGTTCTGGTCGCCGATGAAAAACCCGGGGGCGATGGCGTTCACCCGTATATTATGAGGCGCGAGCTCCCGGGCCGCCGCCTGGGTGAGGCTGACGATGCCGGTTTTCGCCGCGTCGTAGCCCCAGACCCCGGAGAAGGGCCTGAAGGAGCTCATCGCCGCTATGTTGATGACGCAGCCCGGGTGGTCGGCGTCGATGAGGGTCGAAGCGAAGGCCTTCGTCGGGATGAGGAAGCCCGAGACGAGATTGAGCTCGAGGGTTTTCTTGAAGCCCTCGACGTCGGCCTTGATGAGGGGTTCGCGGTCCCGGTTTCCGCCGACGCCGTTCACGAGGATGTCGGGGATGCCGAAGAGCTCGACGGTCTTCCTGAAGGCCTCGCCGACCGAATCCTCGTTTCCCGCTTCGACCTTCATGCCGTAGGCCCTGCCGTGGACTCCAGCATCGTCCTCAATCCTCGCCACGGCTTCCTCGACCGGCACGCGGATGCCGCGGCTCCACAGTATGACGCGCGCTCCGGACCTCAGCAGGGCGCGGGAGAGGGCGCTCGGTATCGTTCCGCTCGATCCGGTGACGACGGCGACCCGGCCGTCGAGAGAGAAGAGCGAGGTAAGGTATTCGTGAGATTCCATGTCCCAATACTAATGCTTGCACGTCCGGTACGCAAGAAAGTAGAATGATCGGGACCGATGCCCGTATTACGGGCCTCCTCGGCCATGGAGGGATCATGTTCCACGAATACCTCTTTCCGGAGGGCATCGAACTATCGGCCGAAAAGGCCGCCGAACTCCTCACCCCGGCTTTGGACGAGGTGGGGAAGGCCTCGCGCGTCATCGCCGTACCCCCCGACATAACCCGCTTCCATTCCTCTGCGGGGCCTCTCGTCCTCGCCCTCCATCGCCGGTACGGCAGCTCGCTCACCGACGTGCTTCCCGCCCTGGGGACCCACGCCCCGATGACCCCGCCTGAGATCGCCCGGATGTACCCCGGAGTGCCGCCCGAGCTTTTCCGGGTCCACGATTGGCGGACCGGGCTGGCGAACCTCGGCGAGGTGGGTATCGGGGAGATCGAAAGGCTTTCCGAAGGGAAGCTCCACTATCCCTGGCCCGTCCAGGTGGACAGCCGCCTCGTCGAGGGAAAGTACGACGCCATCTTCTCGATCGGCCAGGTCGTTCCCCACGAGGTGGTCGGCATGGCGAACCACGCCAAGAACATCTTCGTCGGTCTCGGCGGTCCCGGCGGGATAAACGGGAGCCACTTCCTCGGGGCCGTCTACGGGCTCGAGCGGATGATGGGAAGGGCCGACACCCCGGTCCGCGAGCTTTTCAGAATCGCGGCGAAGCGCCACGCCTCGGCCCTGCCCATCGTCTACATCCTGACCGTCGTGGCGCCCGACGCCTCGGGCCGTCCCCTCGTGCGCGGGCTTTTCGTCGGCGACGACGACGACTGCTTCCACGCGGCCTGCCGCTGCTCCGTCGAGTGCAACATCGAGATCCTGGAAAAGCCGCTCGGGAAGGTCGTCGCCTGGCTCGATCCGGAGGAGTTTCGGAGCTTCTGGCTCGGCAACAAGGCGATCTACCGGACCCGCATGGCGATCGCCGACGGAGGAGAACTCGTCGTGATCGCCCCGGGGGTCGCCCGGTTCGGGGAGGATCTCAAGGTCGACGCCCTGATCCGGAAGTACGGCTACCACGGGACGGAGGCGACCCTCGAGGCCATAGAGCGGAATGCCGATCTCCGCGAAACCCTGAGCGCCGCCGCCCACCTGATCCACGGCTCTACCGAGGGCCGGTTCCGCGTCACCTGGTGCGCCGGCGGGGTGGGCGAGGCCGAGGTCAGAGCCGCCGGTTTCGACTACCTGCCGATCGAGAAAGCCCTCGCGAGCTATCCGATCGGGGGTTTCTCTCCCGGGATGAATCGGGCCCCCTCGGGCGAGGACGTCTTCTACGTCCCCAACCCGGCTCTCGGGCTCTGGGCCTCGAGGGAACGCTTTACGGCTGGCGGCGCGTCCCCGGTTTGACGAAGGGAATTCCCTTCGCGCAGAGGGGGCAATCCTTCGCCTCCCAGCTCTGGATGTCGAGCCGGGTGCCGGAAAGCACGGGGAAGGGGAGGTTCGATTCGCCCCTGTCGGCCAGGCAGCCGACCCCGACCACGGTTCCCCCCGCGGCCTCGATCAGGGCGGCGGTTTCGAGCGTGGACTTTCCCGTCGTCACCACGTCCTCGGCGATCAGCACCCTCATGCCCTTCTCGACGGAGAATCCCCGCCTCAGCGTGAGGACGTCGTTTTCCCGCTCCGCGTACATGCCCGGAACGCCGAGCTGCCGGGCGAACTCGTAGGAGACGACGATCCCGCCGATGGCCGGCCCGATCACCGCGTCTATCCTGAGGGCTTTCAATTTATCGACGACGGCGGCCAGGGCCTCGCTCGCCTTTTCGGGATGGCGGAGCAGGAGGGCGCTCTGGCAGTAGCGGTTCGAGTGCTTTCCCGACGAGAGGAGGAAGTGGCCCTCGAGCAGGGCGCCGCATTCCTTCAGGAGTTCAAGGGCTTTCGTTTCCAATTGTTTCCTCCAAAAAATTTCAAGGTGGCTAGATGATTCCCCGTATCTCGGAGAGCGAGCCGATATCCTCCCGGCTCATGAACTCCAGGAGCTCGGCGATGATCCGCTGGCAGGTGTCGGGGCGGACGAGGCCCGCGGTGCCGACCTGGATGGCCGCCGCTCCCGCCATGATGAAGGCCGCCGCGTCCTCACCCGTCTCGATCCCGCCCATGCCGACGACGGGAATCGAAACGGCCTTCGACACGTCCCGCGTCATGCGGAGGGCTATCGGCTTGATCGCGGGACCGGAAAGCCCCGCGGTGACGTTGGCGAAAACGGGCCTGCGGGCGTGGACGTCGATCGCGAGGCCCGAGATCGTATTGATGAGGGACAGGGCGTCGGCCCCCGCCTTCTCGCAGGCTCTCGCCACGGCGACGATGTCGGGGGCGTTGGGCGAGAGCTTGACCATCAGCGGTTTCCTGCAGGACCGCTTGACCGACCTCACCACCTTGGCGGCCACGTCGGGATCGATGCCGAAGGCCATCCCCCCGTGCTTGACGTTCGGGCAGGAGATGTTGAGCTCGACCATGTCCACCGACGACTTCGACACCTCGTAGCAGGCCGCCACGTAGTCCTCCATCGTTTCCCCGCCGACGTTGGCGATGATTGCCGTTCCGAATCGCCTGATCCGGGGGAGGATGTCGCGGACGAAGGCCTCGATTCCGGGGTTCTGGAGCCCGATCGAGTTCATGAGCCCGGCCCGCGTTTCCTGGAGCCTGATGCCGGAATTTCCCGGCCGGGGCCTCCTCGTGAGGCCCTTGGTGCAGAACCCGCCGAGGATCGAGGGGTCGTAGAAGGGCTCGATCTCCTCGCCGAAGCCGAAGGTTCCCGACGCGGCGATGACCGGGTTCTTGAGCGAAAGGCCGCAGAGGTCGACAACGAGGTTCGGCGTCGTTTTATTCTCCTCCATCGAAGAGCACCTCCTCGGCGGGAAAGACCGGGCCGTCCACGCAGACCCTGCGGTTGCCCGACCTGGTGTTGATCGTGCAGCCGAGGCAGGCGCCGATGCCGCAGGCCATCCTCGCCTCGACCGAGACGAGGCACCGCGTGCCGGCTGATTTGCAGGAGTCCTTGACGGCCTTCAGCATGGGAATCGGGCCGCAGGCGAGGACGGCGTCGAAGGGAGCGGGGGCGATGATGTCGGTGACGAAGCCCTTCGTTCCCGCGCTCCCGTCCTCCGTGGCGACGCGGATCTCGGTGACGAAGGGGGCGATGTCCTCCAGGCCGAAGAGCATGCTCCTGAAGCCCGCGACGAGGACGAGGCTCGAGATCGAGGGCGACTTGGAAAGCCTTCGCGCGAGGTAGCGGAAGGGGGCGATGCCGATTCCCCCGGCGATGAGGGCGACCCTGCCCGTTATGTCGTCGACCGGAAAGCCCCGGCCGCAGGGACCCGTCGCGAGGACGGGATCGCCGGTCTCGAGGGCGGCGATCGCCTTCGTTCCCGCGCCCCTCGTCTGGTAGAGGAAGACGACCACGTCCCCCGAGGCTTCATGGACGCTTAAGGGCCGGGGCAACAGGGGTTCGACGGCCCTGGTTTTCAGCATGAAAAACTGGCCGGGCTCGACGGGCGAATAGGCCCAGTCCTCGGCCTCGAAATTGAGGGGAGTCTTCCGCTTGATGCCGATCTCCCGTTCGGGAAGCTCCCTCATGCCCCCCGTCGCCTCGGATCGCTGGATCGAGAGCCTCATGATCCCGGGCGCGATCTGGCGATTCTCGAGGGCGACGTAGAGATCACTTTTCACCGGGCGCTCCCGCGGCGGCGACCTCGGCTGCTATCGCGGCGCGCATCGAGAGGGTTTTCGCCCGCGTCGCTTCCGCGAAGAGGGAGGCTCCGTCGGGGCTGTCCTTCCAGGCGAGCAGGAGAGATCGGGAGGCGTTGACGATTCCCCCGTTCCCGTTCGCGAGGGAGGAGGCGACGTCGGCCGCCGTGCCGCCCTGGGCGCCGTAGCCCGGGATGAGGAGGAAGCATGCCGAGAGGAGGGCCCTGACCGCGCTGACCTCGGTGCGGAGGGTGCATCCGGTCACGGCGCCCACCGCCGAGTAGCCGTTCTTTCCCGTGCATCGGGAGGCCGCCGAGGCGATGCGTCCGGCGACGGCCATATAGAGCGGTCCCTTCCTCCCCGACGCGGCGTCCACGGTCAGGTGCTGGAAATCGGCCGATCCGGGGTTCGAGGTCCTCACGAGGACGAAGATCCCCTTGTCGCGGCGGATCGCCTCGTCGAGGAAGGGCTCGATGGAGTCCATGCCGAGGTAGGGATTCAGGGTCATCCAGTCGGCCTCGAAGTCGCCCGAGAAGTGGGCCTTGGCGTACTGTTCAGCCGTCGCGGCGATGTCGTTCCGTTTCACGTCGGCGATGACCGGTATTCCTTTGGTCCTCACGTAGGCGAGGGTCCTGGCGTAGGCCCTCATGCCCTCGAGTCCCATGGCCTCGTAGTAGGCGATCTGGACCTTGTAGCAGGCGACGAGATCGGAGGTCGCGTCGACGATCGCCCGGTTGAAGGCGTAGACCCCCTCCGCGATTCCCCCCGATTTTTCGGCAAGGCCCGGGGGCAGGTAGGTGCTCGCCGTGTCGAGTCCGAGGCAGACGGGACCGAAGGCGGCGATTCGTTCGTAGAGTTCATCGGCTATCATGGCTTTTCCTTTTTCGAGTCGTAGACGATCCTTCCCCCGTGCATCGTAAGGTCGATGCGGCCGAAGAAGCCCATGCCGGCGAAGGGGGTGTTTTTCCCCTTCGAGGCGAAATCTCCCGGATCGACCCTCGATTCGATCCCGGTGTCGACGAGGACGAGCTCGGCCTCGAATCCCGGCTTCACGAGGCCCCGGTTGAGGCCCCAGATCCTGGCGGGGCCGAGGGACATCAGCTCGGAGAGTCGGGGGAGGCCGATCCTGCCCGACCGTACGAGGACAGTGTAGCATATCGCGAAGGCAGTCTCGATCCCGGAGATGCCGGGGGCTCCATCGGCCTTGTCCCCGGCCGTGTGCGGGGCGTGATCGGTCGAGATGCAGTCGATCGTTCCCGACTCGATCGCGGCGACCAGGGCCTCGATGTCCTCCGCCGTTCGGAGCGGCGGATTCACCCGGTAGCTCGTCGAGTCCGTGAGGGCGAGGTGGTGGGGCGTCGCCTCGCAGGTGAGGAGGAGCCCCCGGCTTTTTCCCAGGGCGACGAGGGCCGCCGAACCCTTCGTGCTCACGTGGGCGATGTGGAGGGGACAGCCGGTCGCGGCGCAGAGCTCGATGTCCCTGGCCGTCATCGAGTCCTCGGCGAGTCTCATGTCGATCTTCGAGAACTCGCTCGATTCCGCGTGCTCGATCACGACCATTCCCGCGTCCCTCGCGGCGAGCATCCCACGGTAGAGGGCGAGGGCGTCGGCCACCCCCCTCCCGTCGTCCGAGAGGAAGCGTACGCCGGAAAGCCCTGAGATGTGGCCGCAACCCTCCCCCTTCATGCCCTCGGTGATCGTCGCGCACTGGTGGACCGTCGCGAGCCCAGTTCTCTCGGCCTTCTCCCGTACGTAGCGGATCGTTTTCATGTCGGAGCAGGGCGGGTTCGTATTCGCCATCAGATTGACCGCCGTGTAGCCGCCCCTGACCGCGGCGGCGAGTCCCGTCTCGATCGTCTCCTTCTCGGGGAAGCCGGGGTCGCGGAAGTGGGCGTGAAGGTCGACGAAGGAGGGCATGAGGACCCTTCCCGCCGCGTCAATGATCTCGAGCATGCCGCCTGAGCCGGGAAGCGCGGGAAAGCCGCCCTCGGCGACCGAGACGACGAGACCGCCTTCCACGAGGACGTCGCCCAGCCTTTCGCCCGCCGCGTCGACGATCCGGGCATTCCGGAAAACCGTCATCAGACCGGCTCCTGGGCTTTGGGCGAGTAGATCTCGTCGCAGTATTCGCAGCGGTAGGTCGCCCGCTTCCGGTCGCTCAGGTAGAACCGCTGGACGACCTCCTGCTCGATCGAGGTGATGCAGCGCGGGTTGGAGCAGGATATGACCCCCTCGACCCGGTCCGGCAGCGAGAGCTTGATCTTCTTGATCACCTTCTCCTCGTCGATGACCGTGATCGTGATGTTCGGATCGATGAAGCCGAGGACGGTGTAGTCGATGTCGATGACGTTCTCGATCTTGAGGATGTCCTTGGTGCCCATTTTTACGCTCGGCACGTTCATGATGAAGGCCACGGTGAACTTCGCCTTGTCGAGTCCCAGGTACTTGAAGATCCGAATCCCGCGCCCCGCGGTAATATGGTCGATGACGATGCCCTTCTTGATCGCGTTGATGGTCATCATGCTTCCACCCCCAGGAGTTTCATGATCAGCGCCATGCGGACGTACATCCCGTACTTCGCCTGGCGGAAATATGCCGCGCGGGGGTCCGAATCGACCTCGACCGCGATCTCGTTCACCCTCGGCAGGGGGTGCAGGACGATCATGTCGCTTTTCGCCTTTTTCAGCTTTTCGGCGTCGAGGATGTAGCTGTTCTTGAGCCTGAGATAGTCGTCCTCGTTGAAGAACCTCTCGCGCTGCACCCTCGTCATGTAGAGGATGTCCAGGCTCGCGATGGCGTTCTCGAGCCTCTCGTACTCGACGAAGGGAATCCCGCCCCTGGCGAGGACCTCGTCCCTGATGTAGTCGGGAACCTTGAGCTCGGGCGGCGAGATGAGGGTAAAGGAGTTGCCTCTGAACCGGGCGAGGGTCTTGATGAGGGAGTGTACCGTCCTCCCGAACTTCAGGTCGCCGCAGAGCCCGACCGTGAGGTCCTCGAGCGTGCCCTTCAGCTCCCGTATCGTGAGGAGGTCGGTCAGGGTCTGGGTCGGGTGGTGGTGGCCTCCGTCCCCCGCGTTGATCACGGGCATGGTCCTCGAGTTCGCCGCCGCCACCCTGGCCGAGCCCTCCTTAGGGTGCCTCATCGCGGCGATGTCGGCGTAGCATTCCACCGTCCTGATGGTATCGGCCACGCTCTCGCCCTTCGACGCCGAGCTCGAGGAGGCCTCGGAGAAGCCGATGACCTCGCCGCCGAGCCTGAGCATGGCGGTCTCGAAGCTCAACCTCGTCCTCGTGCTCGGCTCGTAGAAAAGGGTCGCGAGGATTCTCCCCCTGCAGGCGCTCGAGAAACGCTCGGGCTCGCGGATGATCCGCTGGGCCAGTTCCAGAACCTCGTCGATCTCCTCGATGGACAGGTCCATCGGATCGATCAGGTGCCTTCCTTTCAGCATGTCGCCTCCTTTTCGAAATGGTATTGTGTGCGATTGGTTTTCCCGTTTGGGTAAAAAAAAGCCTTCCCGGAACGGGAAGGCTCAATCAATGAACGGTTTGGCGAATGGAAGAACGCCGCCCCTGAGGGAAGGCATCCTGTCGACCTGACTGCGCGTTTTTCCACCTGCATCTCCCTTTCGTCCGAATCGAACGGATACTAACGGATTTCTAATCCGGCGTCAAGGGCAATAAATCGGAATACCGGCAATCATCCCGCATCGTGGCCGGCCAATAGAGCTTCTCTGACGAATCAATAATTTCTCTTCTCTTTTCGTGGCTTCGCGGTTTCGTGGTAATTCTTCTCTCGGCTAAGGAAACGCTAACCACGAACGCACGAAGAAGTGAACGGTGAACGGTGAAGGGTGAACGGGA
>DBTK01000046.1:0-5596 GCA_002307015.1 Spirochaetaceae bacterium UBA1318
CGGTGAGCGGTGAGCGGTGAGCGGATTTTCGGCGGACGCCAGGGAGTTTGTCAAGCGGTCAATGAGCCCCAGCGCATTTTCCCATCCCCTCCTCTTCCCGTTCACCCTTCACCCTTCACCCTTCGCTTCTTCGTGCGTTCGTGGTTACTTTTTCTTTTCCAGGAGAAGATCCACCATGAAAGCACGAAGCCACGAAAGGAAAGACCGTTTCTTATCTTTTTCGTGTTTTCGTGGTTGTCCTCTCTTCCTCTTCCTCTTCCGGTTCACCCTTCACCGCTCACCGTTCACTTCTTCTTCCCCTACTCGAAGATCGGGTAGGTTTCATAGCCGGCGTCCTTGAGCCTCGTCGCGAGGTCGGAAGCGGATCCTGAGACGGGAACGCTCACCGCCCAGAAGCTTTTTCCCTCCGCCTTTTTTTCCGTGATCACCGGTTTGAAGCCTTTCCCCTTCAGCTCGGCGGCGAGGTTGTTGGCGTTCTCGATCCTGGAAAAGGATCCGATCTGGTATTTCGATATCGAATTTCCCGCGTCCGAGGAGCCGCCCTTTTTGGAGGCCGCGACGGAAGGCTTTCCGGAACCCGCCGGTTCGCCGACCTTCGCAGGACCGGCGGCGGGTTTCGCCGCATCTCCGCCCTTCGCGGCGGCATCAGCCCCGACCGCAGGCTTCGTTTCATCGCCGGGCTTTGCTGACGCCGTCTCCTTCGCAACCTGAGCCGCCGAATCTTTCGCCGGGACCGAACCGGGCTGGATCTTGGGGGGCTGGGGAGACGGGACCGCGGCACCCGGCTCGATACCGCCGGCCTCGAGAAGCCAGAAGGGGGTGGGAAAAACCGAAACGGCCTTGGCTCCCGTCACGGGGGCAGCACCGGAACGGCCCGAGAGGGAATCGGCGATGGCCGATTCGGGGGAATCGGGAAATTCCCTTCTCAGTTTCGCGACGGCGGCGTCGAGGCCGGGGCCGTGGGCGCTTGAGTACACGCAGTCCGCGAGCAGTGCGAGGGGGCGTCTGGCGAAGGCGGAAACCGCAAGCACCTCGTCCAGGGCCCTCCGGGCGCTGCCGAAGTCATCCTTCCTCATGGAAACGAGGGCCTCGATGAGCCTTCCCTCGAGCTTCCGGTCCCGATCCTTGTCGGTCTGCCTGACGACGGTGACGCTCGCGAGGGCGTGACCGTCGTCGCCGAGGGAAAAGTAGGCCCACGCGGCCTGGAGGAGGCAGGAAAAATCCCGATTTCCCGGCACGGCGAAGGACGCCGTCGTGTAGTATCCGGCGGCGCTTTCGAGATCGCCCCTGAGAATCTCGATATCGGCGAGCCGGACGGCTATCGCCCTCTTGTCGGCCGGCCTCGAGGCCTCGCCGAGCCTCTTCTCGAGGAAGTCGGCCGCCTCCCGCGGATCCGTCTTCGCGGCAAGGGCGTCGTAGACCCCGGCGAGCCAGGCCGGGTCGTCGGGTTTCGTCCCCGAGGCGACCTGGGCGAAGGAAAGCGCGCACGGGACGAAAAAACAGGCGACGAGGACGAGCGCGAGGCCGTGAAGCCTCGCGGGGATCGGGAAGGTCGTGGCTTTCATATCGCCACGGCTCCGGCCGCGCGGAAGGTATGGCCCCTGAGGGATTCGAGGGACACGTCGGCGAACCGCCCGATCATCTCGGGGCCTCCCGGGAAGACGACCATCTCGTCGCGCTCGGTTCGGCCGAGGAGCTCGTTCGTCCTGTTTTTGGAGACCGACTCGACGAGGATCCTCGCCCTGCCGCCGACCCTTGCCCTCATCAGGTTCCGGGTGATCTCCTTCTGAAGCTCGATGACCCGGGCGAGCCTTTCCTTCTTGACCTCGTCGGGAACCCGGTCGGGCAGGGAAAAGGCGGCCGTCCCCTCGCGGGGATTGAAGTGGTACATGTAGGCGAACTCGAAGCCGACCGTCCTCATCAGGTCCAGGGTCTGATCGACGTCGGCCTCCTCCTCGCCGGGGAAACCGATCAGGATGTCGGTCGAGAGCGAGGCATCGGGAAGGACATGCCGGATCCGGTCGACGAGGGAAAGGTATCCCTCGCGGGTGTACTTCCGGTTCATGGCGGAGAGGATCCGGTTCGAGCCGTGCTGGACGCAGAGGTGGATGTGCCGGCAGAAGACGGGATTCGCCTTGAGAACGGCGAGAAGCCCGTCGGAAAAGTCCTTCGGATGGGAGGTGAGGAAACGGATCCAGAGGTCGGAGGGCGCCTCGGCGGCGATCCGCTCGAGGAGGCGGGGAAAGTCCAGGGCGGGGCCGTTCGCCTCCCACCGGTAGGAATTGACGTTCTGGCCGAGGAGGGTCACCTCGCGCACGCCCTTGGAGGCCAGGTCCCGCATCTCGGCGAGGATGGCCTCGGGGTCGCGGGAGATCTCGCGGCCGCGGACGTAGGGGACGATGCAGTAGGAGCAGTAGTTGTCGCAGCCGTGCATGATGGGCAGGAAGGAGCGGAACTGCCCCTTTTCGTGGTAGCTCCGCGAGAAGCTGAAGACCGGCTCCTCCGGAATCGCCTCGAGCCTCGATTCCGACTGGACCGAATCGATGAGGCCAGCGAACTCGGCCTTCTGGTAGGTGCCGACGACATAGTCGACGGCGGGAACGCGCTTTTTCAGGCCCGCCTTGAGCCGCTCGGCCATGCAGCCGGTGACGACGAGGGTGAGGGGCCTCCGTTTCTTGAGAGCGGTGAAATAGCCGAGCCGGCCCCAGATCCGGTTCTCGGCCGTGATCCTGACCGAGCAGGTGTTGATGACGACCATGTCGGCATCCTCGGGCCCTGAAGCGCCCTCCCATCCCCGTTCGATGAAGAGCCCCTCGATCGCGCTCGACTCGGCCTTGTTCATCTGGCAGCCGTAGGTTTCGAAGAAGTAGGTTAATGGCATCGGGCGGAACGACTCCTATGGGCGCGTCAAGATTTGCTCTTGAGTCCCTTGACGAACTTGACGATGTTGTAGATCCCGTAGCCGAGAAGCCCGATGCCGGCGACTCCGAGCAGGGATCCGGCGAGGCCGGAGAAGATCCCGAGGATCGGGACATGGCGCAGTCCGGTGACGGCGGCGAGGATTCCGGCGCCCATGACGCCGAGGCCCACGTTGCGGTCGGCCTTGTCCTTCGAGGCTCCGATGGCGGCGCCGACGACGAAGGTCGCCCCGCCGGCGATAAGGGCAAGCAGGAAATTCCCGGTGAAGGCGCTCAGGACCATGATGCCGATGCCGCCGGCCGTGTAGCCCACCCCGCGAACCCCGCGTTTATTCAACGGTACGAGATCGTTCATTACATCCTCCGTGAAAAGCAAGAAACTTGTCGATAGCCGCCCGAAACGGGGCCGCAACGCGCGCCCGGAATCGGCCGCAATTCTAGTGCCTGAAACAGCGCTGGCCGGTGAAGACCATGGCCGCGCCGCGCTCGTTGCAGGCCTCTATGGATTCGAAATCCCTCAAGGAACCGCCGGGCTGGATGACGGCGGTCACGCCCTCCCCCAGTCCGACGTCGATGCCGTCGCGAAACGGGAAGTAGGCGTCGGAGGCCATCACCGAGCCCTTGAGCCCGCCGTGGATTGCCTCGACCTCCGCAAGAATTTCGCGCTTTTTGTTCTCATCGTCCAGGGAAAAGAGGGTCGCCCCGAACCTCTCCCTGGCAATCCGCTCGGCGGCGTTCCGGTAGGCCCGGTCACGGGCGAGTTCGGCGACCCCCACCCTGTCCTGCTGGCCCGCGCCGATCCCGACCGTACAGCCGTCCTTCGCGTAGAGCACGGAATTGGAGGTGACGCCGCATTCGACGAGCCAGGCGAAGACGAGATCCTTCGCCTCCCGCTCGGTCGGCTCGCGGTCGACCGCGTAGCGCTTCCCCTCGCGCTCGACCTCGGCCTTGAGGAAGGCGGCAGGCGAAAAGACCTCGGGGGCGAAGGACCACTGGGCGACGAAACCGCCGTCGACGAGGCTCCGGAAATCGAGGACCCTCGAGCCGATGAAGGATTCGAGCTTGGCTATGTTCCCGATTCGGAGGATCCTCAGGTTTTTCTTCTTCGCGAGGATGTCCATGGCCCCCGGCTCGTACTCGGGGGCGGCGAGTACCTCGACGTACTCCTTGGCGACGAGCTCGGCCGTCCCGACGTCGACGGGGCGGTTGAGGACGACGGCCCCGCCGAAGGCGGCCACCGGGTCGGCGGCGAAGGCCTTCGCGTAGGCCTCGGCGGGGGTCGTTCCGAGGGCGACGCCCGATGGGTTGTTGTGCTTGATGATCGCGCAGACCGGCGTGCCGGGAAAGTACCGGATGATGTTGAGGGCGCTGTCGACGTCGGTGAGGTTCGTCTTGCCGGGGTGTTTCCCGGACTGGAGGAGCTCGGTGTCAGACAGGAGCCATCGCCCCGGGGCGATCGACTCGACCTCACCGAGCCTAAGGTTCCCGCCCGAGAGCCGGTAGAGGGCCGCCTCCTGGCCGGGGTTGTCCCCGTAGCGCAGGCCCTTCCGCTCCCCGGCGATGTCCCAGGTTTCCTTCTCGTAGGTCAGGGTCTGGCGGCTTCCGTCGGCCTCGACGA
The DNA here is from genome assembly GCA_002307015.1 of Spirochaetaceae bacterium UBA1318. Lineage (GTDB taxonomy): Bacteria > Spirochaetota > Spirochaetia > Treponematales > UBA1318 > UBA1318. Next base: position 4,537 of record DBTK01000046.1, read on the forward strand.
AACTGATCTCCATGGCCGGGGGGAAGTGCTCCTCCTCCATGGTCCTGTAGGCGGCTTGAAAGTTCTTCATCGGCTGCTCCCCTTCCGGGCGTAGGGCGCGGCGAGGGAATCCACGGAGACCCCCGCGAAATAGACCGCGATGACCGCATCGTAGGAGGCGATCCTGGCGAAGGCCTTGCGGGCGAGAGCCGTCCGCTCGGCGAAATCGATCGTTCCCCCGTTTTTCTCGAGGCCCTCGGCGATTCTGCCGTAGTCGGCGGGATCGACGACGGCCGCTACCCGAAGATAGTTCTTGGCCGCGGCCCGTATCAGACAGGGCCCGCCGATGTCGATGTTGGCCCGTATCTCCTCGGCGGTCGCCCCGGGCTTGCCTTGGGCCGACTCGAAGGGGTAGAGGTTCGACACGACGAGGTCGAAGGCGACCGCGCCCGTCCTCTCGAGGTCGGCGGCGTGGGCCGGGTTGTAGGGTTCGGAAAGGAGGCCGAGGTAGACCTTGAAGTCGAGGGACTTCACCAGTCCTCCCTGCATCTCCGGCTGGCCCGTGTATTCGGCGAGCGACACGAGGCTTTTCCCCGCGTCCTCGCCGAGGAGTTTCTTCAGGAAGTCGTAGGTGCCGCCGGTCGAGTAGAAGACGACGCCGGGACAGGCTTTGACGAGAGCCGGAATGAAGGCGTCGAGCCCCGTCTTGTCGAAAACGCTCACGATGACGCGGCGTATCGGCACGCGGTCGTCTATTTTGTCAACGGAATTGAACATCGGGCCCCCTCGGATGGCTGCATCTCAGTCTCATTATTTTTACGTCGAATACTCCGCGCAGGCGTAGGCGCTGTGGTTGTGAATGCTTTCGAAGTTCTCGGCCTCGACACGAAAATACGGGAATTTCCCCAGCTTTTCAAGGCCCGCGTAGGCCTCCCTCACCACGTCCTCGACGAAGCGGGGGTTGTCGTATGCCTTCTCGGTGATGAATTTCTCGTCCTCGCGCTTGAGAACCGAGTAGACGTCGCTCGAGGCCGACTCCTCGATCAGGGCGATGATGTCCTCGATCCAGAAAAAGGGGCCG
>DBTK01000046.1:5892-24796 GCA_002307015.1 Spirochaetaceae bacterium UBA1318
CCCGCTGGTTGTGGGCTCCGTAGGCGCTGATCGCCTTCGAGCAGGGACAGACGGTGGTGACGGGAACCTGGACGGTCACAAAAAAGTCCCTCGTCCCCTTCCCCACCTCGCCGGAATAGGTGCATTCGTAGTTCATGATACCCTTCTGGCCCGAGACCGGCGCGCTCTTCTCGATGAAGTACGGAAAGGCCACCTCGCCGTAGGCGGTCTCGGCGTCGAGGGAGGATCGGATCTCGTCGAGCATGTCCAGGAACCGGGGCATCATCAGGTTCTCGCGGTGCTCGTTGAACACCTCGATGAAGCGGCTCATGTGGGTGCCCTTGAAGTAGTGGGGCAGGTCGGCGAAGAGGTTGACGACGGCCGTCGTGTGCTGGATCTTGTTGGCCTTGTCGAGGACGACGATGGGATAGCGCAGGTTCCTCACCCCGACCTTCTTGAGCGCTATGTTCCGGTCGTCGGCCTGGCTCTGGACGTCGATCATCGGGAGGCCGCACGGACTGTGTTGTAGAGGAGCATGGTCCGCGTCAGGGGGCCGACCCCGCCGGGGACGGGGGTTATCGCCGAGGCGATCTCCCTCACCGACTCGAAATCGACGTCGCCGACGAGGCGGTAGCCCTTCGCCGCCGAGGAATCCTCGACCCGGTTAACCCCGACGTCGACGACGACGGCCCCCGGCTTCACCATCGGGCCGGTGATGAGCCTCGGCTTGCCGACGGCGGCGACGAGGATGTCGGCCTCGCGGGTGATCGAGGCGAGGTCACGGGTTCCGGTGTGGCACACGGTGACGGTGGCGTTGCAGTCCCGCCCCATCAAAAGGAGGGCGAGAGGCTTCCCGACGAGGGAGCTCCGGCCCACGACGACGGCGCGCTTCCCCGCCAGTTCGATCCCGTTCAGCTCGAGCATCTTGACGATGCCGTGGGGGGTGCAGGGGCGGGGTCCGTCCTCGCCCCGGACGAGGCGCCCGAGGTTCACCGGATGGAGGCCGTCGGCGTCCTTGTCGGGGTCGATGGCCGAGAGCACCCGATCCTCGTCCATGCCGCGGGGAAGCGGAAGCTGGACGAGGATGCCGTGGACCTTCGGGTCGGCGTTGAAGCGTCTGACGAGGGCGATCAGCTCTTCCTCGGAAACTCCGGCCGGAAGCCGGTTGTCGAAGGACTCGATCCCGAGGGCCGCGCAGTCCCGCTCCTTGGAGGTGACGTAGGAAACGCTCGCCGGATCGGCGCCGACGAGGATGACCGCGAGGCCTGGTACGATGCCGCGAGCTTTAAGTGCCGCGATGTCCGATCTGATCGAGTTTTGCAGCGTCGCGGCCGCCGCCTTGCCGTCCAGAATTGTTGCCGCCATGGTACCTCCGATCGCCTGCCGTCCGGGTTGGCCCGGTTTCCCCAGCATAGCAGAAATCGGGGAAAGGGACAGTAGGGGAAGTGAACGGCTGGCCCCTGTTCGACGATTGGGCCCACAAAGTCCCTCTACGATTTTTTGTCGGTTGTCATCGCCCTGTCATCTTCACTCCTTACTATGAACCTATACGGAGACCGATCTCCAGCTCGTCGAGCACATGGTCGGTCCGCAAGTTTCCATCGGAGCATGAACATGTCTGGTCAAAACAGGACCCGAACAAACCTATTCATCGATATCGGTATCTTCCTCGCTTTTCTGCTTATCATGATGCCACGGCTCACCGGGATTTCCATCCATGAGTGGCTGGCCCTCGCTTTCGCAGGCACCATCGTCGTCCACCTTCTTTTTCATTGGGAGTGGATCGTCGGCGTTGCACCGCAATTCTTCGCCAGGCTAATCCATGAATCCCGCCTCAATTTCGTCATTGATCTTTTTTTCTTTCTTGCCCTGGTGATGCTCATTGTCAGCGGATTTGCGATCTCGAAGGTCGTCCTGCCCGCCCTTGGGCTCAGTCTGCCCTTTTCGGTTATCTGGAAGCAGGTGCATAAGACGGCAGCTGATGCTGCGCTTATAGCGCTGGGACTCCACTGCGGCATGCACGTAAAATGGATCGCGCAGAACGGCAAGCGCCATATTGTCGCCCCGATAGCTGCATTATTCAAAAAATCCGCTATCGCCAGCGAGAGCGCTGGAGGGAAATGATGAAAACTGCGGCGAGAATACTTATAGTCTTGGCGATATCGTTTGCCCTCGGTTTTGCGATGTATGCCATAGTAAAGCCCATCACCCCGTCCGTTTCCTATTCCCAGACCAGTACGTCGATCAATCCCACACTCGCCGGCGGCCGAGGGCCGGATGCGCCTAATTCTTCGGCGGCAATACCGGGACGAAACGCAAACCGTGGATCCGGAGCGCCAAAGTCGACGTGGCAACACGATGGGCCTCCGCAAGGGGGCAGCGGTTTCGCGACGCTGGCGCTTTTACTCGGCAAATTTCTTGCCGCCTTCATCGTCGGCGCCGCCCTGCGAAGCCTCGTGGGCATGGCGGCATCCGGAAAAAGATCGAGCCTTCCCCAATCCGGTAAACGACGATTTCCAGGCGTCATTGGATCACAATCAGGCCATCCGTTACGTTTAAGGCAACTGCGTGACTTGCGATCCAATGCCTCAAGAACGGTACCTAATTTTCGGGGCTTGTGAGACGCTTATTTTTTCAAGGCAAGAAGGTCAATCTATGCACATGCAGAAGAAAAAATTATTCCTTTCATTGATGGCGATGGCAATCCTGTCTGGTTCAGCCCTCGTCGCGGCCGAAAACGAGAAAACCGTCGACCTCAAGGCCGGGGTCGGAAAAGGCGCGATAGCGATTCCCGCCGAATACTTCCCCTTTGACGGCTACACCGGGGTTCATGACGATCTCTATGTACGGATACTCGTGATGGAAAACGGCGGTTCGAAGGCCGCCCTCGTTACGATCGACCAGACCTCGATCACCCAAGAGGTGATCGAGGCTACGAGGTCCCTCGTAACCGGTGAGACCGGGGTACCCGGCGGCAATGTTTTCGTCATCGCAAGCCACACCTTTTCCGCCCCGCATATCGGACTTCCCGCTTTGATCACGACGGCCGAGGCGAAAACGAAGGACGTCCTTCTGCAAAAGGCGCTCTATGCCGCCGTCCGGAAGGCGGCCGGCGGCGCGGCCAAAGGCATGAGGCCCGCGAAAATCGCTTACGGCTCAGGCGAGTCGAACGTGAACGTCAATAGGGACATCCTCACCGCAGAGGGCTGGTGGCACGGACATGACGAGCAGGGCATCTCCGATAAGGAGGTTTCGGTCGTCCGGTTCGAGGATCTCGAAGGAAAACCGATCGCCATCCTCATGAACTACGCCGTCCAGTCCTCGGTCATGAACGAATCGATCATGAATGCGGGAGGGAGGCTGATCAGCGCCGACCTCGGAGGAGCCGCGGCCCGCTACGTCGAGCGGCAATATGACGACAGGCTTGTCGCCCTGTTCACCAGCGGCGCCGCGGGGGACCAGGAACCCTACCTGACCGCTAACCGCTATACCCTCGACAGGGAGGGCCGGTCCGGACGGACGGATATCCATGACGCCGGCTGGACACTGCTCGATCTTCTGGGCGAGTGTCTTGGAAGCGAAGTCGTCCGCATAAGCGGCGGAATTAAGGCGGAGGAGGATCGGGCGGACATGGGGGTAGTCAACGATACGATCATGTGCAAGGGACAGGAGATGCCACGGAACCTCGCCGACCTCAAGCCCGCAATGACATACACCTACTGGGATTCCGGCGAGATAGCGGCGCCCGTCTCGATTATGAGGATCGGGGACATCTTCCTTGTCGGGGTTCAGGTCGAGTTCGCAAGCAAGACGGGACTCGACATCAAGCGGGAATCGCCCGCGAAACACACCGTCGTCATGACCATGGTCAACGGCGCGGCGAAGTACATGCCCGATTCGGCCAGCTACGACAGGATTACCTACGAATCGATGAACTCGCAATACCAGAAAGGATCCGCCGAATTGATGACGGAAAGGATAGTCTCGATGATCGCGGAACTTAGAAAACAGAGGAGAAAGAGCATGAAAATAAGGCTATCGACCATCGCGCGGTGCATGGCCGTCGCGGTGGGCATCGCATCGAGCTCGACCGCGTTCGCCGCGGACTCGAGCGATATGATGAATCACATCAAGTCCGTCACGGCCATCACCGAGGTATTCGGCGACGGACAGAAACTGACCGCGGTCGCGGTGGAATACGACGCAGCCATCGATAGCGCGGGGCTCGCGACCTCGAGCTTCGCGGTTGAGGGGCGGACCGTCACGAAGGTCTACGCGAATACCCGAGCGGCGGTAACCGCAACTGGCGCCAACGGAAGGTTCGCCGTCGTCGAGCTCTCGCCTGACGATCAGAATGCGGCAATCCTCGTCCAAAGCGGGATGACCATGACAAGGAGGGAAGCGAAGGCATCCGTCACGCAGACGGGGCCTGTCACAACCGCGGACGGGAGGGTTTACGCCGCGAACGCAGCGGCAATCGAGAGCAGCGGGGTGATAAACCCGATTGTCGACGACTTCCGGCAGTTCGAATATAAGGACGCCACTACGGGATTGACGGTACGGTATAACCTGTTCGCGCCGAAGGGCTACGACAAGGGCAAATCCTATCCCCTCGTGCTGTTCATCCATGACGGGAGCGCTTGCAGCACCGTGACCGACACGGCGCTGATTCAGGGGCTCGGCGCTGTAGTCTGGGCGAGCCCCGAGGAGCAGGCGAAGCATGAATGCTTCGTCCTTGCGCCCGAGTTCGATCATATGATCGTCGATGACGATTCCAAGTATCCGGCCGAGCTCGACGCGACGGTCAATCTGCTGAACTCACTCACCGCCACGTACAGCATCGACAGGAATCGCCTGTACACCACCGGCCAGTCCATGGGAGGCATGTCGTCCATCGCGCTGGACATCAAGTATCCTGAGCTTTTCGCGGCATCGCTCCTCGTCGCCTGCCAGTGGGATGCGAGCCTGGTCGCTCCGATGGCCGACGATAATCTCTGGATCATCGTCTCCGAGGGTGACGCAAAAGCCTACCCCGGCCAGAACGCCATCACGGACTTCCTCCAGATAAAGGGAGCGAGGGTATCGCGCGCGCGGTGGAACGGCAGGGCGGACAGGACCGAATTCGCAGACGACGTCGCAAAGATGATGGCGGAAGGGAATGCGATCAAGTACGTGACGCTCGAGAAAGGAACCGTCGTGACCCCCGGATTGCCCGACGATCCCATCAGCAACCACATCTGCACCTGGCGGATCGCATACGGGATCGAGGGGGTGCGGGACTGGCTTTTCGCACAGAAAAAGTAGAGCAGGCCCCCAATGGCGTGTACGGTCAGGGCCTTGAGCCCATGACCCCGCTGTAAAATAATAGATTTTCAGAAAGGAGCACAGTAATGAGACGACAGATAGCAGCATGTTTCGTGGCATGTTCTCTGCTTACGCAAGGAGCGCTTATGTACGCGGAAACCGCAAATGACGCCGCAGCGGCAAACGGAAACTCGGGTCAGGCCTACAGCCTCGACTTCGATGCAAAAAACTACACGGAGAAGACCGCCACGGTCGACGGCAAAACCGTCGCCTACCGGGCCTTCGAGAACATCGTCTACGTGAAGAATCCCGCGGACACGAAGTACCAGTGCATGAACTTCTACGTGCCCGAGGGGTATTATTCGGGCGCGTCGATCGGCGGCTATACCGCAGAAACGGCTCCCATCTTCTTCCCCAACGCCGTCGGCGGCTACATGCCAGGCGAACCCGACAAGCCCGGCGAAGGGTTCGAGGGCGGACCGAACGCGGCGCTCGTCGCCCTGTCGAAGGGCCTCGTAGTGGCCTGCCCCGGAGCGCGAGGACGCACCACCCAGGACTCGAGCGGCGCCTATACAGGCAAGGCCCCCGCCTGCATCGTCGACCTGAAGGCCGCGGTGCGCTACCTGCGCTACAACGACAAGGCGATGCCAGGCGACGCGGAAAAGATCGTCTCCAACGGCACGAGCGCGGGCGGCGCGCTTTCCGACCTGCTCGGCGCCTCGGGCGACAGCAAGGACTATGAGCCCTATTTGAAGGCCCTCGGTGTGGCGGACGAGCGCGACGACATCTTCGCCGCCTCATGCTACTGTCCTATCACGAACCTGGACCATGCCGACATGGCCTACGAGTGGCTCTTCAACGGCGTGAACGACTACAAGCAGATCAAGATTAACATGCTCGACTGGAAAGTACAGAGGACCGAGGTCGCCGGCACGCTGACGCCTGAGCAGATTGAGGTCTCGAACGAGCTCGCGCCCCTTTTTCCCGCGTACGTGAACAGCCTCGGACTCAAGAAGACCGATGGAACCGCCCTTACGCTGAACGCCGACGGAAATGGCAGCTTCAAGGACTACGTGAGGTCTTTAGTCATCGCGTCGGCACAGAAAGCCCTGGACGCCGGGACCGACCTCTCCGCCAAGACATGGATGACGATACAGGACGGCAAGGTGGTCGACATCGACTTCGATCAATATGTGCGCTACGCCGGCAGGATGAAGACTCCTTCCGCCTTCGACGGTCTCGATCTGGGTAACGGCGAGAACGGGCTTTTCGGCACCGCGAGCATCGACGCCCGGCACTTCACCGCGTTCGGGATGGAGCACTCCACGGCCGCGGCGGGGACCTTGGCCGACGCGCAGCTCGTGAAGATCATGAACCCGATGGGCTACATCGGATCGAAAGAGGCTACGACCGCCCAGTATTGGCGCATCAGGCACGGAACGATCGACAAGGATACCTCCCTCGCCATCCCCACCATCCTGGCGACGACCCTCGCGAACAAGGGATACGACGTCGACTTCGCCCTTCCCTGGGACCGGCCGCACTCTGGCGAGTACGATCTCGAGGAGCTCTTTGCCTGGATAGCCCAGGTTTGCCACTGATTCTATGATCCAGGCCCCGTAGCCGCACGGAAAGCTACGGGGTATTCTTGCATGCAGGATGAAACCATGCGTGATGAGAGGGTCGGGCAGCCTTCGTCAGCGGAAGGGGGGATGGTGCGGATCCTACTGATCGAAGACAATAGGCGATTTTCTGCTTCTCTCGTGAAATCGCTGGAGGAAGAGGGGTATGCCGTGGACACGGCCTTCGACGGCCAAAGCGGCGAGGACCTGGGTGTCTTTTCGACCTACGACCTCATCATCCTCGATATCATGCTCCCGGTGAAAGACGGATTCGGGGTTTGCCGGTCACTTCGGGCTCATAAGGTGCTCACACCGATCATCATGCTTACGGCGCGGAACGCCCTCGATGATCGGGTGCGCGGCCTCGATGGCGGGGCCGACGACTACCTGGCGAAGCCTTTTGAACTCGCCGAGCTCAGGGCGAGGATACGCGCCCTAGTGCGGCGCGATTCGTCGGACAAGTCCGGGGAAATGCGGGTCGCCGACCTCGTTCTCGACCCGGCGGCCCATACGGTCAGTCGCGGAGGGCAGGTCATCGACCTGACTGCGCGCGAGTTCGGCCTTCTCGAGTACTTCATGCGCCATCCCGGCCAGCTCATCACGCGCGAGATGGCGGAAGACCATCTATGGAACAACGAAAGCCTCGTCGCGTCCAACGTCGTGGACGTCTATGTACGGCGCCTGCGAGCCAAGATCGATACGGACTTCAAGCTCAAGCTCCTGGAGACATTGCGAGGCTCGGGATACCGTTTGCGTGACCACGGTGAGGAGGAGCGATGAAGGAAGGGGGACGCAGAGCGCCTTTTTTCAGAAACAGCCATTTCAGGATCGCCCTGTGGTACACGATTCTGCTTGGTGTCGTATCGATCGCCTTCGGCGTTTTTATCTTCGTCAGTCAGGTCAGGGACATCCACGGGGAGCGTCGTTTTCGCGTTACGAAAAAGATGGAAGATACCCGGCGCGACCTGATCGCGGGCGTCCCCGTCATCACCCAGGACGACGATGTTTACGCCCTATTCGATTCGAACGGCAGGATAACGAAGGTCGTGGGGCTGACCGAGGATAAAGCCAGCTCGCTTGCCAAGGCGGCATTCGATCGCGAAAAGAATTTCCGGAAGAATTCGGACGGACATCATGAAAAGCCGATTGCCTGGACAGAAGACAGGCTTGACGAAGAGATGCTCTACGGCTACATGTCGCTAAGCGGGCCGGAAGGCCAAAGCATCGGCGATGAACGTGCATACATACTCTACGGCTCGCCGCTCGATCCGTACGGCCTTCGTCGGCGGCTCCTCGTCACCCTCTTCATCGCCGCGGCATTCATGCTGACCGCTGCGATGCTCAGCGGCATGTGGCTTGCGAACAGGGCGATGCGTCCCGTCGCCCTGATGGCGCGAACCGCCCGCTCGATAGGAGAGGGGAATTTCTCGCAGCGGATCAATCTCGGTACGCGGGACGAGCTCGGGGAACTCTCCACGGTGTTCGATGCCATGCTTGATCGGCTCGAGGCCGCCTTCGAGTATCAGAAAAGGTTTATTGCAGACGCCAGTCACGAGCTCCGGACGCCCCTCTCGATCATCTCGCTCGAATCCGACAGGGCCCTTTCCTCCGAGCGAACCGGGCAGGACTATCGGCAGAGCCTTTCGGTCGTTCAAACCGAATGCCGCTACATGGCAAGACTCATCGACGAACTGCTGACGCTCGCCAAGGTTGATTCAGGCGGGGCCGAGAAGGAATTCGAGTCCGTTGACCTGAGTGACATCGCGGTGGACGCAATGGAACGATATGCCCCCCTCGCATCCCCTGCGGGCATTGCCCTTTCCGCGGGGCTTCTTCCCGAGGCCATTGTTCGAGGCAACAGGGCGGCTCTCGCGACGGCGATCGGAAACCTCATCGACAACGCAATCAAATACTCACGGGGACCTGGGGGCCGCGTCGATGTCAGCCTCGAAACCGGTGAAAGAGAGGCCGTTATCCGCGTCGCCGACGATGGTTCCGGTATCCCGCCCGACAGGCTGGAACGTGTCTTCGAACGCTTCTATCGCGTCGACGAGGCACACGCAGACAGAGAGAACGCCCCCGCGGGAAGCGGCCTCGGACTGGCGATCGTCAAGGCCATCGCCGAGTCCATGGGCGGCAGGGTCGCGGTCGAGAGCGAACTCGACCACGGCTCAGCGTTCTCGATCTTCCTCCCACTGGCCAAATAGGATGAGCGGAAAAATGGGGGCCACCGCGAACGGCGCCCCCCGGACTGAACGGCCGCCGCCCCCCCGCGACAGCGAGGCTTGCGGCCAAAGTACAGCAGAAAGGCAGGCCCGACAGGCTGGTGGATGTTTCCATCGGTCAAATTTCTCGGCCACAAACAGAACGACAAGAACGAGGGCGATGATGGGAAGCCCCGAGCAATGGCCCAAGCCGAGAGGCCCCGCGGAAAAATCGCCCATTTTGTCGAAAAATTAGGTGCCGGATACCCCGGCACCATGGGTTTTCAGGCTACTTCGTGTCCTTCTTCGCCTTCTTGGCCTTGTGCTGGTGCTGCGCAATGTCGTAGCTCTTGCCGTTGAAGGTCAGCGTAGTCAGGTGCAGGTAGACGTACTCGGGGGCGACGCTCGACGGCAAGGCGTAGCCCTCGGCCTTGACCAAGGCGCCCTCCTTAAGGCCGTCGACAAAGCCGACGAGGTGCTGAATGCCCTCGAGGTAGTAGGTCTTGCCGCCGTCCTTCAGCGCGATCCGCGAGTTTACGAGGCTCAAGCTTCCGTTGACCTGGACGGTGGTACCGCTATTCGCGGTGGCGGTCGCTGTCTGTGCGAAAATGCCGCCGCAAACGATGGCGGCGATGGCGAGGATCAGTACGAACTTCTTCATGTAAGTCTCCTAAAAATGAAGCTGCCCCGGCATATGCCGAAGCTTGCGTCTTTCGACACCCATCGATGTGTCTTCGACGCCTCTGCGTTGTTCCCATCGACGCTATAACCCTACAGCGGGCTTCTCAAGCTCGGATAAAGCGACGGTAAAGAATGGGTAAAGATGGAGGACGAAGCGCACACGAGGCGAGGCAAGACCCTTCATTTCCAGGCGGAATCTGGTATAGTTCATCGTATGATCTTCCTGATTGAGGACAACAAAGCGATCCGAGAGACGGTCGTGGCCTACCTGCAGCTGGCGGGCCAGCCAGTGAAGGAATTTCCAGGCGTCCAGGGAGTCCTCGAAGCTCTGGACTTCCAGAGACCTGAGCTCATCATCTTCGACGTCATGCTGCCGGATGGCAACGGACTGGTTCTCGCCCAAAGAATCCATTCGCGGCATCCCGATATTCCCTTCATTTTCCTGACGGCTCGCGAATCCGAGTCCGACCGCATAACAGGCTTCGAGATTGGAGCCGACGATTATATCGTCAAGCCTTTCTCCCCCCGCGAACTGTCCCTGCGCGTGCAGGCTATTTTAAGGCGCTGCTCCAAGGACTCAAGTCCCGATAAAGACGGCGGTGAGTCGGCCGTAGTCTGGCGCCTTGGTGGCCACAGGCTCGAGATCGACGATGTGGCGCATCGCGTCGTTCTCGACGGCGAGACGCTCTACCTCACTCTCGCCGAATGGAAGATACTCTCCCTCCTCGTCCACCACGGGCAGAACGTAACGAGCAGGGAGCAGATACTCGGTGAGGCACTCGACTACCTGCATGATGGATCGGAGCGCGCCGTGAACACCCACATCAGCAACCTCCGCACGAAGCTGGGGAAGGAATCCTGGATCGAGACGGTGCGCAGTATAGGGTACCGATTCATGGGGGAATCGTGAACAAGCTCCTGGCGAGGATGCTCCTCGTCGGCCTGACGGCCGTCCTTAGCTTCGCACTCGTGACGGGCCTGGTCGTCAGAATCGGTTTCCGGTCCGTCGTCGATCGGACCGACCGGCAGAACGTCGAGCAGCTATCCAACGAGATCGGCCACCGCCTCGGCTCGCTGCGCGGGAGCGATGCGGCTCTCGGTTCTCGCGTTGCGTTTGCCCTCGAGGGCTTGCCGGTCAGAACCGAGCTTCTTGCGGTGATGGACGGTTCGGGCACAGTTATATTCACGAGCAGGAAGGACAGGATGGAAAATGAGCATCAACGGGAGTCGGTGCTCAAGCAGCTCAGGAAAATGACATGGACTAAGGTGACGACGGCAGATTCAGGGACCCTCATGTACGCTTTCAGGACGATCCATATCGACACGGAAAAATCGAACCAGTCCATCATCGCGGCCGTCGGGCAGATCGCCGCGTGGGCGGCCGTGATAGCGATTGCCGTCGCGGTAGTCGTCGCCTTCCTCGTGTCGAGGCCCATCGCAGAACAGGCGCGGGCCCTCTCCCTCGCGCTTTCGGCGATGAGAGCGGGGCGACGGGACGTCGAGCTGCCGACGCGGGGGGCCAAGGAGATGCGCGAGATTGCCGCGAGCGCGGCCGAGCTTCAGGAGGCGTTGAGCCGCGAGGAAGAGCTCCGCAAGCAGTGGGCTGCCGATGTCGCGCACGATCTGCGCACGCCGCTGACCGTGCTCGTCGGGCAGTTCGAGGGCATGATAGACGGCGTGCTTCCCGCTGACCGCGCCAGACTCGAGCGGAACTACGAGGAAGTCCGCACGCTCGAGCGCCTGGTCAATCAACTGGCCGACCTTACACGCATCGAGTCGCCCGGATTCAAGATAGAGCTCCATGATGTGGACGCTGCCTCCATCCTGGCCAGCCAGGCAGAGCGCTTCGCGAAGGCGGCCGAGGCGAAACGGATAACGATCTCCGCCGGGGGCAAGGCGATGCCCGCCGCCTCGATCCAGGCCGACTCAGGCCTGCTGGAGCGGGCCCTGGCGAACCTCGTCGACAACGCCATACGTTATGGAGCCCCCGACAGCGAACTCTTCCTCAGAGCCGAACGACGGGGGCCGGATGAACTCGCATTCGTCGTGGACAACTCAGGGCTTGTCGACCCGCAGGATCGTCCGAGAGTCTTCGACCGTCTCTACCGTGGCGACCGCTCACGCTCCACGCGAGGCAGCGGCATCGGCCTCTCGATCGCCCTCGCGATAGCACAGGCCCACGGCGGCACTCTCTCGCTCGCCTGCGACGACGCAACTCGCCGAACGCGCTTCGAGCTCGTGATACCCGCTACTCGACGGTAACGCCTGTGGCGAGGATGCGGGGTCTGTCCTCATCCCGCATGACGAGGAGAAAACAATATCCCTCAAATAGCGTTCGCTGTCAAAACGACCGGAATATCAGAACGCTTCGAAATCCTTGTCCGAACCGTCGGCGGGCGCTATCCCCGTCTTTACCGGGATTCGTTCGGACTTCACGCGTGCCGCCGGCTTTGCTGGTGTTACGTCGCCGGCATGGGGGCTCGATCTACCAGAGATATGGGCGACCTTTACCACGTGTTTTTCTGTTGCAGCGGTTTTTTCGCCATCCCTCAGCTTGAAAAACGACACGGTCTCGGATAGCTGTTCGGACTGCCCGGAAAGCTCTTCCGCCATCGAGGCGAGTTCCTCGCTCGCTGACGCGTTCTGCTGGATAACGGTGTCCAGCTGGTTCATGGCTTTCGCTATCTGGTCGGCGCCGGCGCTTTGCTCCCTGGACGACGCGGAAATCTCCTGAACGAGTTCCGCGGTCTTCCTGATATCGGGAACGATCTTCTGGATCATATCGCCGGCCTTTGTCGCCGTTTCCACGGTTGTCTTCGAGAGATCCGTGATCTCGGTGGCGGCGCTCTGGCTGTGTTCCGCGAGCTTTCTCACCTCGCTCGCCACGACGGCGAAGCCTCGTCCCGCCTCCCCTGCCCGTGCAGCCTCTATCGCCGCGTTCAACGCCAGGAGGTTGGTCTGCCGGGCGATCTCCTCGATGACACTTATTTTTCCGGCGATCTCCTTCATGGCCGTGACGGATGAGACGACAATCCTGCCGCCTTCTTCTCCGTCTGCAGCCGCTTTCTTGGCCATGCTCTCGGTGGCCATGGAGTTGTCCGTGTTCTGCTTGATCGTGGCGGTCATTTCCTCGACGGAACTCGAGACTTCCTCGGCTCCCGAGGCCTGCTCGGACGACCCCTCGCTCAGCTGCTGGGCCGTGGTGCTGATCTGTTCACTCCCCGAAGCCACCTGTGCAGCGGCCGTCTGTACGGCGCCGACGATCGTGCGGAGGCTGTTCTGGAGTTTATCCACACTATGTGCGAGATCGCCGATCTCGTCATGCATGACCATATATTTCTCAGGGACCTCCTGGGAGATGTCTCCCCCTGCGATAACGCCAACGAAGGCCACCGCAACCTTGATCGGGCTGCTTATCGAACGCGAGAGCAGGTAGAGCAGGATAATGGCGATAACAATGGCGATCAGGGCAATGAGAATGATGATATCCCGAATCGCCGTCGCGGAGGCGAGGAATTCCGACTCGGGCATCTGCGCAATAACGACCCAGCCTATGGACGGAACAGGGGAAAAGCCACAGACCTTGCGAACCCCGGCGTGGGAATAAGCTTGGGTCCCCGTTTCACCCGCGAGAGCCCGCCTTGCCACAGTTTCCATGCCTTCAGCTTGTGAGATGTTGACCTTGAGCGCTATCTCTTTATCTGGATGCATAACGAAAAGGCCGTTGCGGTCGGTTACCGCAAAATATCCCGTTTTGCCGAGCGCATACTTCGCCATTTCGTCCGTAATGGCCGAGGTTTTCATGAATACGACGCAGACCCCAATCGGTTTCTTCCCCGAATTTACCACGGGGGTGCTTATGGCTACCGTCGCCTCGTTTGTCACTTTATTGAAGAGCATCTGGCTTACATACGTCTTTCCGCCGAGCGATGCCTTGAAATAGTCCCGATCGGAGACATCGACGCCGAGAAAGTTTGCCTTTGACGCAGAGCAGATGATTCCCTTCTCTCCCATGACGATGATTCCGCCGTAGGTATCCTTATACTGCTCCGAGTCGCCGATGCCCGCAAGCCGAGTCGAGAGCGTCATAGCCGCCCTCGTGGCGGCCGCCCCACCCTGGTTGACCGCGGCGACCCCGTCGGCTATATCCGACGAAGCGGCGAGTGCCATGGTCGTACGGATATCACCCTGAACTTTTCCTTCCGCATAGTCCGACATGCTGCGTGTTAAGGTGATGAGTTGATCGTTTACAATATTGGTAATTCCGCTTCGGGCCTGAAAGTACACAATAACGCCCATGACCACGAAGGAGATCAGTACGATCGCCGCGCCCACGAGCAGTATTTTTCCACCGATTTTCAGTTTCATGAATAACTCCTTTTTCTATCGATAAGGGGATCAACGTTTTTTTCTACTGACATTCGCGGGGAAAGAGCACCTGATTGATGTTCCTTCACCGTTCGTATTCAACTCCATCGTACCCATCTCTTGCGCAACGAGGTTTCGCACGATACATAGGCCTATCCCCTCGCGTACGGTCTCACCACCCAATCCAGGTGATGCCTGCATGCCGATTCCGTTATCGCCTACAACGAGGGTTATCGCCTCGTCTCCATGTTCCGCAAATTCAATCCAAATACATCCCTCCGTTCCGGTGGGGAATGCATACTTGCAGGCGTTCGTGATGAGTTCTCCAGTAATCAGCCCGAGCGAAAGGGAAAATCGAGTTTCCAGCATGACGTCGCAGATGTTTTTCCGCAGCGTCACGTGTGAAGGCAGGTAGCTGGCTGATACTACATCGAGGAGCGAATCGATATAGTACAGCGAACTCACCGCTTTGTTGCCATTGTCCTCGGACAGCTGATCGTACAGCACGGTCATGCAGGCAATGCGGTTCTGCAGTTCACGAAGAGCGGACAAAGCCTGAGGGTCTTCCATCCCTCCCATCTGCAACTGGATCAGGCTTGATATCATTTGCGCATTGTTCTTCATGCGGTGATTGGCATCTCGCATGAGAAGCCCGGACCTTTCACGCTCCGCCCCCAGTTCGACCTCCGTTTTGTACGCCTCCGTCGCGTCATTGATGATGGATAACAAATGTCCCTTGCCATCGATATCGATAGGCCCACTTGCAACGCGAACCTGACGTATTTGACCGTCGGCCAACCGGTGCTTGAACCTGAATTCGGTGCGGAGGCTTCGAATGGCGCGGTTCATTTCTTCCGCGATCTCTCCCGGCCCGAGGACGTTGATTTCCGCGATATTCATTTGGCGAAGCTTGGCCATGGGCCAACCATAAAACCGCTCGGCGGCGCGATTTGATTCCTCGATCTCGCCGGTCCTCGGATCGACCAAGAGCATCGGCGTGTGAGAATCGGTGAAAAGCGTCCGAAATACTTCTTCGTTGTGCCGTATCGTCTCCTGCGCCCTGTATTCCGACGTGACGTCCCTGAACACAAGGACCATGCCGAGTAGAGCGCCGTTGTCGTCCTTTATAGGAGCCGCACTGTCCGCGATATGCCTCTCGGTACCGTCCTGCGCGATCAGCACCGTATGGTTTGCCAACCCGACGACATAGCCTGAGGCGATGACCTTCTGCACAGGATTCTCGACAGGCGCTCTGGTCGTTGCGTTCACTATTTCAAAGACTTCGGTGATGTGGCAACCCTTGGCATCGCCCTGATTCCAACCTGTCAGCCGTTCCGCCATACGGTTCATCCCGACGACGCGGCCCCCGATGTCCGTGGAAATGACCCCATCCCCGATGGACCTCAGCGTAATGGCCTGTCTCGCCTCGCTCTCTCGCAAGTCTCCAAGAAGGCCCTCGATCTCGGAGATGTCCTGGAACACACCTACTATCGAGTTTTCGCAAACCCGGGCCGAGGATCTCAGCGTCACGATCTCGCCCGTATCGCTTCTTCGTATCCTATACGAGATATCGTAGGGCTTACCGTTTTCGATGAGGACACGAAAAGCCTCCGCCCTCGCGTCAGCGCTGTCTCCGAGCACGCGGCCCTGAAACTCCTCGAACGAGCAGGATTCCGTCTCTATTCCGAGAATGGCGCGAGCGCCATTGGACAACGAAATGGTCGACGAGCCCTGGGAGATAAACCAGAAACCGATACGAACGGTATTTTCCGCCCTCTGCAAGAGCAGGTTCTTTTCTTCGAGAAGGCGTTCCTTGTCGAAAAGGTCGAAGGCCATCTCGATACTCGACAGCATGACGAAGTCGCCGGAGTTTTTTATGATGTAGCCGTACCTGGTTATGTCGCGCACCTTCGCCACCATGTCCTCTGATGAGTGGGAGGTGAGAAAGACGATGGGAAGTTTCCTTCGCTGCAGAATGGTGCGTGCGGTGACCGTTCCGTCGATCCCCCGTCCCAGGTCTATATCCATCAGGATCAGGTTCGGGATCGGACCGTTTTCCATACGGTCTAGGGCAGCCTCTCCGGAAGAGGCGATGTCGACGGCGTAACCCTTCTTCTTGAGCAGCATGCTCTCGGAAAGCGCGATAATGGATTCATCTTCAACGATGAGGATGCGCTTTACATCGACGGATTCTGACGGTCCCGCTTCCATACCGCATGATAGAATTCTCAGTCATCACTGTCCAGATTTTCCCTTGCCGTTGAGCGCGAATTGGACTAAAGTCCAGCCAGCATGGACCATCGTATAGGCCTCATTCGATTCTTGTCTGGTGGTCATAGGTATATTTCAGGAATTCCATCCGGGATGAAACGCCGACGTGCCTATACATGCTGGATAGGTGGCTCTTGACCGCGGACTCGGTGATCTTGAGCCTGTCGGCAATGACCTTCGTCGTCTCTCCTGTCAGCAGGATTGTGGCTATTTCGATCTCCCTCCTCGAGAAGCCGAGACTGCTGAGGCTTTCGAATGGTACGCTGTCCTTCAATGGCCGGATTGCATCATTCAGGGTCTGGACCAGTTGCCTGGACTGTTCGGAAAGGCGGATGATATCGTCGAGCCTCCTCTCCTCCTGGGACAGATCCCGGTTTATGGCGAGAATGAATTTTTGCTCCCCCAAACCGCTGGGAAAAGCGATGTTGGTCGCCTGCGTGACGAAAATGGAGCCATCCTTTCTGCGGCACAGTATCTTTTCCTGGAAGAAACCCGCCTTCGCATAAATCTCCCGGCTCCGGGCCACATAGTCCTTTGCAAGGTCCTCGCTGGCTGCCAGGAACTGCGGGCTTCGTCCGAGCATCTCGTCCCGGGAATAGCCAAACATTGATTCCGCGACCTCATTGCATTCGGTGATGGTTCTGCTTTCGACATCGATGAGCAGCACGGATTCGGAGAGCCCCTTCAAGAACCTCTCGACAAGTTTACGGAAATTGATATAGCTCTGGACGCTGCCGCGAGGTTGTTTCCCATATCGAAGTACAAAAAGGAAGTATCTCCGCGTACAAACGTCGCATTGGATGTAGCGAATGCCCGCCGCCAGATGGTACCTGGCGCCCAGGTAATCCGAAATGTTGAGCTGTATGTTGCCCGTCTCGCCGTCGATGCTCAACATTTTCGTGATGGCCCTGAGTCGAGCCATGGTGGATGAATCGAGCAAAGCATCCAGCTGCTGACCGACGAGGGAAGTGGACGATATCCCGAAGAATATTGAAACCGATCGGTTCATTTTGGCTATGGTGAGATTTTCAGTGGCGAGAATGATCATGTCCTGGTTTTCATCAAAAAGCGCATCTACGAGTTTGCTCTCACTGCATGAATGGGTCATGGATTCGGGGAGCACCAGGCATTTCTCGCACATATTTCGGAGTGTCTTCCTTTTGCCTGCGACCGCGCGTCGACCATCTAGCAGCTATCATGGTATTACTGCCTATGGAACAATGCAAGTTATTGCTAAATTGACTAAGGTATAGGTTAAGACACTCAGTAGTTCAATTGGGGAGCATAGTCATTGCCCCTCGTGGGCTCCCGGGAAGACGCCCCTCGCCGGTCTCTTCCCGTTCACCCTTTACCGTTCACCTCCCCCGAGTCCAAACATCCTCTGCCAGAAATTCTGCTTCGTGCCGTTCTCGATGTACTCGCCCATGAGCCGGAATTTCTTGACCCGGTCGCGGACCAGCTGGTCGGGAGACTTGCCCGAGAGCCGGGAGAGGCTTTCGAGGAGCTGCTTCTTGATGAGGGCGGCGACGGCGCCGGGATCCTCCTGGGCGCCTCCCGAGGGTTCCGGGATGATGCCGTCGGCGATGTGGAAATCGACGAGGTCCCGGGGGGAGAGCTTCATGTACTCGGCCGCTTCCTTCGCCCGCGCGGAATCGCGGAGGAGGATGGAGGCGCAGCCCTCGGGGGATATGACCGAGTACATCGAGTTCTCGAGCATGTAGAGCTCGTCGCAGACACCGATGGCCAGGGCCCCGCCCGAGCCGCCCTCTCCGATCAGGAAGGAAACGACGGGGACCCGGAGCAGCGAGAACTGCCTGAGGCAGACGGCGATGGCCTCGCCGATCCCCCTCTCTTCGGCCTCGAGACCGGGGAAGGCGCCGGCGGTGTTGATGAAGGTGACGATGGGACGGCCGAAGGTCTCGGCCTGGGCGGCGAGGCGCTGGGCCTTGCGGTAGCCCTCGGGATTGGCCATGCCGAAGTTCCGCTTCATCGCCTCGGCCATGTTCCGGCCCTTCTGGTTTCCGATGAAGGTCACCGGAATCCCGCCGACGAGGGCGACCCCGCCCACGAGGGCCGGATCGTCCCCGTAGAATCGGTCGCCGTGGAGCTCCATGTAGGAATCGGCGAGGAGGCCGACGTAGTCCAGGGTCGTCGGGCGTTTCGCCCCTCGGGCGGCCTCGACGATCTTCCAGGCATCCCCCGCGTCCTTTTTCGTTACGACGACGTCGCTCATTCTCCGCCTCCTTCCCTCATCCGTTTCATCAGTTCGGAGACCGAGTTCCCCTTGGTCCTGTTGCGGTGGGTATCGATCAGAAAACTCAAGGTGGTGCGCTGCTCGGCCCTCGGCACGATGGCGTCGACGAAACCCTTCTCGAGCTGGAACTCGGCGGTCTGGAAATCGACGGGGAGGCGCTGGTTGATCGTGCCCTCGATGACCCGGCGGCCGGAGAAGCCGATCAGGGCCTTCGGTTCGGC
>DBTK01000049.1:0-903 GCA_002307015.1 Spirochaetaceae bacterium UBA1318
ACCGTCGACACTTTTCGACGCGGCCAAGATGGACGGGCTCAAGCCGCTCAAGACCTTCTGGAGCATCCACGTCCCCCTCATCTCGTCCCAGGTGAAGATGCTGGTCATCCTCTCGTTCATCGGCTCGATCCAGAACTTCCTGCCCGTCCTCATCCTCACCTCGGGGGGACCGGGCACTGCGACCTACCTGCCCGGGCTCGAACTCTACTTCAACGCGACGAGGTTCGGGAGGTACGGCTACGCCTGCGCCCTCGGCGTCGTCATGTTCATCGCGATCCTGGTCATCTCGGTGATCAACCTGAAGATCAAATCGGTGGAGGAGATCAATGAATAACAGTCGCGCCCTATCCCTTCCGATCAAGCCTCCCGCGCGAGGCCGGGCGCCGGGCGGCCAGGTCATCATCTACGCCGTCGCCGTCGTCTTCCTCGCCCTCTCCTTCGTGCCCATCATCCTCATGGTGAGCCTCTCCCTCAAGTCGAACGTCCAGATATACGGCAAGTTCTGGTCCCCGCCCTGGCCCATCGAGTGGCGCAACTACTCGATGGCGATCGGAACCCTGGCGATCAACATGGTCAACTCCGTCATCGTCGTGTCCGTCGCGACGACCCTCTGCGTCGCCCTCTCGACGGTGTCCGGCTACGTGTTCGCCCGCCTTCCCTTCCCCGGGAAGGAATTCCTCTACATCCTGATCATCAGCCTCATGATGGTTCCCTCCGTGCTCACCCTGACGCCCCTGTTCAAGCTGATCGAGGGCATGAGGCTCACCAATTCCTGGTGGGCCCTCATCCTGCCCTGGGTCGCGGGGGGCCAGGTTTTCGGCACGGTCCTGTGCAGGACCTTCATCGCCACCCAGCCGGCCTCCATCTTCGAGGCGGCCAGGATAGACGGGGCGAACGAGTTCC
>DBTK01000049.1:1145-10200 GCA_002307015.1 Spirochaetaceae bacterium UBA1318
AGGATAGACGGGGCGAACGAGTTCCAGGCCCTCTACAAGATCGCCGTGCCCCTCGCGCTGCCCATCATCGCCACCCTGATGATCATGAACATGATGAGCTTCTACAACGATTACATCTGGCCCCTCATGGTCATCGACTCGAACCTCAAGCAGGTCATCACCGTGGCGATCCGGGTTTTTACCTCGTCGCAGGGTGCGACCGACATTGGCGCCATGATGGCCGGCTACGTCTTCGTGACGATTCCCCTGCTCGGACTCTTCATGGTCGGATCCCGATTCTATATGGAAGGCCTCGCCTCAGGCGCGGTAAAGGCGTAAATCATGGAAGCAATCAAGCGACAAGGACTCTGGAGACTCTTCGACCGGACGGCCAACTTTCTGATCACCGACGAGAAACAGCTCGAGCGGATCATTGCCGACCCTTCGCTGCCCTTCCAGGAGGCTGACGACAGGGGGTTCTCCGGCGAGCGGAAGGCGCTCTTCGAAAAGGACGCCACCATCATCGACATCTGCGCCGCGGCCAGGAAGGACGGGGCGACGAGGCTCGAGGTATCCTACGATTTCTTTTTCGGCGGCAAGAAAAGGACGAACTATCCCGACAGCGAAACCACGCTCAGGGCATACCGGGTTATCCACGACATCGCCCGTGACCATGGCCTGGATTTTTCGGCGAGCATCCTCTCCCCGCTGGACCTCGGCGGGGGCTACGCCCTCAAGCACGGGGCCGGCGGCAGGACCTGCCAGTTCAAGGAAGGGGCGATGGAGCCGGGAAGCGGCCTCTTCGAGGTCGAGCTCGTCCAGCAGAAGCAGTGGACCAACAACAAGGGGCCGATCGAGCTCACGCTGGAAAAGGTCCTCGTCTTCGCCTTCAGGGAGGAGAGGCTGGGGTCCACCCCCTTCCACTACGTCGATCCCGAGGCGATCCTCGACATCAGCGCCTCTGCGGGCTTCGAGGCCGACCGGGTGCCCACCGTCGTCTCGGGCGCCGGCTACGGACGCTCGAGCCTCAGGGTCTACGGGAAAGCCCCCGCCGCGGGGGACCGGAACCGATGCCTCGCCGTGGCGGTGTACAAGACGCCGGAGCTGGACTACTTCGCCGCCGACGCGCCCGGGTACATGAAGGGCGTCATCGACCTGCACCGGGACGCCGGGATCCGCTACCAGGGCTTCTACTCCGACGAGATGCACATCCAGTTCGACTGGGATCTCGAGACCCATTTCGGGCCCACGGAGATCAGGACCCGCTACCTCACCCCGAACCTGGTCAAGGAGTACGCGCGGCGCTACGGGGAACGCTATAAGGATTTCGAGAAGTACCTCGTCTACTTCGCCTACGGCCAGCACGGATTCCCGGGGGACGAGGAGGGCGACGCCCTCAGCCAGCACGTTTTCGGCAGGGACGACGCGGGCATCCGGGAAACCTGGGAGTTCAGGAAACGCTACTTCGAGCTGCTCCAGGAACGGGTCGTTGGGCTCTCCATCGGGGCCAGGGACTACGCGGGGAAGCTCTTCGGCGGCACCATCATGACCAAGGCCCACGCCACCTGGCAGGAGTCGCCGACCTGCGACATCTTCGCGAAGGGCCAGGGCTTCACCGCCGTCAACAAAAAGGGCGTCTCCCGCTACGACTACGGCCCCTCCTACCTCTGGTCCTCGTCCATCCGCGAGAACATGTCGGCCTGCTACGATTATTTCCGGTGGAACGATTTCCTCTCCGGGGGAGGGAGCGACCATCCCGAGGGCGGCTTCCTGGACAGGAACTATTACGCCCAGGCCTTCTCGGCGAGCCTCGGCATGCTGAACCAATTCGGCTACGCCTACTGCGCGGCCTGGGGCAGCCCCCAGGAGGTCATCCGCCGCTACGAGAACGTCGCCACCGCCTTCGGGAACAAGAACTACGCGAGCGAGATCGGGGCGAACCTCGTGCAGGGCATGAGCCAGCGGCTTTCCGACGTCCTCGCCCTCTATCCCCTGGACCTGAACCACGTCGAGGAGCGGTTCGGCAGCTGGATGGTCCAGTACGGCTATTGCGACTACATTACCCAGGAAAAGCTCCTGGCCCTCGGCAGGGTCACCGACGACGGCAGGCTGGAAATCAGGGGGAGAAAATACCGAACCCTCCTCGTCCTCTTCGAACCCTTCGCCGGTCCTGGCCTGATCGAGCTCATGGCAAGCCTCGCGAAAAAGGGAGGGATCGTCCTCTGGACCGCCATGCCCCAGCTCGCCTCCTCGGGGAAGGATCCGGTCCACGAGTCCTGGAAGGCCCTCTTCGGGATGGCCGGGGCCGCCTCCGCCGGGAGGGTTCGGGCCATGCAGGGGGAACGGGTCCGCTTCACGGGTCTCCTCGGCGGCGTCCCGCCCATGGCGATACCGACAGCCTTCCTTCCAGACCGCGTTTATCCGGTCAGGCCCGGGGAGAAAGGCCAGGCGATCGCCGAGGCCGGAGGCGAGACTCTGGGCTGCATCAGGGAATTCGAGGGGGGAGGGAAGGCCGCCTACCTCGGCTTCCGTCCCCGTGACGACCAGTCGCGCTCCACGGGGGAGGACGTCCACACCCTCTTCGACGTCCTTTCCGCCCTCGGCGCCTACGGACCCGACTCAGGCGAGGCCCTCTCGAGGGATCCCGAGAGTCCCTGGCTCGTCACGCGGTTTCCCAACGGGGCCGTCACGGTGGCGAACCATTACCGGACCTTCGAGGAAAAATGGACGGGGTCCTTCTTCCGTGACGAAGAGGCCGACAGGGAATTCCTCGCGGGAAGGACCCTGCCCGAGATCGAACTAAGGCTCGACAGGAAGGCGATTTTCGGCAGGGAGATTTCCTATGCCGGAACCGACATCCTCTGCTATCGGCCGGGCCCCGACGGAACCATCGAAGGCTTCGCCGGAAACGGGACGACGGGGATGACGATGGACGGGAGAGAGTTCCGCTTCACCGACCGGCCCTGCTCCATCGTCTGGGCCCTCGTTCCCGAAGCCCTGAGCGGCAGGAGCTTCCGTTTCCTGCTGATGGCCCGAATCGACGGGGAGGCTTCGGTAAGCCTGCCGGTATCCGTCGACCCCGGCCTCAGGATCGAGGCCGGCCTCTGCGGCCGCGATCCCTTCGAGACGCGGGAACCGGTGGAATTCGTCCATGCCGCAGGGAGCCTGCGCTTCCGCGTCGGCCCCCGCAAGACGGGGCAGTGGATCGCTTTCTGGGCCGAGTAGCCCGCCTCGGGTTGAAACGACCATCGGCCGCTTCAACCCGACCCTTCAGAGCCAGGAAGGCCCCTTGAAGAACTGGGGCAGGTAGTCCTTCTCCGCCTCGAGGTAGTCGTCGAGGAGGGCGCGGGCTATCTGGGGATCGTCGATCATCGGGTCTATCGTCAGGGCGCGGAGGGCGAGATCGTAGCTGCCCCTGACTCCCGCCTCGACAGCCATCTCCGCGACGGTAATCTGCCTTCTGACGAGTTCCGCGGCCGGCTCGGGGATGGACCCGATGCCGACGCCCCTGACGCCCGAGGCGCTGATGTCGGCGGGCACCTCGACGATCGCCCCCTGGGGCAGGTTCTCGATGTAGCCCCTGTTCGGCAGGTTCACGGCGAGCTCGTAGGAATGGGTGTTCCTCAGGACCGAGGCGATGATCAGCTCGGCGCGTTCCGTGTGGACGGCCTTGAGGTGGTCGATGGGCTTTTCGCCCTTCGCCATGGCCTCGATCTCGTCCCACATCTCGTCGCGGTTGCGCTCGGCGACATCGAGCGGGTACATCTGGATATCGTACTTGTCCCAGGTGTTGCGGCTCATGGTATGGGTGTAGGGCAGGTACTCGACCATGTGGCAATCCCCCGGCACGGGACAGATGTCGAAGATTCGGAACAGTTCACGGGTGAGCGGCTCGAAATCGGCGAAGCCTTCCAGATAGCGCTTCTTGAACAGGGGATAGAGGTCCTCGCCTGTCTTCCTGTCCCTGATGGCGAGCATCCAGGTGAAATGGTTGATCCCCGCCGCCACGATGTCGAGCCTTTCCTCGACGGCCGCATGGAGCCTCTGGATGTGGGCCTCGCCCTCGGGGTCGTTCCACCGGAACTTGAGGCCCGAGGGAACGTCGAAGCCGAGATCCCGGGCGAGCACGTTGCCGACGATGAAATAGCCGAAGAGGATCTGGTGGCAGATCCCGATCATCCTCACCTTCGTGAAACGGGCCGCCGCTATGCAGATCCTGGGCACCGGGTTGGTGAAATTCAGCACGAGGGCCTCGGGACAGAGCCTCTCGATATCCCGAAGGATCGGCATGATGAGGGCGAGATTCCTCGAGACGTGCATCAGGGCGCCTGGCCCGCCGTTTTCGGCGTAGTGCATGATGCCGTATTTCTGCGCGAGCCGATAGTCGATGCCCCAGCACTTCTCCCGGTCGATCGCGACCGAGATGACGACGAAATCCGCGCCGGGCAGCAGAACCGTCCGGTCGACGCTGCTCCGTATCGTGAATTCCGAGCCCCACTCCTCGTTCATCCGGGAGGCGAGCTTCGTGATCCACTCGAGGCCCTTCGCGTTCGTGTCCACGAGGCAAAGCTCGCTGCCCTTGAGCTCGCTCGTGCGTAGGATAGCGCCGAGGTTCGTCAGTCCGAAGGATGCGCTTCCCGCGCCGATGACAACAATTTTCGCTCTTTTCATACGGAACTCCTTATCAATCGATGAAACCGATTCTTGCTACTCCTTGAGCGCGCCGGTCGCGACGCCCTGGACGACCTTCCGGAAAAATATCAGATAGAGAACGACGGCCGGTATGGCCGAAATGACCGTGCTCGCCGCGATGAGGGGAGCGTTGGCCGTGTACCTCTTGAGGAAACTGAGAAGGGCGAAGGGCAGGGTCCTCAACTCGTCCTTCGAGACCAGGATCGACGCGACGAGGAAGTCGTTCCAGGTGCCCAGAAAGAAGAAGATGACGAGGACCGAGATCGCCGGCTGGAGCATCGGAAGCAGGATGCGGAACAGGGTCGAAAAATCCCCGCAGCCGTCGAGGACGGAGCAGTCGATCAGCTCCTGGGGGATATCCTTGAAGGCGGGCTGGAGGAAAAAGGCGCCGAAGGCGATGCTCAGCGCCGTCTGAGGCAAAATGAGGGCCCAGTAGGTATCGTAGAGCCCGACGAGCCTCAGGTTGAAGTACGAGGGAATGATGATCGACGATTCGGGAAACACGATGCCGATCATGAAAAGGAAGGTCCAGAACCTGCGGAACGGGATATGCAGGGTGACGATGGCGTAGGCGCAGGAAACGGCAAGGGCGATACCGAGGGCGCATACGGCGATGGTCACGATGACCGTGTTCGTGAAATAGATGCCCATGTGCCCCTTGCTCCAGGCGAGGGCGTAATTCTGCCACTGGGGGGAATTGGGCAGGGCGAAGCCCCCGGCCTTGATGAGCTCCATGTCCTTTTTCAGGGACGCGAGGATGAGGGTGACGAGCGGGGTGACGGTCGTCACGACGAGCAGGATCAGGACGGCGTACATCGCCACCCGCGAAGCCGCTCGGCGAACCCTCCAGGCCGAGACCGTTTTTCGTGCAGCCATGATCATGCTTCCCTCTCCCTGAGGACGTAGACGCCCATCGAAAACACGAGGGTCGCCACGACCAGGGTATCGATGATCGCCGAGCCGTAGCCGACATTGCTCTGGTACGAGAACACCCTGAAGCCGTAGAGCGCCGGCACCATCGTCGCGTAGCCGGGGCCGCCCTCGGTCGCGGCGGCTATCATCGGATAGGTGTTGAGGGCGTTGATCAGCATCAGGATCAGGATGACGGTGAACTCGTTTCGCAGGGAAGGCAGGGTTATGCTCCTGAACTGCCGAACAGGGCCTGCGCCGTCAAGCATCGCCGCCTCGTAGAGGCTGGCGGGAATCCTCTGCATTCCGGCGAAGAAAATGACCATCACGTAGCCGAACATGAACCACACGGTCATCGCCGCGACGGCATGGATGGCCGTGGAGGGATCGCCGAGCCAGGGACGGCGCAGCCCGCCGAGACCGAACCAGTCGACCACCGTGTTGAGGATGCCGTAATCCGGATGAAGGA
Organism: Spirochaetaceae bacterium UBA1318; assembly: GCA_002307015.1. Taxonomy (GTDB): domain Bacteria; phylum Spirochaetota; class Spirochaetia; order Treponematales; family UBA1318; genus UBA1318. The sequence continues at coordinate 7,195 of DBTK01000049.1, forward strand.
CCCACCTGAACAGGATGCCGACGGCAGTCAGGTTGAAAATCTGGGGAAGGTAGTAGACGATGCGGATGGCGAGCGACCCGCGAACCCGGCCGCGCGAGAGGATCTCGGCGCAGGCGAGTCCGAGGGCGACGGGAAGCGTCGCATACACGACCATGAAATAGAGGATGTTCACGATGGAACCCTTCAGGACCTCGTCGGAAGCCATCTTCCGGTAATTCTCGAGGCCGATGAAGGCTCCCATCCGGTAGCCCTCCCAGTCGTACAGGCTGTACAGGAACCCCTGCACCGCCGGAATGAGGAAAAAGGCGGCATAGACGGCGAGCCCCGGCAAGAGGAACAGCGCCATCGTCCATGCCATCGCGACCGGTGTCTTGCGTACCACGTCTCCCCCTTCAGCGTTGGAATCGCCGGCCCCCACGAGCAGCCGACCGCGTCGGAACCCGATCACCGACCGGGTCCCGGCGTACAGTTTTTTTTACTTTCTCGCGGCGATATAGGACTGGAGATCCTTGTCTATCGTCTTCGCGAAATCCTCGGGAGTTATCTGGAGGCCCATCAGTGCCTGGCAGTTGTGGGTCATCGTGTCGTACATCGTCGAAGTCGCCCAGTCGTAGTAGTACCCGAGTCCGTCTTCCTTGCTGACCTGGGTAATGACGTCGATGATATGCTTATACTGGGGCGCAAGCACGACGGAACTGTCCTTCATGAGCCCGGCGAGATTCAACGGCAGGAAGTTGTACTGGAGATGGATCTTGTAGTCCATCACCAGGGCGTTGAGAAAGTCGGCGGCCAGGTCCGGGTCCTTGCAGGACTTCTCGATACCGAAACCGGTCGACTCGGCGCCGAAAACCATGCCCGAGGGGACTCTGAAAACGTCCCAGTTGCAGGGCGTTTCCTTCGCATAGTTCGTAAAATCCTGGGCCGCCCAGGTGCCGCTCATGAACATGGCTCCCTTGCCGGCGATGAACATCTTCTCAGAATCATCCCAGCCGATCCCGGTGAAGCCCGCGTTGTAGTAGCCCTTCTTCACCCAATCCTGGATGTTCTTCGCGCCCTTTACCACGCCGGGAAGATTGAACGTGGCGCCCTTCTCCGCGAAGACGTAGCCGTTGACCTCGCGCCTGGTCATGAAGCGCTCGGTCTGGATCTGGACCTGATGCAGGGCGCACCATCCGTCGCCCCCGGCAATGCCGGAGACGATCGGGGTGATGCCTGCCTTCTTGAGAAGATCGCAGTCCTTCTCCCACTCCTCCCAGGTTTTGGGCGTCGAGGCGATGCCGGCCTTGGCGAAGAGGTCCTTGTTGTAGTAGACGACGGCGCACTCGATCGCGTTCCCGACCGTGTACACGTCGCCCGTACCCAGCAGGTGGGTTTTCGTATCCCAGTAATTCGGTTTCATGAACGTGGACCCGATGCCGTTCGACCAGCCGTATTTCGCGTAGTACGGGGCGAGGGAAATGATGAGTCCCTGGTTGGCGAAAACCCCCATCTCGCTCGCGCTCTGGTTGACGAAACAGACGTCGGGCCCGGTGCCGCTCTGCATCGCCAGTTGCTGTTCCTGCTTGAAATCGCCGTGCTTCAGCACGATGTCGAGCTTCACGTCGGCATGGGCCGCCTGCCACTGGGCGGCGATATCCTGCGAGCACTTGTCGTTCTCATCGAGCCATACGGTGAGCGACTTCGTTCCGGCCGTCCACGCCGTCATCGCGACGCAGATGACGATCGAAAGACAAAAAAGCATTCTCTTCATGTCCTAGCCCCCTTTCCCTCTATTTTTGGGCAGGCCTTTCCATCCTGCCTGATCAGCGGAAATCCTTCGCGGTGGAAGCCCGCTCGATGAGCCGGACGGGCACCGTGATCGGGTCGAATCGCAACGACGGCTCTTCGATCAATTTGAGAATCTGCTCGCCCGCAAGCTCGCCGATGCGGCGATAGGAGAGGGCGACCGTGGACAGGGGCGGGCTCAGAAACGAGGCCGCCTGGATATCGTCAAAGCCGATGAGAGCGACGTCTTCCGGCACGCGCAGACCGCGCGATTGAATCTGCCTCAGGGCGCCCATCGCCAGGAGATCGCTCGTCGCCGCTATCGCGGTCGGGCGATCGTCCAGGTCGAGAAGCTCCCCCGTCGAGCGGAAACCGTCCTCGACCGTACAGGAGCCGTCGCCCCGAATCCAGTCCTCGCGTACGGCGAGGCCGTGTTCCCGCAGGACCTCCTCGTAGGCTTTGCGCCTCATGGCGTCGCAGTAGGTCCTCAGGTTTCCCTGAAGATGGCCGATCTTCGTGTGGCCCTTTCGGATGAGATGTTCCACGGTGAGCCTCATGCCCCCGGCATCGTCCATGTTCACGACCGCCGAACCAGGATGGCCGCAGTCAGCCTGGTTGTAGACCACGAAGGGGACATGGGTGTCCGCGACGAGGTCGATGTAGGGGTCCTCGTCATAGGTGTTCTCGATGACGACGCCATCGACTCGGTGGCTTCTCAGAAAATTCACGAGGTCGTGCCGGGCCTTCTCCCCCTCGGGTACCGGATAGTTGAGATGGAAGTAGCCTTTCAGGGCGAGGGAATCGACGAGGGCCGGCGTCTTGCCTGCGGTACAGGGTTCGGAAAGGGTCGTCTCAGGCTCATAATGGAGAAAGAGCTGGGCGATCATGCGGCTTTTCTGGTTTCTCAGGCCCTGCGCGGCGGCGCTCGGCACGTACTCGAGCGTTTCTATCGCCTTGAGTACCCTCGCCCTGGTTTCCTCGGGGATGGAAACGGGCCGGTCATTGATGATGTAGGAGACGAGGGTCGTGGATACCCCCGCCTGCCTTGCGATGTCCTTGAGCGTTGTTCTCATGGCTTCCCGTCATTCTGATACTTAGTGAAACGTTACAGTGAATCGATTCACCAACACGACGGTACCATGACTCTTTTCCGCTGTCAACTTTTTTTAGTTCCTCGAAGCTTGTTGGTTTGAAGCAGGGGGACTACAAAACGCGTATTGGAGGCATGAAACCATTCACGCC
>DBTK01000099.1:0-303 GCA_002307015.1 Spirochaetaceae bacterium UBA1318
ACTCGATCAAGATCATCGGCGACGCGACGGACGACAACGCCCAGGGCTATTTCGTCTACGATTCGAAGAAGGCCGGTTCCGTCACCATCTCCCACCTCCGCTTCGGCAAGAAGGCGATCAAGAAGCCCTACCTCATCACGAGCGCCGGTTTCGTCGCCTGCCACAAGTTCAGCTTCCTCGAGAAGGTCGACATGCTCTCGATCGCGAAGCAGGGCGGCACCTTCCTCCTCGCCTCCCCGTTCAATGCCGCGACCGTCTGGGAGCACATCCCGGTCGAGGTGCAGAAGCAGATCATCGACAAGA
>DBTK01000099.1:636-1439 GCA_002307015.1 Spirochaetaceae bacterium UBA1318
ATCAACGTCATCATGCAGACCGCCTTCTTCAAGATCTCCGGCGTCCTCCCCGAGGACGAGGCGATCAAGCTCATCAAGGAGCACATCGTCTCCACCTACGGCAAGAAGGGCAAGGAAATCGTCGAGAAGAACATCGCGACGATCGACCTCGCGCTCAACGGCATCGAGGAAGTCAAGTATCCGGCCAAGACCGCCGGCAACGAGCACACGAAGGACGCGGTTCCCGCCGACGCCCCGAAGTTCGTCAAGGACGTGCTCGGCGTTATGATTGCCGGAAAGGGCGAAACCCTCCCCGTTTCCAAGCTCCCCGTCGACGGCACCTTCCCCACCGGAACCACCAGGTACGAGAAGCGGAACATCGCCGAAAAGATTCCCGAGTGGGATCCCGAGCTTTGCATCCAGTGCGGTTTCTGCTCGACCGTCTGCCCCCATGCCGTCATCCGCATGAAGGCCTACGACCCGAAATACCTCGCCAAGGCCCCCGCGAGCTTCAAGAGCACCGAGGCGAAGGGTCCCGAGTTCAAGGGCCTCAAGTTCACGATCCAGGTCGCTCCCGAGGACTGCACCGGCTGCGGCGCCTGCGTCAACATCTGCCCGGCGAAGAGCAAGACCGACGCGACGAGAAAGGCCATCAACATGGTTCCGCAGATCGCGGTCCGCGACGTCGAAGCCAAGAACTGGGATTTCTTCTTCAACACGATTCCCGATACGGACACGAAGCTCCTGAACCTGAACCTGCCCAAGGGCGTCCAGCACAAGCGGCCCCTGTTCGAGTTCTCGGGCGCCTGCGCCGGCTGCGGCGA
>DBTK01000099.1:1692-23708 GCA_002307015.1 Spirochaetaceae bacterium UBA1318
TGCGCCGGCTGCGGCGAGACCCCGTACGTCAAGATGCTCTCGCAGCTCTTCGGCGACCGCGCGGTCATCGCCAATGCGACCGGATGCTCGTCGATCTACGGCGGAAACCTGCCGACCACCCCGTACACCACCAGGCCCGACGGGCGCGGCCCGGCTTGGTCGAACAGCCTCTTCGAGGATGCCGCCGAGTTCGGCTTCGGCATGAGGCTCACCAGCGACAAGATGGCCGAGTATGCGCGTGAACTCGCCGCGAAGGCGATCGCCGAAAAACCCGCTGGCGTCGATGTCGCGGTTCTCGCGAAGATCGTGGAGAACAAGCAGTCGAACGACGACGAGATCGAGGCGCAGCGCGGTTACGTCGATTCCCTCAAGACCGGTCTCAAGAACGCCAAGGGTTCCCTCGCTTCCGAGCTCCTCTCCCTCGCGGATCACTTCATCAAACGGTCCGTATGGGTGATCGGCGGCGACGGATGGGCCTACGACATCGGCTACGGCGGCCTCGACCATGTTCTCGCCTCCGGCAAGAACATCAAGGTTCTGGTCCTGGATACCGAGCTCTACTCCAACACGGGCGGCCAGATGTCCAAGGCGACCCCGATCGGTTCGATCGCCAAGTTCGCGGCGAGCGGCAAGACCCAGTCCAAGAAGGACCTCGGCATGATGGCGATGAGCTACGGCTACGTCTATGTCGCCCACGTCGCCCTCGGTTCGAACATGAACCAGGTCATCAAGGCCTTCCGGGAAGCGGACGCCTACGACGGTCCCGCGGTCATCATCGCCTACAGCCACTGCATCAACCACGGGATCAACATGACGACCGGCATGGGACAGCAGAAGGCCGTCGTCGAATGCGGACTGTGGCCCCTCTACCGTTTCAACCCCGAGCTCACGGAGCAGGGCAAGAACCCCTTCCAGCTCGATTCGAAGGAGCCGACCGGCTCCGTCGAGGATTTCATGTACAGCGAGATTCGGTTCAAGAGCCTGAAGCAGGCCAATCCCGACCGTGCCGCAGCCCTTCTCGACAAGGCGAAGGGATACGTCGCCCGCCAGTACAAGGAATACAAGTATCTGGCCGACAGGCCGTTCTAGGCATTCGCGGGCGTAAGCCCGCGAATGCTGTAGTTTTCGCCTAATAGCGGAAACTACACGTCCGAAAACGGGCGTAAGCCCGCGAATGCTGTAGTTTTCGCCTAATAGCGGAAACTTCACATCCTGAAACGGGCATGGCCCGCCCGGGGTTTCGCGTCAAGGCGGAAACCCCGCAGGTAAAGGGGCCCTGCCCGCAATGATGACGGTCGCTTTCCGCGAGGGAGGCGGCCGTCTTTTCCAATCGGGTCGATGGTCGCGGCTGGCGCCGGTCCTTCGATCCATACCCGTCGAAGTGAGGGAAAATGAGTTCATCCGCATTGTTTGACGAAAATATCAAAGGCTTTTTCGGCTCCGCCCTTCGGCGCTCTCTCGGGAGGGGCGGTCCCGGGGCAGGCAGCGTCAGAAAACTCCTCGGGGCCGCGATGTTCCAGAATCGCCAGGCGAAAAGGCGGAAGAAGGCCCAGGGCCTGGACCGGACGGTGCCCGCCATCCTCATCGCCTCGATCACGAGGAAATGCAACCTCGACTGTACGGGCTGCTACGCCAAGGCCCTCCGTCCCGGCGCCTCTGAAGAGCTCTCGGACGACCGCTTCATGGCCCTTTTCTCCGAGGCGATCGAGCTGGGCGTGGGAACGATCATGCTCGCCGGCGGCGAGCCTCTTCTGCGCAGGACCCTCCTGGAACGGGCCTCTCGGCTTCCCGGCGTCCTGATGCCGGTATTCACGAACGGGCTTCTCATGGATAAGGACTACCTGGAGCTTTTCACGCGGGGAAGGCTCGTTCCGGTGTTCAGCATCGAGGGCGACGCCGCCTTCACGGCGGAGCGCCGGGGGACGGGAATCCACGAGGTGGTGCTGGAGAAGACGGCGGAACTGAACCGCCGCGGCGCCCTGTTCGGCTTTTCGGTGACGGTCACCTCCCGGAACGCCGACCTTGTCCTCTCCGACGGCTTCCTCTCGCGGATCGAGGGAACGGGGGCCGCGGTGCTTTTCCTGATCGAATACGTTCCCGTGGAACCCGGAACGGACGACCTCGCCGTGACAAGCGAACAGCGGGCGGTGCTCAACCGCCTGGACCGTTTCCCCAGCCGCGGCTTCGAGGTTGTCGCCCTTCCGGGGGACGAGGAACTCTACGGCGGCTGCCTCGCCGCCGGCCGGGGATTCATCCACCTCGCCGACGACGGCCGGATCGAGGCCTGTCCCTTCGCGCCCTATTCCGATTCGAGCGCCGCCTCGGGCGGGCTTTCCGCCGCGATAGATTCCCCCCTGATGAGGGAAATCAGGAACCGCCACGGCGAACTGACCGAGACCAGGGGAGGCTGCGCGCTCTGGAACAAGCAGGGCTGGATCGCTTCCCTCGGCGGCTGCGCGCCGGTGCGGGAGAAGGAACGGGTTCGATGAAAAAAGCCCCGCGGTTGTCCGCGGGGCTTTTTCGTTTACCGGGTATCGACGCGTCGACATGCCGACGGATAGCCGATTCGACAGGGGTCAGGCCTGTTTCGAGTCGCTCCCGAGGACCTTCCGGCGGTTCTGCTCCATGTCCTCGTGCAGTCCCTCAAGATCGGCCATCAGGTGGTCGACGACGGCCTGCTTCTTGTCCTCCCGGAACTTCGTGGCTTCCTTGATCTGGTTCCGGTAATCCTTGCAGCGGATGACGGGGCTCGGGTTCAGGATCAGCACGTCCTTTTCGACGAGGTCCTCGCTCATCTCCTGGTCGGGATTGATCCTGAGGATGTTCCCGTTTATCGAAAGCAGGATCATGTTGTCGAAGGACTTGATGTAGGTGTCGATTTCCTTGACGCCCTTCTTGGTCGAGGGGTCCCAGGGGCGGTACCGGGTTCCCGCGGGGAACACCAGGATGATCCGGCCCTGTTTTTTCAGCTCGTCGAGGGCCTTCATCGCGGCCCGGTTGATGCTCCGCGAACGGTAGATCTCCATCACCATCTCCTTGGGCTCCTTGATGCTGAGCAGGGATCTGGAGGGATAGATGACGATGCGGGAGTAGGCCTCGGAAAAGGCGGAAACGACGGGATTCTCCTCATTCAGTTTCATGCCGGCTATCGCGACGATGTTGCGGGAAAGTTCCTCGCCCTCCGGGCCTTGCTGGATAAGAAAATAGTGGAGCGAGGGAAGATCGAAATTGCTGTAGTGTTCGGCGAGTATCATGCAGGATTCCCCCGCTTTCGCCTTCGCGAGGAGTTCCTTGAAGTACTCGAAATGCTTGAGTTCGCTGCCGGGCAGGAGCTGCTCACCCACCATGGAATTGATATAGGGAAGGATCTGTTCGTTGCTTTGCTGGTAGACGTTTTCCGAGGTCACCGCTTCCTGGTTCTTGGAAAACTGCATCATCTCGACAATTTTTTTTCTGTAGGTCTTGCTGATCGGTTCCATGGCGCTTCCTTACTGTCGAGTCCGTGGTCGGAGCGACCTTAAAAGTATAGGCACCATTTCGCCGTGATGTCAATTGTAGGGGCTTCGGCGACCGGGACGGTCGATCGGCGAGGATCCTCGGCCCGGATAGAGATGGTTCGGGTTGCCTGATGTTACCAATAATGTAATACTCTTATTCGAGCCGATATTCATTGGCGAAGTTTCAAGGTACTTCCAACAAGCCAATGGACATTGGCGAAGTTTCAAGGTACTTCCAACAAGCCAATGGACATTGGCGAAGTTTCAAGGAGGATTACATGAAGAAGACACTTGCCGTCGTCGCGGCGCTTTTCGCGATCGCGGCATTCGCCCAGGGTCAGGCGAAAGGGCCGATCGTCGACAAGATCCTGTTCGACGCGAAGACCCAGGCCGATATCGGCCTGAAGGACGTGGCCGCCGGAAAGAGCGACCTGTTCTTCTACGGAGTCGACGGCGCGACCTTCAAGGCCCTCCCCGACGACGTCAAATCCAAGCTGGACGTGTACAGCCTCGACGGGGTGAGCTACTGGTCCCTCGACATCAATCCCTACCCGAACAAGGCGCCCTACACCGTCCAGAAAGGCGACAAGACCCTGTTCAATCCCTTCGCGATCCGCGAGGTTCGATACGCGCTCAATTTCCTGGTCAACAGGAAGCAGATAATCGACGAGATCATGTCGGGCGCCGGGGTTCCGATGTACACCCCGGTGACGCCGGGCCAGCCGAACTCGAGCCGCTACGGCCTGGTGGCGAGCAAGCTCGGGTTTACCCCGGGCGGCAACGAAAAGAAGGCGATCGCCGACATCGATGCCGCGATGAACGCGGCCGCCGCCCTGAGCGACAACCAGGGCAAGCTCAAGAAAGCCGGGCAATTCTGGACCTTCAACGGCGATCCGATCACGGTCAACTTCCTCATCCGGGTCGACGACCCCAACGCGAGGCTGAAGGAGGGCCGCTTCATCGCCGACGAGATCGAGCGCGCGGGCTTCAAGGTCAACCGCCTGGAATACGACCGCGCGAAGTGCTTCAAGATCTACCAGGACGGCGATCCCAAGGACTACGAGTGGAACATCTACACCGAGGCCTGGATCGGCGGCCAGACCCTGGCCTACTGGGAGTCCCCGCTCGCGCAGATGTACGCCCCGTGGCAGGCCTTCATGCCCGGCGGCGGCAACGCCAACATGTGGAACTACCAGAACGAGGAACTCGACTCCCTCACCGGCGACGCCTGCAACGGCCGGGTCAAGGACAGCTCAGATTACTACGCCAAGCTCCTCAAGGCGACCGACCTGGGCCTCAAGGAGGCCGTCCGGGTCTTCGTCGCCGGCCAGACCTCGTTCTTCGCGGCCAACAAGGATCGGTTCAACAACCGCATGATCTACGGCTTCGGCGACGGGCTCAACAAGCTTTCGGAGTATACCGCCGACGTGAAGCCCGTGAACGGCGAGAAGGTGCTGAGGGTCTCGAACTTCTCCTCCAAGGGCGCCCTCTTCGTTTCCGCCTGGGACCCCGTCGGTCCCGACGGCTTCAGCGACGCCTACATCCACGTCGTTTCGTCGGGGCTTTCGGACATGGAAACCGACGTGAACCCGGTGACCGGCATCAGCTTCCCCGGCCGGGCCTCCTGGACCGGCATCGACACGAAGATCGCGACCGACGCGAACGGCAAGGTCGTCGGCAAGGTTCCGGTTCCCTCCTCGGCCGTGCTCTGGAACGCCAAGGACCAGAAGTGGGAGAGCGGGATAAGCTACGTCGACGTGAAGGGCGACGGCTCGGTCTACGACTACAAGAAGGCCGATTCGATCGCCTCCTACTCGACCGGAACCTTCGCCTTCAAATTCGGCAAGTGGCATGACGGACGGGCCGCCGACATCAACGATTACCGCTACGCCCTCTCTTTTCCCTACGATGTCTCCTTCAAGAAGGGCGCCGACGACAAGGTCTACGAGGAAAGCTACGCGACCGTCGTGAACACGGGCCTGGTGAGGGCCAAGGGCTACGTGTTCAACAAGGACAACACGATCACCGTGTACGGCGACGCGAACTATCCGATGGATCCGAACCAGCTCGCCGGACTTCTGTGCCCGAGCCTGATGGTCGAGGCCTCCAACTACCAGGCGATCACCTGCTGGGAGATCCTCGAGGCCCTGAAGGCCATCGTCGCCGAGGGAAACGCCTCGAAGACGGTCTACTCCTTCTCCTCCAGCTCCGACTTTACCGAGGTCGACCTTCTCGCCCAGAAATGCGTCGCCGACATCAAGGCGAAGCTCCAGGAATTCATCGCCCAGAAACGGGTGCCCGCCGCCCTTTCAGGCTTCGTCACCCCCGACGAGGCGGTCAAGGACTACCGGCTCGCGGTCGACTTCATCGAAAAGCACGGCCACGCCTTCATCTCAAACGGCGGGTTCATCCTTGAGAAGTACGACCCGAGCAACAATACGGTGATCGAGGTCGCCAACCGGGATCCCTCCTATCCCTACGTGAAGGGGCAGTTCGCCAAGGACCTTGCCACCTCCTACCTGAGGATCGACGCCGTCAAGGTTCCGGCCTATTCGAAGGGGAAGGACTTTTCCGTCGGCATCACGGTCAGCGAGGTTTCCTATCCCGCGGACAAGGCCGCCGCGGCGCCGAAGGGCACCGTGAAGCTGACCCTCGTCGCGGGTACGGAGACCGTGTACGCCGCCAAGCTCGTCAAGGCAGGCAGCTTCGCCGCCGTCATTCCAGCCAAGGTTCTGGACGCCCTCAAGCCCGGCAGCTACACCCTCGTCGTCGAGGCGGCGAAGGGAAGCGAAGCCGGCAGCGTCGCGACCTCGAACGTCATCGTCTTTTAATTGGATCCGAAACGTGATAGGCTCCCCCCTCGAAACGGGGGAGCCTTCATGTACCGCACCTACGTACTCAAGCGCATCGTCTACGGAACCCTGATGTACATCGTCATGGTGTTCACCTATTCGGCCCTCTTCAACAGCGTCGCCGAACAGACGATGCGTTCCCAGATCGGGGAAGAGGTGGCCCAGGAGATGTCCCGGTACAAGAACCTGGACAAGGACCAGTTCCAGACCCTGATGCAGAAACGGCTCGCCGACAAGCGGCAGAAGTACCACCTCGACGATCCGCTCGGGGCGCGGATCTTCTGGCGGGCGGTCAACACCCTCGGCTTCAATTACGGCAACGCGACCATCATCAAGGCCCCGAACGGCGACAAGAGCGTCCTCGTCATCATCCTCGAGGCCCTGCCGCGCACCATCGTCCTCTTCTCCTCCGAGGTGGTGCTCATCACGGTGTTCGGGGTCTGGATCGGGCTCTACGCGGCCCGGAAGCCCAACGGCTTCCTCGACCGGGCCACCTCGGCCCTCACCATGATCACGAACGGAATGCCCAGCTGGTGGCTCGGAATGCTGATGATCATGTTCTTTTCCTACGCGGTCCCGATCTTTCCCTCGGGCGGGCTCCACTCGAATCCGACCCCGACGGGACTTGCCAACGTCGCCGATTTCCTCTGGCACCTCTCCCTTCCCCTCCTCACCCTCGTGATCCTCGGGGTCTGGGGTACGGCCTACCTGACGAGGAACATCGTCCTCACGAACCTCCAGGAGGATTACGTCATGGCCGCGAGGGCCAGGGGCATACCCGAACGGCGGGTCCTCTTCGGCCACACCCTGAGGTCGGCGATGCCCGCCATCGTGACGATGGCCGTGCTCTCCCTTTTCAGCTCGATAGCCGGCAACATCATCGTCGAGGGCATCTTCGGCTGGCCCGGAATCGGCAACCTCTACTTCGTCGCGGTCGAACAGAACGACGTGCCGGTGCTGATGGGCACCCTCTCGATCGAGACCCTGGTGAACATGCTCGGGTTCGTCCTGCTCGACGTCATCTACGGATTCCTCGATCCGCGCATCAAGGTAGGGGGCAAGGCATGAACACCCGCGATTCGCTCGAGCGGTTCAGGGAATTCTGGACCGAGTTCGTACAGGTGAAATCGGGCCTCGTCGGCCTCGCCCTGCTCCTGTCCTTCCTTTTGCTTTCGATCATCGGGCCCCTCGTCGTCCCCTTTCCCGACGCCCTGAGCCACTGGCACGACATCAACTACTGGCAGGACAATCCCGACGCGGCTCCCCCCGCCTGGACCAACCTTCTTCCCTGGGTCGGGAAGAAGGGCTGCGTCTCCCGGCTGATCACGAGCTACAAGACGGAAAAGGTCGAGGAGGACAACGGGGTCGTTCTGATGAAGTACTCCTTCGCCTACGACTACCGCTGGGACAAGGCCCCCCGCGACATCGTCGTGAGGTTCCAGGGCTCGGGCCAGGTTCCCGTCATGATCTCGATCGCGAGGCCGGACGGGCTTTCGGCCGAACTCTACCGCGAGCAGCTCGACCTCGCCGAGGGCGACGTCGGCCGGGTCTCGGTCGCCAGGAACTGCGGCCAGCAGGTGATCGAGTTCGTCCGGTCCCGGAACGAGGACCTCGCGGCGAACCTCAACCCCGACCTCATCAAGCCGATACGGATCCTGTTCTCGAAGCTCGACGCGAACATCGAGAACGATCCCGAGCCGCTCAAGGGAACCTACACGGTGACCCTCTCCGCCCTCATCCTGACCGACCAGTTCAGGCTCGAGAAGCCCGCCATCCAGGTGTCGGGGGACGTCTCGGGCCTCATGGGCACCGACGTTTCCAAGCGCGACGTGTTCACCGGGGTCGTGATCGGCATACGCTGGGCCCTCATCATCGGCATCCTGACCTCGATCCTGACCGTCCTCGTCGGGGTCGTGCTCGGGGTCGTCGCGGCCTACTTCGGCGGGGCGACGGACTGGGTGCTGAACCGTCTCTACGAGTTCGTCTACCTGATGCCGGTCCTGCCCTTCCTCATCGTCATCTCGGCGATCTTCAAGCCGACGATCTGGACCCTGATCGGGATCATCTGCGTCTTCTTCTGGACCGGTCCCTACAAGCCCGTCTACTCCATGGCCCTCCAGATCAGGGAGGAGACCTTCGTCGAGGCATCCCGAGCTCTCGGCGCAAGCCGGCGGCGGATCATCTTCAGGCACATCGTGCCGATCCTCCTGCCCTACAGCTTCGCCGTGATGGCCCTCTCGATACCGGGGGTCATCGTCTACGAGGCGAGCGTGAGCCTCCTGGGGCTGGGGGATTCCTCCATCGTGACCTGGGGCCAGATCCTGCACGACGCCCTGACCCAGGGGGCCGTGATCAACAACCTCTGGTGGTGGGTCATTCCGCCAGGGCTCATGATAGCCCTGATGGGCATGTCCTTCGCCTTCATCGGGACGGCGCTGGACAAGATCCTGCATCCCAAGCTCAGGACCAGGTGACGCGATGAACGAAACGAAACTGCCGCCGGTGCTTTCGGTACGCGACCTCAGGCTCCACTACTTCACCTCGAAGGGGGCAGTCCGCGCCCTCGACGGGGTCAGCTTCGACCTCGCCCCGGGTGAGACCCTGGGCCTCGTCGGCGAATCGGGCTGCGGGAAGACGACCACCGGCGTCGCCCTGCTGAACATGCCCTCGCCGCCGGGCCGGATCGTGTCCGGCTCGATCCTGGTCGACGGAACCGAGATCGTCGGCATGAGGGACAGGGAGCTGCGCCGGGACGTGCGCTGGTCGAAGATCTCGATGGTCTTCCAGGGGGCGATGAACTGCCTCACCCCGGTCTACACGATCCGGGAGCTGATGCTCGAAACCTACCGCGAGCACCTCGGGGAGGGCGGGTACGACTCGGCCGAGGCCGAGGAGAGGATGGGGCGCTACGTCTCCCTCGTCGGGCTTCCCGCCCACGTCCTCGGGCGCTACCCCCACGAGCTCTCGGGGGGCATGAAGCAGCGGGTCGTCATCGCGATGGCGCTGTTCCTGGAGCCGAAGGTTATCGTCATGGACGAGCCGACGACGGCCCTGGACGTCACGGTCCAGGCCCAGATCCTGGACCTCATGCTCGCCCTCCAGAACGATTTCGATTCTTCCATCATCATGATCACCCACAACCTCGGCGTCATCTCCCAGATCGCCGACGACGTCGCCGTCATGTACCTGGGGAGGATCGTCGAATACGCCCCCATGCGGGAACTCTTCAAGCACCCCGCCCATCCGTACACGAGGGGTCTTCTCAACTCGGTTCCGGTTCTCGGCAAGAAGGGGAAGAAGGCCCTCGTTCCGATCGAAGGCATGGTTCCCTCTCCCACCCAGGACATCAGGGGCTGTGCCTTCGCCTCTCGCTGCAAGGACGCGACCCCGCGCTGCCTCGAGGAATACCCCGAGTTCCGCGACCTGGGTGGCGATCATTTCGTTTCCTGTTGGCTTTAATGCGCCCGTTCTTTTGGACGGACGCGAAACTATAAGGAGGTTTCAATGAAGAAAAGCGTGGTTCTTGTCCTCGTCGCCGTGCTCGCGTTTGGCGCGGCATTCGTGACGTTCGGACAATCTGCGTCGGCCGGAAAGATCGTCGGCCCCATCGAGTACCCCGAGGGACAGCCGGTCGCCGGCTCCACGGGAGTGAAGACGTTCAATCTGACCGACATCGTCGAATACAAGGCGCTGCCCAAGTACAGCGAGCCGGCCTACGTGACCGACCTCGTCAAGGCCGGCAAGCTCCCGCCCGTCGAGAAGCGGCTTCCCCCGAAGCCCTTCGTCCTGAAGACGAGCTTCATGTCCAACGGTAAGGGCACCTACGGCGGAGTATTCTCCAACGTATTCGCCGTACCGGTCGAAGGCTGGAACTTCTTCGCCGGCACCGTCACCGGATGGTTCGGCATCGAGGAGATCACCAACGAGTCCCTTCTCCGGAACGGTCCCTCCTACCTCCGCAAGGACAAGGTCGAGCCCCTTCCGAACCTCGCGACGGACTGGACCTGGTCGAAGGACGGAAAGTCCCTCACCATGAACCTCATCCAGGGCGTGAAGTGGTCCGACGGCGTTCCCTTCACCGCCGATGACGTCATGTTCCTGTGGAACGACAACATCCAGGACAAGAACGTCGCCGCATGGACCGGAGCGAACAACTGGCAGATCGACGGCAAGCCGATCACCCTCGAGAAGATCAACGATTACCAGATCAAGTGGACCTTCCCGGTCGCCTTCCCGCTCTACAAGCTGTGGGACATGTGCGAACAGAATACCGACATTCCTCCCGCCCACATCCTGAAGAAGTTCCATCCGAAGTACAACAAGGATTCGAACTACGCGGCGTACAAGGATTGCCTCCCCCCGAACAAGCTCCCGATCGTCACCCTGTCTCCCTGGGTCCCGGTCCAGTACAAGACCGACGAGATCCTCGTCCTCCGCAGGAATCCCTATTTCTGGAAGGTCGACTCCGAAGGCCAGCAGCTCCCCTACATGGATGAAGTCCAGTACGTCTACGCCAAGACCGGCGTAACCCGGACCGTCAACACCATGGCCGGTTCCTGCGACACCTCCAACATCGAGAATCCCGAGACCTTCGATGAGGTCGTCCAGAAGTCCGTCGAAGCCAACTCTCCCTTCCGTTGCGAGTGGGGTCCCGAGACCCTCGGATTCGATCTCGAAATCAACCAGTCCGCCGACTTCGGCGTGAAGACCGACCGCGACCGGGCCCTCCGGACCCTGTTCCGCGACGTGAACTTCCGCCGCGCCCTCACCCAGTCCATCGACCGCGAGGGTATCGCCCGTTCCATGACCCAGGGCCCGTTCTTCCGCCCGTGGGTTGGCGGCCTCTTCCCCGGCAGCCAGTTCTTCGATCGCAAATCCGTCGTGTACTACCCCTACTCCGTCGATTCCGGAAAGGCCCTTCTCGCGAAGGTCGGCCTCAAGGATACGGACAATGACGGCTACGTGAACTACACCACCGGACCCCTCAAGGGTCAGGATGTCGAAGTCGAGATCCAGTGCGGTCAGGACATCTCCGCCGGCCAGACCATTGGCGGCGCCCTCGTCCAGATGTTCAAGGAAATCGGCCTCAAGGCCACCTACAAGGAAATGGTCGGCACCGTCCTCACCTCCGAGGATCAGACCGGCACGTGGGAACTCCGCGTCAACCGGCCTGGCCAGGCGTGGGCCGTTCCCCAGATCAGGGCCAACGAGATCGCGACCATGACCGACCTCACCCCGAACTGGCACCGCACGTCCGCCGGCGTCGCCCGCAAGGAGCAGGCGTTCGAGACCCAGCTCACCAAGATCGTCCGCGAGTTCGCGAAAGAGCCCGACGCTTCCAAGCAGAAAGCCCTGATGTCGCAGTACCTCAAGATCTACACCGAAAACGTGTACTCGATCGGACTCGTCTGCAGCCGCTACGGCCTGATGATGAACAAGAACATCAAGAATACCCCGGCCGGCTGCCCCGCGTTCTTCATCCAGTGGTCGCACCAGAACATGCTGCCTGAGCAGCTCTGGTTCCCGAAAGAGAACCAGCGCAAGGAAGTCCAGCCGAACACCGTTCCGCTGTACAACTAGTTTTTCCCAGTAATTTGGAGTTTGACGGCCTTAGGGCCGTCAAACTCCTCACTTTTCCAGGAGGCCCCGCGAAATGTTCGCCTATATCCTGAAACGAATCCTTTCGGCGATCCCGGTCGTCATCGGCATCAGCATCGTATCCTTCGTCATCATCCAGCTTCCGCCGGGCGATTTCGCGACCACGTACCAGGACTTCCTCGTCGGACAGGCCCATATGTCGCAGGTCGACGCCGAAAGGCTCGCCAACCAGTATCGCGCCCAGTACGGCCTCGATCAGCCCAAACCCGTTCAGTACCTGAAGTGGATGAAGGGCATCATCACCGAAGGGAAATTCGGCTACAGTTTCGCCTACAAGAAGGACGTAAGCGAACTTTTTGCCGAGCGTCTCTGGCGTACCTTCATCCTCGCCCTGGTGGCGCATCTCATCTCGACGGTGCTCGGGGTGCTCATCGGCGTCTACTCGGCGACCCATCAGTACAGTTTCGGCGACAATACGGCGACCTTTTTATCCTTCCTGGGGATGGCCGTTCCACGATTCTTTCTGGGCATCGGAGTCCTGTATCTGATGCTCTTTACCTTTCACGTCCCCGACATAGGCGGATGGACATCGCCGCAGTATGTCATGGCCCCCATGTCGTGGGGGAAATTCTTCAACGTCGTCCAGCACACCTGGGCCGTCGTCGCGATAGCCGGTTTCGGCGGAGTCGCCAGGAACCTGCGCGTCATGCGCGGCAACCTCCTCGACGTCCTCAACGCCCAATACGTCACGACGGCCCGCTCGAAGGGCCTGACCGAGGGCGCCGTCATCTACAAGCACGCCGTTCCGAACGCCCTTCATTCCCTCATCATGTACCAGGGAACCGTCCTTCCCTACATGCTCCAGGGCGAGCTCGAAACGGCCATCGTCCTTTCCGTCCCGACCCTTGCGCCGCTTTTCTACAACTCGCTGCAGAACAAGGATATCTACGTGGCGGGCGGGTGTCTCATGATCTACGCAATCCTCCTGGTCGTCGGAAACCTGGTTGCGGACTTCGTGCTGGCCCTCGTGGATCCGCGGATCCGGTTGAGCTAGGAGCCCCCAATGAAAACTGACAGCATGACCATTTTGTATGACAACGGGGAATCGGTCCGTGAAGGCTATTGGCAGCTCGTCTGGCGGAAATTCCGACGGAGCGGCATAGCCATCTTCGGCAGCCTCGTCATCATCTCCCTCGCGGTGCTCGCGATCTTTTCCGATTTCTTCACCCCCTCGGATCCGATCAAGCTCAACATGAGGCACACCTATTTTCCGCCTCAGACCGTGTACTTCATCGATTCGGCCAAGCAGTTCCACTTTCCCCCCATCACCTACGGCATGAAGCAGACCGTCGACCCGAGGACGATGATACCGAAGTGGGGCGAGGATACGAGCCAGGTGTTCCGGATCGATTTCCTCGTCAAGGGCTACTCTTACAAGATCCTGGGCCTGATCCCGGCCGACCTTCACCTCTACGCCGCCGAAGGCGAGGGGTATTTCTACATGATGGGCACCGACAAATTCGGGCGGGATCTCTGGGGCAGGATCTGCATGGGCTCCCGTGTCACCCTGTCGATGGCCCTGTTCGGCACCATCATCTCGATCTTCCTGGGCTCGACCCTCGGCATCGTCTCCGGGTATTTCGGGGGATGGGCCGACAACCTCCTCCAGCGCTTCATCGAGTTCGTGCAGAGCTTCCCCCAGCTGCCGCTCTGGATGGCCCTCGCGGCCGTCATTCCCCGCGGTTGGGACCAGCTCGCCGTCTTCGCCATCATGTCCTTCATCTTCGCCATGATGAGCTGGACCCTGCTCGCCCGCGAGGTTCGGGGCAAGGTCCTTTCGATGCGCGAGACCGACTTCGTCCTCGCGGCGAAGGAGATGGGGGCCTCGGACTGGAGGATCATCTTCAGGCACCTGTTCCCGAACAACCTGAGCCAGATCATCGTCGAGCTGACCCTGACCGTGCCGACCATCGTGCTCGCCGAAAGCTTCCTGAGTTTTCTCGGTATCGGCATCCAGGAACCCCTCGTCAGCTGGGGAACCCTGATGCGGGAAGCGCAGACGATCCAGACCCTGGGATTCCACGCGTGGATCTGCCTGCCGGTGTTCTTCATCCTGTTCGCGGTCCTCGGATTCAACTTCGTCGGAGACGGCATACGCGATGCCGCCGATCCGTATTCTCGACACTAAGGTTGCACCATGAGCGATACAATTCTTGAGATAAAAGACCTGAAGCAGCATTTTCCCCTTCGCCGGGGACTGCTGGGACGGGTGTACAATTACGTGAAGGCGGTGGACGGCGTCAGCTTCTCGATAGCCCGGAACGAGGTCCTCGGCCTCGTCGGCGAGTCCGGCTGCGGCAAGACGACGGTCGGGCGTTCAATCGTCAGGCTCTACGAGCCGACGGCGGGCGAGATCTGGTACAAGGGCGATGACGGCTCCCGCGTCGACATCGCCAAGATCAGCCTCGAGGAGATGAAGCCCCTGCGCAGGGAGATCCGGATGATATTCCAGGATCCCTTCAGCTCCCTCAATCCGAGGTTCACCGTCAAGGACATCATCTCCGAGCCCCTGATCATCCACCATGCGGCCTCGGGCAAGGCTCTGGAGGACAGGGTCGCGACGCTGATGACCGAGGTCGGCCTCGACCCGAACTACATGAACCGCTACCCGCACGAGTTTTCGGGCGGTCAGCGCCAGAGGATAGGCATAGCCCGAACCCTCAGCCTGAGGCCCAAGCTGATCGTCGCGGACGAGCCGGTTTCGGCCCTCGACGTATCCATCCAGGCCCAGGTCCTCAACCTCCTCCAGAATCTGAAGGACGAACTCGGCCTGACGATCCTGTTCATCGCCCACGACATCTCGGTCGTCGAGCACATCTCGGACCGGATCGCGGTCATGTACCTCGGAAGGCTCGTGGAACTCGCCTCCACGGAGGAACTCCTCCGCAGCCCCTTCCACCCCTATACCGAGGCCCTTGTCTCGGCCATACCGCCTGCCGATCCGGATATATGCGCGAATCGGATCCGCCTCGAGGGCGACGTACCGAGCCCGACGGATCAGCCTTCGGGCTGCGTTTTCCATACCCGGTGCAGGTATGCGAAGGATATATGCAAGACGGCGGCTCCGGTAAACCGGGAGCTCAAGCCGGGGCATTTCGTCACCTGCCACCGCGCAGACGAGCTTACACTAGCGGGGATAACGACGTGCGAATAACAATTTCATCGAGACTGGCCGCGGCGGCGGCTTACCTGTTCAGCGTTCTGGGCGTCGCGTTCGTCGTCCTCGCCAAGCGAAAGGATCCCTTCGCCGTGCTGCATGCGAAACGGTCGCTCGGAATTTTCGTCTTCTGCGCCTTCATCGGGATCTCGTGGTTCATCCTCCTCATGCTCCTGTCGATGCTGCCCTACGTCGGTTTTCCCCTCGGGGTCATCTTCTTCGCGGTCGTCATGGCCGCGTTGGGATACTGCGCGGTTCTCTGGATCTACGGCATCGTACGAGCCTTGAGGGGAAGGGAAGCGCGTTTTCCCCTCCTCTCCGACTGGACCGACCGGTGGATCCGCTTCGGCGTGTTCAAGGTGGCGAAACCGGTCGCCGCGAAGGTTCAGCCCGAGATCGCCGAAAAAATCATCGATTGCTAGTTCCGGGCTCGACCCGAAAAGGAAGGAAACATGTCTTTCAAGATCGCATTCATCGGAGCGGGAAGCATCGGCTTCACCCGCGGCCTTCTTCGTGACGTTTTGAGCGTTCCGGAATTCGCCGACGTCGAGGTGGCCTTCACCGACATGTCGAAAACGAACCTTGGCATGGTCACCAAGCTCTGCCAGCGCGATATCGACGAGAACGGGCTCAAGATCAAGATCGAGGCGACGACCGATCGCCGCGAAGCCTTCAAGGGCGCCCGCTACATCTTTTCCGTGGTCAGGATCGGCGGCCTCGACGCCTTCAAGATGGACGTCGACATCCCCCTGAAGTACGGGGTCGACCAGTGCGTCGGCGATACCCTCTGCGCCGGCGGCATCATGTACGGCCAGCGAGGCATCGCAGCCATGCTCGATTTCTGCAAGGACATCCGCGAGGTCGCCGAGCCGAACGCCCTCCTCATCAACTACGCGAACCCCATGGCCATGATGACCTGGGCCGCGAACAAGTTCGGCGGGGTGCGCTGCGTCGGTCTCTGCCACGGCGTCCAGCACGGCCACGGTCAGCTCGTCGAGGTGATCAAGCTCCTCGTGAACGGAAACAAGAAGGAAGGGGACCGGGGCTACCGACCCATCGCCAAGAAGGAAGTCGACATCGTCTGCGCCGGCATCAACCACCAGACCTGGTACACGAGCGTCCGGTACGACGGGAAGGACTGGACGGACCGCCTGCTCGAGGGCTTCGAGCGTCATCCCGAATACTCGAAGACCGAGAAGGTCAGGATCGACATGCTGCGCCGCTTCGGCTACTACTCGACCGAATCGAACGGCCACCTCTCCGAGTACCTCGCCTGGTACCGCAAGCGCCCCGGCGAGATCAACGACTGGATCGATCTTTCCGACTGGATCAACGGCGAGACGGGGGGCTACCTCCGCGTCTGCACCGAGGGCCGCAACTGGTTCGAGACCGATTTCCCGAACTGGCTGAAGGAGCCGGCTTTCGTCTACGCCGAGGACAAGAGGAGCGAGGAGCACGGCTCCCGCATCATCGAGGGCCTCGAGACCGGCCGCGTCTACCGGGGGCATTTCAACGTCGTGAACGGCACGACGATCACGAACATCCCCTCCGACGCCATCGTCGAGGTGCCCGGCTACGTCGACCACAACGGGATCAACATTCCCCGCGTCGGCGACCTGCCGATGGCCTGCGCCGCGATCTGCAGCCAGAGCGTCTCGGTGCAGCGGCTCTCCGTCGAGGCCGCCGTCCAAGGCGACCCGACCCTGCTCCGCCAGGCGATGCTGCTCGATCCCCTGGTCGGCGCCGTGTGCAATCCTCCGGAGGTTTGGCAGATGGCCGACGAGATGCTCGTCGCCGAGGCCAAGTGGCTTCCCCAGTACGCGAAGTCGGTGCGCGATGCGAAGAAGCGGCTCGCGTCCGGAAACCTCATCAAGACCAAGGAAGGCTACGCGGGCGCCGCCCGGCTCCACGTCAAGACCGTCGAGGAGATGGCCAAGAACAAGGCGGACGCGAGGCGGAACGCCGGCGAGGCTGACAAGGCCAAAAAGGCAGGCGCCACAAAGTAGGTGATCGGTGAGGGGGAAGATCAAGAAGCGACGGTGAAGAGCGAACGGATCGTAAAAGATTTCACGGGAGGCTTCTGAGAAATCTCATCACGACGTGCTCTTCCCGCTCACCCCTCACCCTTCACCGCTCACTTCCTTAGCGGCCTCGACCATCGCGAGGATGTTTTCCCAGGGAACCTCGGGTTCCACCACGTGGGTCGGACCGATGACGATACCGCCCTTCTTGCCGCAGATGTCGAGGTTCTTCCTGACGGCCCGGCGAACGTCGTCCGGGCTTCCGAAGGGCATCGTCGTCTGGGTGCCGATCGTTCCCCAGAACGAGAGCCGGCCGCCGAACCTCGCATGGACCTCCTCGAAGGGCATGGCCTCGGGCTGGACGGGGTTCAGGATCTCGACGCCGGTCTCGATGAGGCGTTCGATGAAGGGGAGAACGTAGCCGCAGCTGTGGTAGAAGATGAGGACGTCGGGGCGGGCGGTCTTCGCCGATCGGATGACCCTGGCGAGCCGGGGACGGAGCCATTTCTCCCAAAGCTCGACGCTCATCATGATCGCCTTCTGCATGCCGATATCGTCGCCCATCTCGATGACGTCGCAGCCCGCCTTCGCGAAAATCTCCGCCCGCCTGCACGAGTACTCGGTCACCCGGTCGAGGAGGATCCCGGCCCTCTCGTCGTCCCCCATCATGTCCATCATCAGGTCTTCCATCCCGCGCATGTACCAGGAGGTTTCCCAGACGGTGCAGGCCATGTTTCCCTTGGCGGCGAGGCCTGCGGCATGGATGTCGGCGACGGCCCTATAGACCCTCTCCTCGGCTTCCTTGGTGATGACCGGAAATGGGTGCTCCCTGATCCGTTCGACGGGGATGTCGCCCTTGAGCGGATGGCGCATTCGAGTGAAATGGTAGGAGCCCTCGCCCCCGGGGCTGTGGGCGACGCCGAAGGGATCGAAGCTGGTTCCCGGCGTGATCTCGGCTTTGTCGTACCAGGCCGTCCAGTCCCCGTTCGTGGGTAGGGCTTCGATGCCAAGGCTTCTGATCGGCGAACCGAACCAGGCGTAGGGATCGTCGCTTCCGGTTTCCTTCCTGAACCGAGCCTCCTGGGAATCGCAGAGAATAAAATCCACGGGGACGCTCTCGAATCCTTCCCGTCTCATGCTCCGCAACAGGTTATCGCGTGGTGTCGACATGGTGCCTCCGATGGCTCGAGGATACACCGGTTTCCCTCCGGGGGGAATGCAGGCGGTGATCCGAAAGATGGACAAAATGACACCGATTCGATCGATCGGTCCCGTACCCGCGAAATGATTCGGAGCCGGTCGTTCCACGTTCGCCACCATGTTTTTTTCGGTCCGGTCGGAAGATCTCGAAAGCTCGATTCCCTCCAAAAAAGGGGAAAAGAAGAGACAAGGTGAAAAAACCATGCTATATTTTCTTCAAATATCCTTTTTGAAGAACGGAAAAATACGTATGAAAATTAGGGCAAAACTCACGCTCCTGGAACTCGCCGTTGTCTTCTTTTTCGGTATCGCGGTGGCCGTGTACATCCTCATGCTTTCGCCGGTTTCCCGGATGGAACACGAGCGGGGCTACCTCACGGATCTGTCGAATTCGCTGGAATCGGAGCTGATCGCCCTGAACCGGCTTCCCCTCACGCGAATGAACGACGGGCGCACGAACTTCGACGACGCGGCGGCCCAGGTCGCCGCCGGTTTCAAGAAGCTCGACGACATAACCCTGCTCACGAAAATCAACGGAAACGTGAAGAAATCGCTCGGGATAATCCGGGACCTCAAGGCCCTGACCGACAGCCGTCAGGAGAAACTGAACCAGGATTTCGAGACCCTGAAGAAGGACGGGGAAGCCGTCTTCATCTTCATTGACAACATAAAGCCGAACGATTTCTATGCCCGGCAGGTTGCAGGCTCGCGGCAGGCCCTCCTTCTCGCGGCGCGGGCCGACTACGCCGGTTTCCTCACCGATATCGAAATCATGAACGATTCGCTCGTGGTCTCCGAGCAGTCCGTCGCCGAGCAGTACTTCATCATCGACAAGGAAATCGGCGTCGCCCGTTCGCGGGCGACCCTGGCCGCCCTCGCCATCGCTTTCCTCATCGTGGCGATCACCCTGCTTTGCGCCCTCGCCGTGGCGAACGGCTTCGGAAAATCGATCGTGGAAATCGAGCGCAGCATCGCCAGGCTCAAGGACGGGGATCTCACGAAACGCACGGCCATCGGGTCCCGCGACGAGATCGGATCCCTGGCGAAAAACCTCAACCTTTTCCAGGATAGCTTCACCGCCTCCATCCTCCACATCATCGAGGTGTCGAAGGTGAACATCGAGGTGAAGAACCGGCTCCTCGAGGCGACGAACGAGGCGACGAGCTCCGAGGTCCAGATCGAGGCGGGCACCCGCTCGATCGGAAAGCAGATCGAGACCCTCAACGCCCACGTGCTGACTTCTCTCGGTTCGATCGAGAAGATAGTCCGGAGCATCGCCGACCTGGATTCTCAGATCGAGAACCAGAGCGCCATGGTCGAGGAATCGACCTCTTCCGTTACCGAGATGCTTTCGTCCCTCGAGAACATGGGCCGGATCACCGAAAAGAATCGAGCCTCGGCCGGCGAGCTCGTCGCCGAGGCCGAACGGGGGAGCCACGTATTCCAGACCTCCATCGAGAAGATCGGGGAGATTCCCCAGAACGTGGGAGCGATCAGGGAGATGGCCGCGGTGATACAGGGAATCGCGTCCCAGACCAATCTCCTGGCGATGAACGCCGCGATCGAGGCGGCCCATGCGGGGGAGTCGGGCCGAGGCTTCGCCGTGGTGGCGGACGAGATCCGCAAGCTCTCCGAGGCTTCGACGAACAGTTCCCGGGAGATCTCCGACTCCATCAATTTCATCCTCGCGAAGATAGAGGAGGCGACCAAGGCCAGCGAGGGAACCGGAGCCGCTTTCGGCATGATCGACGCGAGGATCCGCGAGATGTCGAAGTCGATGATCGAGGTCTACTCGAGCATCAGCGAGATGCAGATCGGCAGCAAGCAGATCCTGCAGGCGATGGTCGAACTTCGCGATCAATCGATCAGCGTCAAGGAAGGATCGAAGGCGATGGACGAAGGCTCAACCGAGATCAGGTCGATGATGGACGATCTCGGCCAGATCTCGAACGAGGTGAATTCGAGCATCACCGAAATTACCGCCGGCATCGCCGATATCGGCGCCTCGCTCCGTTCGGTGACCGAGTATTCGGAGAAGGTCGGGGCGGAGAGTTCGCGACTAGACGGCGAGGTCAACCGGTTCAAGACCCGCGAGGAAGCGAACGGAGAGGAAAGCGCCTGACATGGCTTGCGAGGGCGTGGATTGGAGCGACAACAGACTCGTCGGTTTTTCCGCGACCTCGGGCAAGCTCGGTTTCAGGGTCGAGGCTTTCGGACGCATCGTCAAGGACGGACGGGAAAGCTTCGAGTCGTTCAGGCCCCGGGTGATAGCCCAATACGCCCTCGTCCAGCTTGTCGCCGGCCAGGGCTTTCTCGAAACCGGGGTGACGAAAAAGGCGACGATCCGCGAGGGCGAGGCCTTCATCCTTTTCCCGGGGATCTCCCATCGCTATGGGGCCGACGGCGGAAACCGCTGGACCGAGTACTGGAGCATTTTTTCCGGGTTCGTTCCCGACGCGTACGCGGCGAGGAGCCTGATACGCGCCGACCGCCCGGTGCTGAGAATTGGGACTTCCGGTTCCGCCGGAACCGCCGGTTCCGCCGGAACCGCCGGTCCTTTGGGAGCCGCAGATTGTGGTAAAGCGTCATGGTTCGAGTCGGCGTGGGCCGGGCTCTTCTCGGCGATGGATTCGGGGGCGGGACCGGAGGAAACCTCGATCGCGATGGGATCCCTTTTCGCCCGGGTCGTCGCCTCGGCGATGAGGGCCGATTCGGGCGGGGCCGGACGCGACGGCATCGTCGACGCGATGCTGGAGGCGATGGCCGGGAATATCGGGAAATCGAGCCTGAACGTCGAGAAGCTGACCGAGGGGCTCGGCTGCAGCTATTCCTGCGCGCGAAGGCTCTTCACGCGGAAGACGGGTTTTCCCCCCGAACGCTATTTCGCGAACCTCGTCGCTGCAGAGGCGAAGGAAAGGCTCCTCGATTCGGCGATGAGCGTGAAGGAGGTCGCCGATTCGCTTGGTTTCGACGACCCCTATTATTTTTCGCGGTTTTTCAAGAACCGAGTCGGCCAGTCGCCGCGGCAGTTCAGGGAATCCTACCGCGGCTGGATCTGACCGGGGCTAGAGTCCCGTTGCGTTCTCCCTCGACTCGTCGGGCTCAGCGGTCCATTTCAGCTTGTCGAAGGCGTAGAACACGAGGCTGAGGGCCATGCCGACGAGGGTCGCCAGGACCATGCCGGTGAGCTGGGTGGTGCCGAGGTTGATCGAAACCCCCGATATGCCGACGACCAGGATCACCGCGGAGAGGAGAAGGTTCCTGGATTTGGAGTAATCGACCTTGGCCTCGACGATCATGCGCAGGCCCGAGGCGGCGATGACGCCGAAGAGCATCATGCTCACTCCGCCGATGACCGCGGCCGGTATGGTTCTGATCGCCCCGCTCACGTGACCGAAGAAGGCGATGAGGATCGAGATCAGGCCCGCTCCTCCGACCACCCAGACCGAGTAGACCTTGGTGATGGCCATGACGCCCATGTTCTCTCCATAGGTCGTCGTCGGGCAGGACCCCATGAAGCCCGAGAGCATGGTCGACACGCCGTCGCCGAGAAGGGAGTTGTGCAGGCCCGGATCCTTGAGGAGGTCGCGGCCCACGATGTTGCTGGTGACGAAGAGGTGGCCGATGTGCT
>DBTK01000099.1:23958-34729 GCA_002307015.1 Spirochaetaceae bacterium UBA1318
ACGAAGAGGTGGCCGATGTGCTCGGAAATGACGACGAGGGCGGCCGGGAGGATGATCAGTATCGAGGCGAGGTCGAAGGTCGGGAACACCGGTTTCGGGACGGTGAGGAGCTGGGCCGTCTGCACCGCCGTGAAATCGATGGTTCCCGGGACCCAGATGTTGACCAGGGCGGCGAGGACGTAGCCCGCCGCGATGCCGATGAGCACCGGGATGGCCGCGAGGAATTTCCGGAACACCATCGATCCCACGATGACGACGGCGAGGGTGAACAGCGAGATCAGCGTCGCGATCCCCGAAACCTTGCCGTCCACGTAGAAGGCCATGCCGGTCGCGACCGGGGCGAGGGCGAGGCCGATGAGGGCGACGATGGGACCCATGGCGGCCGGGGGAAGGACGACCTGGATCCATTTGCGCCCCGCGAAGCGGATGATGAAGGAAACCAGGACGAAGGCGGCGCCGGCGCACACGAAACCGCCGACCGCGTTCGAGAAACCGAGCTGGGGCGAGGCCGCCAGGCTTATGCAGCTGATCGTGGGTGCGATGAACGCGAAGCTCGAGCCCAGAAAGGCCGGCGCCTTTCCGCGACAGATGACGAGGTAGATGATCGTGCCGATACCGTTCATGAGGAGAACGAGGGCGGGGTCTACGACGGTGGTTTTTGCCGCCTGGTTGAAGAGGATCGGTACGAGGATCGATGCCCCGAACATCGCGAAAAGGTGCTGCAGGCTCAAGGGAATGCCCTTGAGAAGCGGTACTTTCTGTTCAACCTGAATGATTTCTCGAGCTGCCATTATTGCCTCCATAGATAAATTGGACCGATGCTACCCCAGTCGCGGCCGGGAGTCAAGTAAAAGTGACGTATTGTCGAATTCGGGCGATGCGGCATTGACAAGTCTCGGCGGCACCTATATTCTTTCCTTGTTGGTTGCTGCTTCCTTCCCCCCCCCAATACCATAAACACGTTACGATGTTCTAAGATATTCTAGTATTTTCCATTAAAACGTTATTATTATCACCATAAGTCAGACTTTTCTAAAAAACCGTAGTGAAAATAGAATTCTTTTGTATCTAAAATCATACGTTATTTGCCTTGTTCGAATTTACCGGAAGGATAGCAAATTATAATTTAATACACCCAAAAGAGATACAAATATATCAGGTTTTCCTGTTTTATGGCATGGAAATTGCTGCTACTATATGTAACGTGCAGTCATTGATTGCATGAAGTGATACCAAGGAGTCCGTTGATAATTATGCAAAAAAGCCTTCGTCCGACGACTATCGTGATCGCGGGAACCAACCGTTCGGTCGACGTCCTCGTAACCGAGATAGTCCGGAAATCCATCCACATGCTCATCGCCTGCGTTCCCATACTGGCGGCTTACAATACCGGAGCGACCCTCGCGTTGCTCGCCTCAGGCATCATCGCCTACACCTACGCCGAGACTCTCAGGCTTCGGGGACGCGATATCATCCTCATATCGCGGGTCACCGCCATGGCCTCCCGAGATCGGGATGCGGGTAAATTCGTGCTGGGTCCGATCACCCTGGGCCTGGGCGCGATGCTCGCCCTCCTCCTGTACCCGTCGCCCGCTTCGGCGATCGCCATCTATGCCCTCGCCTTCGGAGACGGACTGGCGAGCATCATCGGGAAGATGTTTGGCACCGTGCGGATACCCTTCACCGGCGGCAAGACCGTCGAGGGAAGCCTTGCCTGCCTGCTCGCCGTTCTCGCGGTCAGCTACCGGGCGACCGGCGATGCGGTCGGTTCCCTCGAGGTTGCCTTCGTGGCGACGATTCTGGAAGCCCTGCCGATCAGGGACTTCGACAACATCATCCTGCCGATTGGGGTGGGCCTCGTTTCGATGAGATTGTTCATGTAATGGTTCCTTGCGACGCCGCATTCAGCCGCGACGTCGGTGCCCCTCGGGGTTGAAGGCCTCAGGTCCGAAAGCGATTTCGAACCTGAGGCCTTTTTTTGGCCAAACGGACCGTTGCCCGCGGCTCGCCGAGTGGTCGTCGCCGTCAAGCGGCTGAAACTTTCGCTAGAGCCAGAGGTACATCCGGTGGGTCTTCCTGACGAAGAGGTTCGTTCCGAGGGCGAGGAGGAGCATCCCCCCGATCAGCCAGGGAAGTCGGGGAACGAAGGAGAGGATCTCCCTTCCGAGGACCGCCATGGCCATGCCGACGCCGGCATAGGCGTATTCGCGCACGTTCGTCGTCGTCGAGGCGAGCAGGAAGTCGACGAACGAGAAAAAGGCCATCGCGTAGTAGGTCGCCGCCAACATGGATCCGTACCCCGGTTCGAACAGGAAGCCCTGCACGAGGGCATCGCCGTTGATCGGAACGAGGGAGACGATGGTGAACGAGATCAGGAAATCCAGGAACAAGACCTTGCCGTAGCTCTGGTAGGTGACGCCGACGGCGTAGAGGCTCGAGATGAAGAGTCCGAAGATGCCGAAGAATCGGGAGAAATAGACGATCCGGGTGATGGCGAAGCCGTAGAATGCGGTGTTTTGGACCCCGGCCATCATGAGCGGGGCTATCCTGAAGGCTTCCATTGAAAGCGAAACCGCGAAGACGGCGAAAAAGAAGGTTTCGGGCGACGAAGCCTTCCTGAACAGATAGCGGATAGCGAAGGTCGCGAGGGCCGAGAAGAAAACCGGAAAGCCGACGGCCAGTATCAGGTCGAGGAGGCCCGGCGAGGGATTGCGCAGGAAAACGGGAATCCCTGAATGCTCCAGGGCTGCGGAAGCGGAACCGAATGCCGGCGCGATGATCGTGACTCCCCAGACGAATAGGGCGAGCATGAGAACGCAGAGGGCGAGTCCGGCGGTAACGACCGCGTTCCGTATTGAAATAGTCATGACCGCTACAGTCTACCGATATTCACGTTTTTCTGCAACCTTGCGATAAAAACCAGTTTAGGCCGGGAGGGAATTGATCGATAAGATACAAGAGGAGTATAGAACGATGAAGAAAGTCCGTATCGCGCTCGCGATGTGTCTGCTCATCCTTCCTGCTTTCGCTATAGTTGCGGGCGACAGCGCCGTCTTCGTCAACCTCGGGTTCTCCGATAAAGGCGATTATTTCATGTTCGCGCAATACGGCGTCTCATCCAACCCCTACGCCGAAACCTACATCGTGGAAACCGCGAAGAACGCCTACGTCAAGAACGGGACGGCAAAAAAAAGTTATTCGGTCACGCTGCAGCCGGGCCAGGATCCTGCAGGCGCGTTGTATCTGCTGATCGGCGATCAGCAGAAGGTCGTATCGAAGTACGGCATCAATCATCTGCGTCAGGGAAGGCTCCTGTATCTTCTGATGAATGGGGACGCCCCGACCGATACCCTCAATTTCAGGGATTTCGCCACCAACAATTCCTACTCGATAACCATGAAGCAGAAGAGCGAGGCCGGCACGACGCCGAAATCGTCTTTCGGCATCGACGTGAAACGCACTCCGGTCACGGGACCCGTCGAGAGCTACACCGTCGGGAATCCCCAGACGGTCAGGGACGGCGTGAAGGGCTACAAGATCAGGCGCATCGTCGTGTCGCCCGATGAAAAGTCCCTCGTTTTCATCATCGAGAAGGAAATCGCCGATAACGACGGTTCGTCGATTCGCTACATGATCGAAACGGTTCCTCTGAAATAACGATGGCTCTCCCCCTTTTGTGGTGGCCGCGAGCGATGGGAATCGCCGCGGCCGTTGTTATTTGTCTTTCCTGTTCCACGCACACCGCGAAGAAGGCAGCCGACACCGGCCCCGTTCGAGTACCAAGCGAATCGCCTTCGTCCGCCGATTCACGGGAGGCTTCCAGGTCCATTGCGGACAGGGCCGTTTCCTGGTATTCACTCGACGACGATGCGACGTTCGCCGAGGTTTCGGGGCCGGAGGACGCACCCGAAAAGGATTTCGATTCCTGGGCGGTCACGAGCCGGATAGCGGGCTTCGTCGTGCTTCCCCGTGATGCGGACGGCGATCCCGGCCGGGTTTGGGTCGCCCTGAACCGGCTTGGCCTCGTCGGCCTCTCGATAGGGGATGCCGGACTCGATTTCGACGATCCCCAGGGGGGGGAGTTCTTCCGGGAGGGTACGGTCGGCGGCCTTTATTCCTGGAAGGGTTCTCCGGCCGCCCTGATCTACCGGAACCTGATGTTCGAACCGGACGCCAAACCCGCCTCCCGGTTCATCGTCCTGGACGATACGACGGGAAATTTCCTGCCCAAGGCACTTCCCTACGAGGCTCTCCTTCCGAAGGACGGAACCTGGGAAACGATGTATCTCGAGCTCGGGGACGGATCGGCTTCCCTCGCCGAGGCTCGATCGTCCGCGAACGGCAGATCCCGGTACCGCTGTTTCGGGTTTTCCCTCGAAACGGACGTGGTGAACGAGATGCCGGTAGACCTCTTCCAGATGATGGCGGCTTCCCTCCCGGTGTCGAGGGCCGTTCCCGCCTTGCGGTACTTTCTCGAGTCCGTCGAGACCGATCATGCATCGGCCGGATCGGGGCGGGGCGAGCAGGCGAAGACCGATTCCGACGCCGTCGAATTCGATTTCAGGAACGACGACAGGGGAACCCGGTGCCGCTACCTGAGGGGAAACGCGGTCGCGCTATCCTCGGGGGACGCGTCCTTCCGCCGCGTTCCCGTCGTTCTCGAATCGGGGCGATACGCCGCGCTTGCCGACGGCAAGATTCTGTGGCGTAACTCGTCGAGTCTCGGGAGCGTAATCGACACGGGAACGGCGGGAACCGCCTCTTCGGGAGTCGTTCCGCTTCCGGCCCTGCCCCAGGGCTTCGTCTGGATCGACCTGGCCCTGCCTGGTTCCGGGTACGCCGTCGCGAGCTGGGAGGAGGAGGATTGGCCCGATGTCGGCCGGTCCGGGCTCTGTGTCGTATCGCTTCCGTAGTCGTCGCATCGGGGAACCCGAGTCGACATGGTGGCCGCCGACCCTGTCCGATGCCGCTCGACGCGCTATACTGGGAGGTAGCATGAAACGGATCATCGCATCGATAGCCCTATTGATCCTCGCCTGCACTCAGGCAATCGCCCTGCAGATCGAGTCCTACGACATCCAGAACACCGTGCTGTTCATCGTCAATACCGAGGGACTCAACAGCGCGCCAACCCCCATCCTCTGGGCTCCGGGCGGGGCGATAAACATTCCCATCTCCGGCATCGATAATTTCTACTGGCGTCCCGACGCGAACCTGTTCTGGAACTACTACCTCTGGGATTCCACGCTGAAACGGGCGCTTCCCGCCGAGATCGAGCATCGCTCGGCCATCGTCGTCGGCCTGATCCTGGATTCGCCGTTGAGCTACGACTTTCCGATCGGGGACAAGGTGAAGATCGAGGTGGGGGCCGGGCCGGCCTTCGTGATCAGGGCGAGCTTTCTCGCCTCGGTTTCAGCCGGGGACGTGTCCGACGCGAAGCCCCAGGTGGCTCCTGTCGGCCGCTACTTCTACGACAAGGGACGGTGGTTCTATCCGGAGACGTCGCTTTCCTTCCTGTACAAGCTCTCCGACAAGGCGAGCTTCGGGCTCTCGGCCCGGGTCTACTACCCCGTTTTCCACCTCTGGGACAAAATGGGGCTTTCCTTCACGGACGAGCTCATGGCCTCGGGCAGCATCTTCGCGCGCTTCATGATCGGGAAATAGTCCCTTCCGTATTAGACGAAATGCCTCAATTCATGGTCGGTCTGGGCGTTCTCCTGCTTCGCGATGACCAGCGTGCACAGCGATGCGGTGATGCAGTCGATGAAGGTGCCGCAGGCGACGAGGAAGAAGGCGATCGGCTTTACGATGAGGTAGCCCGCCTCGAAGCCCTGGCCGTAGATCGTGCAGAGAACCGAGATCGACACCATGCTCCCCATTCCCGGAACGCTTCCCAGGAGGAGGCTGATGATGAACGAGGCTCCGGCGATCCAGAAGACCTGACCCAGGTTGATGCCCAGGCTCGAGTATGACTTGATGATGACGACGAAGGATACGGCGGTGACCATGGCCGTGCCGGCCCTCCCGAACAGGGTGAAGAAGGGCAGGGACACCGTGCCGATCCGCCTGCGCACGCCGAGGTTCTCCTTCTCGTGCTTGAGCAGCATGGCCAGGCTGAAGTGGACGTCGCCCGAGAAAATGGCGGCGAGGGCAGGGGCGAGGATGCCGTAGAGGTACTTGTACGGGTTGCTTTTTCGTCCGCCGAGCAGGTAGACCATGAGCGGGAAAATGACGAAAGCGACGAAGAGCGTGTCGACCGCGAGGAGGCTCATCAGGCCGGCGAAGATCTGGATGTCGGAAATGGCCCGGATCTGGAGGGTCGCCCCCGCCGCGAGGAAGACGATGCCGATGCCTATGAACTCGATGAAAAAGCTCAGGATGTGGTAGAAGATCCTCGAGAGGGAATCGAAGATGGCGAGGACAGGCTTGGTCAGCGTCTTGTCGACGGTGAAGGCCAACCCGAGGATCATGGAAAGGAAGCAGATGGGCAGGAGGTAGTTTCCGTCCTGCGAGAAAATGGCGAAAAGGTTGTTCGGGAACAGGGAGAGGACGGCCTGTTTCAGGTCGAGGGTGATCTTTTCGGGCGAGCCCTCGCTCAGTATTGGGATGCGGTCGGGAGAGAAGACGAACACCGACACGATGCCGAAAACCACCAGGGCGGCGGAGGTGATCAGGAGAAAGGCGATGCCCTTCACGAACACCTTGCTCAGCTGTTTGTCTTCCCTTAATTCGTACACGCCGATCGCGATCGAAAAGAACAGGAGGGGGAAAAGGCAGTATCTCCCGATCTGGATCACGAGGCTGTACAGGAAGGTGAAAAAGCTGGTCAACTCGGAGTTCTGCACCGGGAGAAGCAGACCCAGAAAAACGCCTAAAACGGTTCCCGTGAGGAATTTAATCCAGATTTTCATAACCGTGAGAGCATAGCCCGAACGGTGGGAATGGTCAACCTCGCGCGATTGTCCGAAGCGAGGAGAGGAAACCCTCGCGTCCCGAGAACTTGAGCCAGCGTCCCGAGGTCCGGTGATTCGCCTCTTCGATCCCCTTGAAGATGAAGGCGGCGAAGGCCGCGTCCATCGTGAGGGAACAGCTGTACCCCTGGGTCAAGTAATTCGCGTTGACCTGGGCTGCGAAAAGCTCCTGGCTGAGGGCGTGGAACGCTCCCATCGCCATGGCGTCCAGTGGCGAGAGCGGCATCCCATTCTGGTAGGCGATCATGCCGAGCAGACCCTCGCCGCGGGAGGCGAATTCGGCGGCCGCTTCCCGTGCGAAGAAGACCCGTCCCTTGACCTCGGCATCGACGAAGGAGTCGACGAAGGCGGGCTCGAGCTTTTCCAGGGGGGCCGGCGCACCGGTGGGGGCGCAGACGACGAGGGCCGCGTCGAGTTTGCTTCCTAAATTCCTGCACTCGATCATGACGTGCCTGGCCGAAAAGGCTGATGCCCTGTTCCAGGGAACCACGAGGAGTCCCTCTTCCCGTTCCGCCTCTCCGTCATCCGCGGGGGCGGCCTGGCCCGTTTTTCTGCCTGATTTCCCGTCGGCTTCGGTGCGGTCGACCGTCGCGATGACGGAATAATCCCTCGCCCTGGCCTCGGCGATCAGGGCCGCTCCGAACGGGGTGTCGCGGCCGGTGATCAGAACGGTTTTCTTCATTACGCCCATACTAGCCCCGAACCGGGCCGCCGTCAATCGTCGGGGTTTTTCCGCTCTTCGCGGCCTCGCGCTCGGCCGCCTTCGCCTCGTCCCAGAGCCGGTCCATGAGGGCGAAGCTTTCCGTACCCATCGCGATGCCACGGGCCTTCATCTCCTTCTCGACCGACTTGAATCGGCGCGAGAACTTGGCCGCGGCGCGATCGAGGGCGACGGAGGGGTCGACGTGGAGGGACCGGGAAACGTTCACGACGGAAAAGAGGAGGTCGCCGATCTCCTCTTCGAAGTGGTCGGCATCGGTCTGGTTTCCGGGTCGGGCTTCGGTGCAGGCTTCCTCGGCCTCGTCGACCTCCTCCCTGAGCTTGGCCCAGACGGCGGAAATCTCGGTCCAGTCGAAACCGCGCTTGGCCGCCTTTTTCTGGAGCTTGTACGCGCGCTCGAGCGGGGGCAGGGCGCGGGACACCTCGTCCAGGACGGAATCCTTTTTCGGCCTTCCCTCGACCGTTTCCTTGATCACGTTCCACTGGGTGAGGACGGCCGCGGCGTCGGCGGCTTCGGCATCGCCGAATACGTGCGGGTGCCGGCGGATCAGCTTTTCCGATATCTCGTCGAAGACCTCCTTCACCGTGAAGGAGTCCTGCTGCTCGTACATGTAGGCCATCATCAGGAGCACCATGGAGACGTCGCCGAGCTCCTCCCTGACGTGGGGGGTATCGCCGTCGTTGATGGCCTCGATGGTTTCGTAAGCCTCCTCGATCAGGTTCGCCCTCGTGCTCTTGGGCGTCTGTTCTCGGTCCCAGGGGCAGCCGTCGGGGGCGCGGAGGCGCTTGATGATGCCGAACAATCGGTCGAAGGATTCTGCTTCTTGACTCATGCGAGGACGATACGCGAAAGGGCTCCGCTTTGGCAATAGACTTCTACTGTCCCGAAGCTTGTTGAAAATCCGCGACCGATCTTGAGAAATTTCCGTGCCAACTGATGCATTATGCAGGTTCTGGAACCGACTTTTTGTATGGAATCAATCCCTGGTCGTGTCGAATTTTCCGTATCTCTTGAAGGCCGCATCGAAACCCTCGTCGAGGCAGAGGGAGAGGGCGGTGGAGGCCATGGGAAGAACCCGTTCCTCGAGGATGCGGCGCTCTTCGCCCTTGAAGTCGGCGAGGACGTAGCCGGCGATGTCCTTGTGTTCGGGCCTGCCGATCCCGATCCTGAAACGGTTGAAATCCCTGCTGCCGAGGTGGGCCTCGACCGATCGGAGCCCGTTGTGGCCGCCGAGGCCGCCGCCTTGCTTGAAGCCGATGACCCCGAACGGCAGCTCGAGCTCGTCGTGAACGACGAGGAGCTCCCCGATCTCAAGCTTGTAGAACTTCATGGCCGGCCCGACGGATGCGCCCGATTCGTTCATGAAGGTGCCGGGTTTGATGACGCAGACCTTTTCCCCCGCCACGTCGATGGACGCGACGAGTCCCCTGAACTTCTCCTGCCAGGAAATTCCTGCCAGTGCGGGCCAGGCTTCCGCGACCATCCATCCTGCGTTGTGACGGTTCCCCGCGTACTCGCGGCCGATGTTGCCGAGAAGGGCGACGAGTCGGATCATGCTGTTCTCCATTCCGGTAAGGATTCGCGGCCATACTAGACGGAAACGCGATCCTTGAGAAGGAGGGGGCCTCGCGGCCGGGAACCGGCCTTCCCTAGACCGAGGCAACCGTTCCGGATATGATTGCCCATGCTTCGCGTTTCCTACTTCGCCCTTTTCGCCTTCTATGCGATATTGAGCCCGTTCCTGCAGCTCATGCTCGGTGACCTGGGTTACTCTCCCGTTCGGATCGGCCTCCTCCTCGGCATCAACGAGGCGGCGGGCATGATGGGGCCCTTCGTGTTCGGGAGGCTCGCCGACCGAACCAGGCGCGACAGCCTCATCCTGATCGCGGTCGCCGTGGTCTCGACGGCCTTCCTCGTGCCTCTCGCCTTCTCGCGGAACCTGCTGGTGACGGCCGTCGTCCTCGCCGCCTACGCCTTCTGCGCACGCTCCACCATTCCCCTCATCGACACCCAGAGCTCCCACCTCATCGAAGGGACGGGAAAGAGCTACGGGAGCATACGAGTTTTCGGTTCGCTCGGCTTCATCGCGATTTCGGTCGCCGGACAGTTCCTGCCGATCATCGACGGAAAGTCGCCGACCTCGATCGCGCTCTGGCTCGGCGGAACGGCCCTCGTTTTCGCGGCCACCGAATTGTTCATCCCTCGCCGGGCTGTTCCGAAACCCCATGTGGAAAATTCGGCATCCCCGTTCCGGAACGCAACGGGCGATTCGGGAAGCGGCGCCGGCATTCGCCTGGATGCCGCATTCTGGATCGGCATCGCCCTCATCTTTCTCGGTCGCTTCGGCCTCGTTCCCTCCCAGTCCTTCCTGTCGATCTGGGTCCGGGATCAGCTGCACTGGAACGCGGTGAGCGGGGTGTGGGCGCTGTCGGCCGCCTCCGAGGTGCCGCTGATGTACCTTTCGGGCCGCCTCATCAAGCGGTTCGGGAGCGAGAGGCTGATCGCGGTGTCGCTTTCGGCCATCCTGCTCAGGAACCTGATTTACGCCCTGATGCCGAATCCGGCGGGGGTCGTGCTGGGGCAGCTTCTCCATTCTCTCTGCTTCGGATTGTTCCACCCCGTTTCGATCAACTTCATCGTGACCAGGGTGCCGGCCAGGGCCCGCGGGTTGGGCATGGCGATCTACGCCGCCGTCGGAACGGGGCTTTCGACCCTGATGGGAAATGTCCTCGGCGGCTGGGTGATCGAGAAGGCCGGGTTCGAGGCCCTGTTCTGGATCTTCGCGATTTTCCCCGCGGTTGGCCTCCTCGGCTTTATCGTGCTCAGGAAAAGATTGGCGTGAAGAAGAAGTGAACGGTGAACGGTGAAGAGTGAACGGAGCGTCGGCGATATCCAGGGATCCTTCCGCGAAATTGACGTAATTCTCGAAAATTCTCTCGACATCAAAATTTACCGTGCTATCTTTTCCCCTCACCCCTCACCCCTCACCCCTCACCCCTCACCCCTCACCCCTCACCGTTTTCCACCTCTTCCTTCGCCCTGTCGAGCAGGAGCTTGATGCGGTTGAGCTGGTTCACCC
>DBTK01000135.1:0-14377 GCA_002307015.1 Spirochaetaceae bacterium UBA1318
CACCCCTCACCCCTCACCCCTCACCTCCTTGTTTCTTCCGATTGAAAAAAAGCCGCGATTCCGGTATTATCCCTTTACCATGGAACAAAAACAGACCGCCCATTGGGCTGATACCTACGCCGAGAAGATCATTCGCGAGAAAGGCGAAAAAGAAATGTACACCTGCGCGTCGGGCATCACCCCGTCTGGCACCGTACATATCGGCAATTTCAGGGAAATCATATCCGTCGACCTCGTCGTGCGCGCCCTCCGCGAGCGCGGCAAAAAGGTCCGCTTCATCTATTCGTGGGACGATTACGACGTTTTCCGGAAGGTCCCGAAGAACATGCCGAACCAGGAAGAGCTCGCGAAGCATCTCCGGTTCCCGATCACCCTCGTGCCCGATCCCTACGGACGGGACGAGAGCTATGCCAGGCATCACGAGGTCGATATCGAGAACATCCTGCCCGCCGTCGGGGTGAAACCCGAGTTCCTCTACCAGGCGACGCGGTATCGGAGCTCGATGTACGCCGAGGGAATGAAGACCGCCCTCCAGCACAAGGAAGAGATCAGGGCCATCCTCGACAAGTTCCGCTCCGAGGATCTCGGCGAGAACTGGTGGCCGATCTCCGTGTTCTGCGACGCGTGCAACAAGGATAAAACGGAAATCGACGGCTGGGACGGGGATTTCGGCGTCACCTACCACTGCGAATCCTGCGGACATGCCGAGACGGTCGACCTCAGGAAAGCCAAGGGCGTGAAGTTATTCTGGCGCGTGGACTGGCCGATGCGCTGGGCCAAGGAAGGGGTCGATTTCGAGCCCGCGGGGAAGGATCACCACAGCCAGGGCGGCTCCTTCGACACGGCCCGCGAGATCGTTCGCGTCGTTTTCGGCGCCGAGGCTCCCGTTTCCTTCCAGTACGACTTCATCGGGATCAAGGGCCGGGGCGGAAAGATTTCCTCGAGCTCGGGGGAGGTGATCGACCTCTACGACGTGCTCGAGGTCTACCAGCCCGAGATTGCGCGTTACCTCTTCGCCGGGACGAGACCCAACACGGAATTCACGATCAGCTTCGATCTGGACGTCATCAAGATCTACGAGGACTACGACCGCACCGAACGGGTCTACTACGGCGTCGACAAGGTCTCGGACGAGAAAAAGGAAAAGGAATCCCGCATCTACGAGCTTTCCCAGGTCGGCGAGACCCCGAAGAAGATGCCCTACCAGGCTCCCTTCCGCCACCTCTGCAACTTGCTCCAGGTCCACTCCGGCGATATCGACCGGACCCTCGCGGCCCTTCCCGGCGTCGAGCCCGACCAGATCGAGAGGCTCAAGGTCCGCGCGAAATGCGCCTGGAACTGGATCACGACCTTCGCCCCCGAGGAATTCCGCTTCCAGCTCCGCGAGGACGGCTCGAAGGCCGAGATTTCGGGCCCCATGCTCGAAGCCCTCCGCGCGCTCAGGGCCGATGTCGAGGCGAATCTCGATTCGCGCGACGAGAAAACCATGTCAGAATCCATCTATACGATAGCGCAGGGACGCGGCATCGAGCCGAAGGATTTCTTCAAGGCCGTCTACCTCGCCCTCGTGGGCAAGGAACAGGGGCCGCGTCTTGCCGCTTTCATCCTCACGGTCGGAAAAGAACGGATCGTGAAGATACTGAGCGGATACTGAAAATCGGTGAGGGGTGAGCGGTGAGGAGTGAGCGGATCTTTAGCGATATCGAGGGAAACTCCCGATATTTCTTGGCATTCGTCGCTCTTGCCCTTCACTCCTCACCGCTCACCCCTCACATCCCAGGAGAATCATGCCGAAAAGCGCCTTTGTGGCAGTTGTCGGCCGGCCGAGCGCCGGCAAGTCGAGCCTTCTGAACGCCCTCTGCGGCTGGAAGGTCGCAATCGTATCTCCCGTGCCCCAGACCACCCAGAACACGATCCGGGGCATCCTCACCAAGCCCGAAGGCCAGCTCGTCTTCCTCGACACCCCCGGCTACCACGAATCCGAGAAAAAACTCAACAAGCGCCTGGCTGAGCTCGCGCGAGGGGCGATCGGCGACGCCGACATCGTTCTCTACGTGATCGACGTGTGCCGCGCGCCGGGGGACGAGGAACGCCTCATCGCCGAGCTCGTGAAGCCCGCCGCCTCCCGTCTCGTCGTCGCCCTGAATAAAATCGACTCGAAGGACGCCGATCCGGCCCGCGCCCTTTCCTTCCTGCACGAGACCCTGGGCGGGGTGGGGACGGCCACGGACACGGTCGATCCGGCGAGCTCCCGGTTCTCCAAGGACTCCGTCGTCGAGGTCTCGGCCCTCTTCAAGGTAGGCACCGACGCCCTGGTGGACCGGCTCCTGGAGCTGGCGCCAGAAGGCCAGCCCTACTATCCCGAGGAGTTCATCACCGACCAGGATCCCGAGTTCCGCATCTCCGAGATCATCCGCGAAAAGGCGATCAACTCGACCAGGGACGAGATTCCCCACGCCATCTACGTCGAGATCGAGGAATCCGTGTTCAACGAGACGAAATCGATCCTCCGCGTGACGGCCTTTCTTTGCGTCGAGAGGGAGTCCCAGAAGGGCATCGTGATCGGCAAGGGCGCGAAGGTCATCAAGAAGATCCGCACCGAAGCCGAGCGCGAACTCGACGACATTTTTCCCTATCGCGTGAGGCTCGATCTCTCCGTCAAGGTCAAGCCCGACTGGCGCTCCGACGACACGACCCTGAAGCGGCTCCTGTTCTAGCCAACTCGCCGCCGTGGTTCCGCCGCGGCTTGCGACGCAGCCGAATCGTGCCACGCCGTCGCCTGTATTGATCGATAGAAACATTCCTCCTTGACAGGGACGGACTCCACTACTACACTCAAACCCGTCTTCCATCCCAGGGTGCCGAGAGGGCTTGAAGCCTTTTCGACGCTGCCTTGCAAAAGGAGAACCAATGAAACCTACCGTCAAACCAGCGATTCCCAACTTCTCATCGGGTCCCTGCGCCAAGAGGCCCGGCTACTCGAGCCAGGCCCTCCCCGCCGACCTCCTCGGCCGCTCCCACCGGTCGGGAAAGGGCAAGGCGAGGCTCCAGAAGTCCATCGAGGAAACGAAGCGCATCCTCGGCCTGCCGGCTGGCTACCGAGTCGGCATCGTTCCCGCGTCCGATACGGGTGCCTTTGAGATGGCGATGTGGTCCCTTCTCGGGCCGAGGCCCGTCGACGTTTTCGCCTGGGAATCGTTCGGAGAGGGTTGGCTTTCGGATATCAAGAAACAGCTCAAGCTTCCCAGCGTCCGCTCCTTCACCGCCGGTTACGGGGAGATTCCCGACCTGGCCCAGGCCGACTTCGGGAACGACGTCGTGTTCACCTGGAACGGCACGACGAGCGGCGTCAAGGTCCCGAACGGGGACTGGATCGCCGACGATCGGGCGGGGCTCACCATCTGCGATGCGACGAGCGCCGTGTTCGCGATGGACATCCCCTGGAAGAAGCTGGACGTGGCGACCTTTTCCTGGCAGAAGGTTCTCGGGGGCGAGGCGGCCCACGGCATGATCGTGCTCTCCCCCCGCGCCGTGGAGAGGCTCACGACCTACACGCCCCCCTGGCCCATGCCGAAGATCTTCCGCATGACCAAGGGCACGGAACTCCTCGAGGAGATCTTCGAGGGCTCGACGATCAACACCCCCTCGATGCTCTGCGTCGAGGACTATCTGGACGCCCTCGCCTGGGCCGACTCGATCGGCGGGCTTTCCGGCCTGATCGGGCGGAGCACGGATAACCTCGGGGTTTTCGAGGGGTTCGTCAAAACCCATCCCTGGATCCGCTTCCTCGCCTCGAGGAAGGAGATCCGCTCGAACACCTCGGTCTGCCTCAGCCTCGACCTGGAGGCCGACAAGGTGAAGGCCATGGTGAAACTTCTCGAGAAGGAAGGCGCGGCCTACGACTGCGGGTCCTACAAGGACGCCCCCGCGGGACTCCGCTTCTGGTGCGGGGCCACCGTCGAAAAGGCCGACATCGAACGGGTTCTGCCCTGGATCGAGTGGGCCTACGGGGAAGTGAAGGGGAGCTGACCGGAAAGGCTCGTCGCATCGAATCCGAATCGCCGATACTTCATGGCTACCTCCTCGTTTCGATGGTCCCGTCGGCGTGACCGACGAGGAGGAGCGGATGATTTCGCGTGAAGAATCCCACCTCGACCACGCCGGGCAGGAGATCGATCTCGGTTTCGAGCCGCGCCGGGTCGACCGGGGAGGAGAAGAGGACGTCGAGGACGATGTTCCCGTGGTCGGTGACGATGGGGCCGTCCTTCCCGCCGCAGGACCGGATGGCGACGCTTCCCCCGAGCCTCTCGAGCGCCCTCGAAACGGAGACCCTCGCCTCCGGGACGACCTCGACGGGGAGGGGGAACTTGAGGGCGAGGTGATGGACGAGCTTGGACTCGTCGACGATGACGATGAAGCGCTTTGACGCGTACTCGACGATCTTTTCCGAGAGGTGGGCCGCTCCCCCTCCCTTGATGAGGTTGAGGTCGGGATCCACCTCGTCGGCCCCGTCTATGGCGAGGTCGAGTTCCCCGCCGATGGCGGCGCTGTTGAGCGTGAAGATCGGTATCCCGAGGCGCTCGCATTCCCCCAAGGTCTGGAGGCTCGTCGTGACGGCCTTGATCCCGGTGAGCCTCCCGGCGGCTATCGCCTCGCCGAGGGCGCGGACGGCGCAGATGGCCGTCGAGCCGGTGCCGAGCCCGAGCTTCATGCCGCTTTCGACGTAATGTTCCACGGCATGGGTCCCGAGGTTTTGTTTGATCTGTTGTGTATCCATCGGATGCTTCCTTTGTTTTTACGAGGGAACCGATCGGCTCCGCCGGCTGACGAATCCGGCGAAAAAGATTATAGTATGGTATCAAGGATTCAGGCAAGGATATGGATACTAAACCGTCAGACCTCAACGATCCCCTGCTCTTTTCCTCCATTACGTACCAAAGCATACTGAACCAGATCCAGGACGGTGTTTTCATCGTCGATAACGATATGAGAATCGTGTACTGGAACAAGGGGGCCGAGGCCATCCTCCACTTCACCAAGAACGAGATGGTCGACCAGCTTTGCCAGGATACCGAAAACCTCTGCAGGGAGGCCGACGACCAGACCGCTCCCTGCTTCGACGGACGTTGCCCCCTCAAGAGGGCCCTGGACGGCCGGTTCATCGGGCGCTATCCCCACCTCATCTTCATGAGGGCGAGGAACGGCACCGACATCCCTGTCTCGATCACCGTCTGTCCCCTCCACGACGACAAGGGCGCCGTTCTCGGGGGCATCTGCGTCTTTCGCGACATGAGGGAGGAATACCAGCAGCTCCTTCTCGCCGGGGAGATCCAGAAGCACATGGTGACGACGGAGACCTTCACCGAGCACGGAATCACGGTGGAGCCCCTGTTCAAGCCGCTCGAGATGACCGGCGGCGACTATATCGAATCATTTTTTACCGAATCGGGGCTTCTCATCGCCTGCATGGCCGACGTCACCGGCCACGGGATATCGGCCGCCCTGTTCGCCATGATCTTCAAGACCCTGTTCCATTCGAGCCTCAAGGAATCCTATTCACCGGGACACATGCTCGAGCTCATCAACCAGGGGTTCTGCCAGACCTCGACGGTCGAGGGCTACTACCTGACCGCCACCGTCATCGTGTTCGATCCCGAGCGGCGCAAGGGATATTTCGCCTCGGCCAGCCATCCGCCGACCATCGTGTTCGGATCCGACGGCTCGACCTGCAAGGTCAGGCAGATGCTCGAGGCCCACAGCTACATGATCGGGATCGTCGAGGGGGCGAAGTACAAGGACATCGAGTTCGCGCTGTCCCCGGGGGACTTCCTGCTGATGGCGACCGACGGGCTCTACGAGTCCGAGGATGAGACGGGGCATCGCCTCGGGGTCGACGGGGTGACCGAATACTTCGAGAAGTTCGGCCCGAATCCCTCCCTCGAGGACCTCTACGAACTGGCCAGGCGCCGTAACCCCTTCCGCGAGATGCAGGACGACATCAGCATGCTCAAGCTTTCCATGCTAAACCGGAAAATCTAGCCCGGTGAACAGTTTGAACTGGGCCTTCGATTGCTCCAGGAACATGAGCTCCCCGTTCATGGTCCGGCAGCCAGCCTTTTCGGCCCGCAGGAGCAGCCTCGAGCGCGCCGGTTTGTAGACCACGTCGAAAACGGCCTCGTCTCCCGAAAAATCGTAGAAATCCAGGGGATCGATGTCCTTGTTCGGCGCCGCCCCCGCGGTTCCGGCCTGGACGATCAGGTCGTCGAACTCGCTCAGCCGCTCCAGGCCGTTGCCGTCGAGTCCGGCCCAGCACCCGCCGTAGGCGTCGGCGAGCCGTTTCGCCCTCACCTGGGTACGGTTGAGTATGCAGACCTCGGCGCCGAGCGAGGTGAGGACGGCCACCACGGTCCTGGCCATTCCCCCCGCCCCGATTACCGACGCCTTCTTTCCGCGCAGGTTGCTCGTCCCCATGAACCTGATGATGGCCGTCCTGAAGCCGGTACAGCCGGTGTTGTACCCGCTCCATCCCCCGTTCTCCCTGACGATCGTGTTGCAGGCGCCGATCTCGGAAACCATGGGCCCCGCGTCCGACAGGAAGGGGATCACCGATTCAAGGAAGGGATTCTCGATGGAGACCGCCCTGACCTTGAGTTCGTCGGCCAGGGTGAAGAAGGCTTCCAGCGAGTCGGCTTTGAAGGGGATGCAGGCGGCATCGAGGCCGGCCCTGATGAAGGCCGAATTGTGGATGCCGATGGTGCTCGTGTCGGCGAGGGGATAGCCGACGATGCCGAAGATCTTGGATTTGGGCCCGATCTCGCCCGACCGGTACATGAGCGAGAGGGCGATTGGGTCGGCCTGGCCGGGACCGGCCAGCGGCATGTCGTCGGCCGTCGGCGTCGAGTAGGTAAAATAAGAACCGATCCGGTCGGCAAGGATCCGGGTCGAGGTTCCGAAATCCCCCATCGCGATGAGGATCTTGCGCTGGGAATGGAGGCCCTGGGCGGCGCGGAAGACCGCGGTGACGTCGTCCAGGCCCCGAGCCATCACGGCGGCCTTCGCGATCTCGTCCCCGTTGTGCGGGAGACGCCTGAGCCTGTCGGCGAGGTCGGCCGGAACCCCGGTGAAATCGTGGAAGGACCGAATGATGACCGTCCCGAAGGTCCTCGCCGATTCCTCGAGGGAGGCCACGCGGAAGTCGTCCTCGAGGTCGACATAGGCGAAGTTCTTGTGCCTCTCGGCCTCGGCGAAGGCGAGGGCCTTGCCGAAAAGGACGAGGCGGGCTCCTTCTCCGTCGTCGAAGCGTCCGCCGTCCACCGTTCTCCTGATGGTCAGTACGATCGGGACTCCCGCGATCTCGGGGAACCTTCTCACGAGGAGCTGCTCGTCGGGGTCGAGGAAATCCACCCTGAGTTCGGCCATGTCGATATAGTCGCGGTACTTCTCGATCAGCTCGAGATCGCGAGCGAGGGTGGGGGCCGTGAGGCACAGGCATATCTTGGCCATGCCGATCTCCCTGTATCAGAAATCGCTGCGGTAGACGTAGGCGTCGCGCAGCTTGCCGTCGGCAAAGTAGAGGCGGGCGCGGACCGGGAAGGGAGCGCCCTTGAGGTCGTAGGCTATCGAATCGGGAAAGGAGTAATCGGCGGGACCGAGGAGGGAAACGGCCTTGTCCTGGGTATCGCCCATGAAGAGCCCGAGGATGGGCCCCGCATAGGCCTTCCCGAAGCGGACCTGCCAGACCCGGTCGCGAAACCAGAAAAGGGAGTAGTCTCCCTGATACGCGAACACGGCGTCGTCCTGCCATGGTTCGAGGCCTCGCACGACGGAAACCGACTTGGGCGGACCGAAGCGGTTAATTGCGGTCTCGAGGGTGAGCCCGAGCAGGGCTGAGGGATCGTTCTCGAGGATGAGAACCGGGGCCTTTTCCCCGACCGGCGGAAGGGCGGGGAGCTGAACGGGCGCCTCCTGGGCTGCGCTTTTCGACGAAGCCGCCCCCGCCTGGTTTTCGGCGGTCGCGGGGAGAACGAGAAACGCGGCGAAGGCGAACAGGGCA
Source organism: Spirochaetaceae bacterium UBA1318 (assembly GCA_002307015.1). Taxonomy (GTDB): domain Bacteria; phylum Spirochaetota; class Spirochaetia; order Treponematales; family UBA1318; genus UBA1318. The sequence goes on from DBTK01000135.1 coordinate 8,054, forward strand.
AAGGGCCGTGCGAACATGGAGTGCGGGGACATGGGCTACCTCGATGAGCCATCATACCGGCGGGAGGCGAAATTGGCAACCGCCGTCCGTCCCTTCCCCGGGAGGATGAGTTCTTGTTGCCGTGCCAAAAATCCGGTTGTATACTTGGCCATCTCGAGGAGGCCGCCATGCTGCACGATCCGGGAAGCTATACCCCGCCGCTCGTCATCGACGAGATTAAACTGGAACAGGATGAAAGGGAGGTTCTCAGGAGGCTCGGAGGGGCCATCGCCGAAATCGCCTCGTCCCCCGTCCATGCGCAGAAGGCCGCGCTCTGGAGGAGGCTCAACGACCTCGACCAGGAACGTCCAATGGTGTGGATCAACGAGATCCCCTGGCACGAGATGAACGTCGACGACGAATTGACGCTCCGCTGCCGCGGAGCGTGGGCGCGCGAGCTCGAGACGGGCCTGAGACGCACGATCTACCAGTGGAGGCACATGCCGGCCGACATGGTCGTCAATCCGTGGCTGGACTGCCCCCTCGCGATCCATTCCACCGACTTCGGCATCGTCGAGGACGTCGACATCGTCAGGACCGATTCGTCGAACGAGATCGTTTCACGGCATTTCAAGGTTCAGATCAGGAATCCGGAGGACATCGAAAAGATAAGGATGCCCAGGGTCACCCATTCGGAGAGGACGACGGGGATCGTGTACGAGACCATGTGCGATCTCTTCCGCGACATCATTCCCGTGAGGAAGGTCGGCCAGACCCATATCTGGTTCACCCCCTGGGACTACCTGATACGATGGTGGGGCATCGAGGAGGCGATGGTCGACATGATCGATCGCCCCGAGTTCATCCACGCCGCCTACGAACGCATGGTGGACGCATGGATGACGGAACTCGACCAGTTCGACGAGCAGAACCTGCTGTCGCTCGACGGCGCGAACGTCCGGATCGGATCGGGGGGATACGGCTATGTCTCCGATCTGCCGAAGGAACCGTTCGATCCGCTCCATGTCCACCCGCGGGACATGTGGGGCTGCTCCAATGCGCAAATCCTGGCTTCGGTGTCGCCCGAAATGCATTGGGAGTTCGCGATGGAGCATGACCTGCGATGGATGAACCGCTGGGGCCTCAACTACTACGGATGCTGCGAGCCCCTGGACCGGAAGGTCGGCCTCCTCGAAAGGATCCCCCGCCTCCGCAAGGTTTCGGTGAGCCCCTGGAACGACATGGGACGTATCTTCTCAGGCATTGGGCCTCGGTGGGTGGCGAGCGTCAAGCCCAACCCCGCCATTTTCCTCGACGCCGAATGGGACGAGGATGCGGCGCGAGCCTCGATCGACGGCGTCCTCGATATCGCCGCCGCCGAAGGGGTTTCCGTGGAACTGATCATGAAGGATATCTCCACCGTCGAGCGCAAGCCGCAGAAGCTCTGGGCCTGGGCCCGCATCGCCGACGAGGCGGTCAGGGCGAAGCGAGGCTAGGGCGGTTCCGCCGCGAAGCCCGACCCGATGTCATTCCGGGATCGGCCTTCTTTCCATGAGGGCCCGCCACCGCGTCGATTCTGGAAAATCAGGGAATCGCGAACCCCAGTTTTCCGTCGATGCCGACGGGGAGGATATCGCCCGCTTCATGAGGTCGAGGTAGCGCGACCGGGGGATATCCTCGGCTCCCAGGCTTGCGAGGTACTCGGTCCTCACCTGGCTGTCGATCAGGGTGAAGCCCTCGTCGCGGAGCCTCCAGACGAGGGGGATGAAGCCGGCCTTCGATGCGTTGTCCGCGGCGCTGAACATGGATTCCCCGCAGAAGAGCGAGCCGATCGCGATACCGTAGAGCCCGCCGACGAGCCTTCCGTCCTTTCTCACCTCGACCGAGTGGGCGAAGCCGAGGCGGTGGAGGTCGCGGTAGGCCTCGACCATCTCCGGCACGATCCATGTCCCGTCCTGGCCGGGCCGTGGCGAGGCCGCGCAGTTCCCGATCACCGCGTCGAAATCGGTGTCGAGGGACACCTGGAATTCGCCCCGTCTCAGGACCCGGCGCATGGATTCCGACACGTGGAGGTTTTCGGGGAAAAGCACGAAGCGGGGATCGGGCGACCACCAGAGGATGGGCTCATTCTCGGAATACCAGGGAAAGATGCCCTGACTGTAGGCCGACAGCAGCATGCCGGGAGAGAGGTTTCCCCCCGTTCCGACGATGCCCTCGGGCGTCGACGAATCGACATCGGGGAAGGGAAAGTAATCCCCCGGACCGAGGTAGGGAAAATCGTCTTTCGGTTCACGTCGGTTCGTTCTCAGGCTCATGCCTCCTAGGATACTATGCCGGGAGTCCGGGTTCAACCGGCTCTGGACCTGAGCTTCAGGAAGGCCTCGACCACCTTCGGATCGAAATGGGATCCCGATCCTTTTTCGATATGGTCGAAAACGGCTTCGTCCGTCCAGGCCTTCCGGTAGGGGCGGTCGGACCGCAGTGCGTCCCAGACATCAACCACGGCGAAAAGCCGGGCGGAGAAGGGGATCCTCTCCCCCATGAGGCCTCGAGGGTATCCGGAGCCGTCCCACCGCTCGTGGTGGCAGTAGGGTATGTCGATCGCGCCCTGGAGGAAGGGAATCCTCGAGAGCAGGTTGCGCGCGATGTCGGGATGCTGCTTCATGACCTCGAATTCCTCCGCGGTCAGCTTGCCCGGCTTCTGGAGGATGGCGTCGGGAACGCCGATCTTTCCGATGTCGTGGAGGAGGGCGCCGTGGCGCAGGTCGTCGAGCTCCATCCCGCTTATCCCGTAGACCTCGGCGAGCCGGAGGCTCATTTCGGCCACCCGCCTCGAATGTCCTTCGGTTTCGCTATCGCGGAATTCGAGGGCGCTGGCCCAGCCCTCGATCGTCGCCTCGTAGGCGTCGCGGAGCTCTTGGTTGGCCTTGTGCATGCCGTTGAAGAGGGCCGTATTGTCGAGGGCGATGGCCGCCTGTCCTGCGAGGGCCTCGAGGAAGAATTCCCAGTTCACGCCGGGAATGAATCGGCTTCGTTTGAAAACCTCGAGTACGCCCTTCGCCTCGCCCTTCACGATCAGGGAAACGCCGGCGTAGAACACGAAACCTTCCCCGGCGAAGGCGGGAGAACGGGAAAAGCCCTCCGATTCCGTCGTGAGGTCGGCGACCGTGAAGACCCCCATCCTGTCCCGGAGTACCTTTCCGGCAAAGCCCTCCCCGGCCTTCAGCCGGGTATGGCTGAGGGCCTCGGAGATGAACCCCGTTTTCGCGCCGAAGACGAGGCTCTGGGTGCTTTCTTCGTAGAGGAGAATGTCGGCCGCGTCCATCCCGAGCCTGGCGCAGGTCTGTTCGAGGATGATGGCGAGGATGTAATCCAGGTCGAAGCTCCAGACGATGGCCTTGTCGATCGTCCTGAGCCCCTCGAGCTGATCGAGCCGCTCCCGCGTTTCCGCGAAGAGGCGCTGGTTTTCCTCCTCCCTCGCGATCCGTTCCGAGGCGTTTCTGGTCATGGAGAGGATGTAGGCGGTCCTGTCGTTCTCGTCGGCGACCCGGGCGATGACGCCCTCCCCGGCGAATTCGACGCCGTCTCTTTTCCTGATCGTGATCCTCTGGTAGGGGGAGATGCCGCCCTCGAGGACCCTTTCCGTGTGCTTTCTCAGAACGTGGAGGTCTTCCTTGGCGACGAGGGTGGCGGCGCGCAAGCCGATGAGCTCCGACGGCTCGCCGTAGCCGGCGAGGTCGGCGGCCTGGCGGTTCGCGAGGGCGATCTTTCCGTCCAGCCCGATGAGGGTAATGGCGTAGGGGGATGCCTCCATGAGGGACCGATAGAGCCGTTCGGTTTCGGATTGCAGCCGGTACATGGTTCGCGCGCGCCCTATCATGATCCTCAGGATCGCGAGGGCGATGAGGGCGACGAGGGCCGTCCCCGCGAGAAGCCAGAGGATGCTGCGCATCCCTTCCTGGTAGACGGGCCTCGCCTGGAGTATCCTGATCACCATGTCCGGAAACCCATCGGCGTCCAGGAGGACATCGTCCGCCGACATCGAATCCCTCGACAGGATCGTTTTGACCGGCACGTCCGTCTGGAGCGCCTTCACCACGAGGAGGAAGGTCCCGGGCGAGGCCGAATCGCCATACACGGGCAGGATATCGAAGCGCTGGTCGGAAAGCGACCGCATCCCCTCGATCCTCGTCCTGTCCAGCTGCGTCGCCATGAGAAGGACGCCGGCCGGCGGACCGGACAGGTCGGATTTCCGTATGGGCCGCATCGAGATGATGAAGGGGCCATCCGGAAGCATAACGATTCCCCTTTCATTCTCCAGCTGTCCCGAAATGAGGGCCCTGACCTTCATCGGGTTCCAGGAAACGAGCTCGTTCGGGATCTTGAGGGAGGCGCTCGAGGTTGAATCCGCAACGAAGGCCTGGCGCAGCGTGCCGTCCTGTCCGTAGACGAGGGCGAAATCGACCGTCAACTCACGGAGGGTATCAGGTCCCAGGCTGTCGGCGACGTCGGTATGCTCCGCGCCTCTCGCGAACTCGTACATGCCGGTCCAGTCGGCTTCGCTCTTGTTCGCGATATCGAGTTGCTCGATGGCGTTGTTCAGGGTCCGTTTCACCTGGACGATCCCTTCCAGAACGTCCTCATCCTCCTTTTTGACGACGGAAGCGCTGATGACGAAAAAGGAAATGCCCGTGATGAGTATGATGGCGGAAAGAAGGACTATGATGATCTGCGCCGAAAATCTGGCGGAGAGGAATGAGGGCTGCCTCGTATCTCGTTCTGAAGGATTCATATTATATTATCTACATATTATCAAAAATCAATAAAATATCAATAGCATGGCTTCACCCATTCGAACCGGAGATAAAGAAGCCCCGGTTGCCCGGGGCTCCATGCGGCTTTCCAGAATTTTTTTTAGTTCCTCGAAGCTTGTTGGTCCAGGCTCCGAGGTTCCTTCATCATCGGATCATGCTTTTATGGCGCTTACCTTCACCTCTCCGTCGACGAGGTCGGCGACCGCACGGCCGCCTTCCTGGAGGTCGCCGAAGAGTACGGCGTCAATGAAATAGGTCTTGATCTTGTCCTCGACGAGACGGGCAATGTTTCTCGCCCCGAACTCGGGGTTGTATCCCTTTTCCGCGAGCCATGCTATGCAGGCCGCGGTCACCTCGAGGGTTACCTTCTTCTCGACCAGCTGTTTCCGGAAGTCGTCTATGTTCTTCTCGACGATCCGTTCGATGACCTTCTTGTCCAGGGCGTTGAACCTTACGACGGCATCGAGCCGGTTGCGGAACTCGGGGCTGAAGGTCCTCTCCACGGCGGCGTCGAGGGCCCCCGAGTTCATGGTACGGTCCCCCTCGCCGAAACCGATCTTGGCCTTCCCGATGTCCCTGGCTCCGGCGTTGCTCGTCATGATGAGCACGACGTTGCGGAAATCCGCCTTCTTGCCGGTGTTGTCGGTCAGCGTGGCGTAGTCCATGATCGACAGGAGGATGTTGAAGATGTCCGGATGGGCCTTCTCGATCTCGTCCAGGAGAAGGACGGCGTTCGGTGTCTTGCGGACGATGTCGGTGAGCAGTCCTCCCTCCTCGTAGCCGACGTAGCCGGGCGGCGATCCGATGAGCCTCGAGACCGTGTGCTTTTCCTGATACTCGCTCATGTCGAAGCGGTGCAGGGAGAGACCCAGGGTGTCGGCGAGCACCTTCGCGAGCTCGGTCTTTCCGACCCCCGTTGGGCCGACGAACAGGAAGTTCGCGACCGGCTTGTCTGGAGCGCGGAATCCGGCTCTGGACCGCTTCACCGCGGTCACGACGGCGTCGATGGCCGGGTCCTGGCCGAAGATGCGCAATCTCAGGTCGGTTTCGAGGTTGCGCAGCCTGTCCTTTTCGTTGGTTGATACCGATTTTTCGGGAATCCTCGCGATCTTCGCGACGACCTTCTCGATCTCGAGCGGGGTTATCTCAAGGTAGCCGAGATCCTCCATCGCGATCGAGCCCTTCGGGATGGATTCCGGGTCCGGAATCGGAGGCATGGCTCCGTCTGGACTCGTGCCTTCGCCCTGAGTTGGGTGGTTCGGCACGGCCCTATCCTTGGTGATGACGCCGCCCGATTCGATGGAAGCTGCCGATCCCCCGGAGGCCAGGGCGGAGACGCCTCCCTCCATGGCGGCAAGGTCCTCGGCGGAGAACGCCGATTCGGCGTTCCCGAGCTCGGCCTTGTCGGTGGGGGCCGTTTCGGTCGGAGCGGCGAAACCGGCCGCGGGAGTGCCGACGGGACCCGAGATCGAGCGCTTGTAGGCCTGGATCCGGGCGAAGGCTCCCGCCTCGTCGATGACGTCGATGGCCT
>DBTK01000135.1:14636-44427 GCA_002307015.1 Spirochaetaceae bacterium UBA1318
CGATGACGTCGATGGCCTTGTCGGGAAGCTTGCGCTCGTTGATGTACTGTGCCGAAAGGGTGACCGCCTCGCGGAGAGCCTCGTCGGAGTACCTGACCCGGTGGAATTCCTCGTACTTGGAGCGGAGGCCCTTCAGTATCTCGATGGTCTCCTCCTGGCTCGGCTCGAGCACGTCAATTTTCTGGAAGCGCCGGGAGAGGGCCCTATCCTTGTCGAAGAACTTGTTGTACTCCTCGTAGGTCGTCGAACCGATGCAGCGGAGCTTGCCCGAGGTGAGGGCCGGTTTGAGGAGGTTCGAGGCGTCCATCGACCCGCCCGAAACCGCACCGGCTCCGACGAGGGTATGGATCTCGTCGATGAAGAGGATCACCTTTTCCTTCTGGAGGAGCTCGTCGACCACCTTCTTGACCCGTTCCTCGAAGTCGCCGCGGAACTTCGTTCCGGCGAGCAGGGAACCCATGTCCAGGGCGTAGATCGTGTAGTCCCGAAGAAGAGGCGGGACCTTGCCCTCGACGATCCTCTGGGCGAGGCCCTCGGTGATGGCCGTTTTTCCGACGCCGGGATCCCCGACGTGTATGGGGTTGTTCTTGAGCCGGCGGCAGAGAACCTGGACGGTTCTCTCGATCTCGCTTTCCCTTCCGATGACCGGCTCGAGCTGGCCGTCCCGGGCCGCCTGATTGAGATCGCGGGTGAACCGCTCCAGGTGGGATTTTTTCTTCGTCGAGCGCTCTGCGCCTTCCTCTCCCTCGGATTCGGCGTCTTCTTCCTCGTCGTCGTAATCCCCGGCCGATTCCTCACCCTCTGGTCCGTGGGATATCACTTCGAGAAGGGCGAGGCGCTTGACCCCGGCCTTCCTCATGTAGTAGGAGCTGTAGTTCCTCTCCTCGTCGAAGAGGGAGACCAGGATGTCGCCGATTTCCACCTCGGATTTCTGGGCGGACTCGGCCTGGAACACGGCGCGGTCGATCACGTTTTGGAAGCCGACGGTCTGCTGAGGCTTCGGTTCCTTCACGCTCGGAACCTTCTGGTCGAAGAAATTCTCCATCCCGTGTTTGAGCTGGCCGATGTCGGCCCCGCAGGCCTCGAGGATGGCGTGCGATTCGTTGAACGAGATCGCGGCGTACAGGATGTGCTCGGGCGTCAGATATTCATGCCCGCGTCGTACCGCTTCCTGGAACGCGTTGAAAATGACGGTATTGACGGCAGCCCCTATTTTCATGTCTCTCCTTAAACTCTCTCCATGATGCATTTAAGCGGGTACTCGTTCTGCTTCGCGAGCTGATGCACCTGCCCAATTTTCGTCGCGGCGATATCGTAGGAATAGGTTCCCACGACGCCGCGACCCTTCCGGTGAACGTCGAGCATAATCCTCGTCGCCTCCGGTATCGAACGATGAAAAACCGTGACTATCACGGACACGACAAACTCCATCGTGGTGTAGTTGTCGTTGAGCAGGATGACCCGGTATTCCTCGGGTTCCTTGATTTCGATCTCTTCCTGCTCTTCGACCCCGGTATTGAACTGCGTGTCCTGCGCCATCAAGGCTCCTCGCTTTAGAATATTATCAAGATTCAGGGAAAAAACAACAAAAATGTTAAGTGTCGCTGAAACGACCTTTCTCGAGCACACTCCAGCCTTGCCGTCGGACACGGAAGTGAAAGGTCTCGAGGGGCCCGTCGCCCCACACGACACCGAGAGGGAATGACGTTTCCGTTTCTTACGGGTTCTTTCCGCCGGAAAGCTTCGAGAGGAAGTCCTCGAACTGTTTCCCCGTCTGCTCGGCGCTTTTTTTCACCCCGTCCAGGACCTCGCCGGCCGTTTTCTGGAGTGCCTCGGGTGAGGCGTCGAATCCGTTCATGAAGCCCTCTGCCCCTTTCGAGAAAAACGAAGCCGAATCGGCTCCCGGTCCCTCGCCGCCCCGCCTGGGGTAGCGGCCGTCGAGGGCCGCGGCATAGGCCTCGGATTTCGACCAGGACTGAAGTTCAGTCAATCGGAAGACGGGGTAGGGGTGGGAAAGCCCGAGCCCCCGGACGATCTTGTTCAGGTTGTCGATCGCGCCGTTTTCCTTAATATAATCCTCGGCCTGGAGGAAAAGCTCGTTCAGGTCGATCTCCGAGGCGTGGCTTCCTCCGATCACCTTGATGAGGGCGCCGTAATTCGCCGAGAGGTCCTGGGTGACGAGGAGGGAGGCGCGGTCGGCCGAAAGCTCGCTTTTTCGGTCCCACTCGTTCAGGGCGCCGACGAGGGCGTCGATCGCGAGGGATCCGAGGGGGAGGAGGGCGGCGAAGGATCCGGCCGCGTTGGCCAGATACCAGATGAAGGTCTTGTAGGCCGCGTGTCCGCTCATAATATGGCCGATCTCGTGGCCGATGACAGCCAGAAGCTCGCCGTCCGTCATCGCGTCGAGCATGGCCGTCTCGATGGTGATGAAGGGGTGTTCGGCTCCGATCGTCCTCGCATTCATGGTCGAGCCCTGGGTCACGAAAACCTCCGGCAGCTCGCGGAGGTCGAGGACGGCGGCGGCTTCCTGGACGATGGCGTGGAGCCCGGAAAACTGCCGAGGACCGACACGGGCCGAGGAGGCGAGGGTCGAGAGCCTCAGCGACCTTTCGGTCGTCGCGCCGATTATGGAACGTACGGCGCCGTCGAGCCCGGGAACGGATTCGAGGGCCGAAAGGGCTTCCCGATCAGCCGGATGCTCCCAGGCTCGGCTCGAGATGTCCTTGAAATATCTTTTTATTTCCATAGAAAATCGAGTATACACGTCTTGAGCCGGTAAGGTAAAGTTGAGCCCATGGAAGCCCCCGATCCCTCGGATGAAGCGAAACCCCGATCCCCCAAGAACAGGACGGTCACCCTGACCGCCTCCGAACGCGAGCGCTACCGTGCGCGGCTCAGAACCCTATCCGCCCCTGTCCTCCTCGGTGAAATTCTCGATTCCACGGTACTGCAAGACTGGTTCGAGGCGGCCCGCTTCCTGCCCGATGGTTTCGTCGACCTTCTCTTCCTCGATCCCCCCTACAATATCGACAGGGAATTCGGTTCCGGGGTTTTCAAGCGCCGGTCCGCCGACGAGTACGAGTCCTGGCTCGCCGCGGCGATCGAGCCGGCCGTCCGTCTCCTCAAGGACGACGCGACGGTCTACATCTGCGGCGACTGGCTCTCCTCGGCCTCGATCTATCGGGCGGCGAGCCGTTTTTTCACGGTGAGATCGAGGATCACCTGGGAACGCGAAAAGGGCCGGGGTGCGATGTCGAACTGGAAGAGCGCCGCCGAGGATATCTGGTTCTGTACGAAGGGGAACCGCTACCACTTCGACGCCGGGGCCGTCAGGCTCAGGCGCCGGGTAATCGCGCCCTACCGGCTCGAGGGCGAGGCCAGGGACTGGACCGAGACCCCGGACGGGAAGTATCGCGATACGGCTCCCTCGAATTTCTGGTCCGACGTATCGGTTCCCTTCTGGTCCATGCCCGAGAATACCCCTCACCCGACACAGAAGCCCGAGAAACTCCTCGCCCGCCTCATCCTCGCCTCGAGCGAACCGGGGGGCGTGGTTCTCGATCCCTTCCTCGGCTCGGGAACGGCGAGCGTCGTCGCCCGCAAGCTCGGCCGCCGTTTCGTCGGCATCGAGCGGGAGGAGGAATTCGCCCTCTACGCCGAAAAGCGCCTCGACATGGCACTGTCCGACCCGACCATCCAGGGCTACGAGGACGGGGTTTTCTGGGAACGGAATACCTTAAATGAGCGGAAGGGACGGAAAACCATGTAGTTCCTCGAAGCTTGTTGGTTTGAGGCATGCGAAGGACGTTCATCCTCATGAAGGAGGGAAGACTCACCTTCCGCCCGGCGGCGCCAACAGGCTTCGAGGAACTAATCAATCTTTACTATATTTCCGTAAAAGAGTATTCTTATATCACTCTTTTCCCAAGGACAATTGATGATTCTGATCGGCAGGTTCAACGAACTCGAAATCGCACGCATCGTCTCGATAGGCGCCTACCTCGTATCCGACGACGGAGAGGAGGTCTTGCTTCCCCGCAAGTATCTGCCCGCAGACGCGCGAGCCGGCTCGTTGATTCCCGTTTTCGTGTACACCGATTCCGAGGACAGGCCGATAGCCACGACCCTGAGGCCAGCCGCCCTCGTCGGGGATTTCGCCATACTCGCCTGCAAGCAGGCGATCGAGATCGGGGCTTTTCTCGAATGGGGCCTCGAAAAGGACCTGTTCGTCCCCGCCCGCGAACAGATCCGTCCCATGGAGCCGGGGAAAAGCTACCCCGTGCGCGTCTGCTTCGACCCCCGCAACAAGAGGGTTTTCGCGACGAGCAAGATCTCGAAGTTCCTCAGGAAAGCCGACGACGGCATCACCGAGGGGACCGAAGCGAACCTCCTCATTTTCGACGAGGGCCAGCTCGGCTGGTCGGTTTCGATCAACGGGGTGTATGAGGGCCTGCTCTACCGCGACGAGGTCTTCGAGCCGATCGCCATCGGCGAAACGAGGAAGGGCTACGTCAAGAAGATCCGCGAGGACGGCAAGATCGATTGCTTCCTGAGGAAACCGGGCTTCAAGGGGGTTCTCGATTCACGGGACGTCATCACGGCGGCCCTCAGGGAAGCCGGCGGCTTTCTCGCCGTCGGCGACCGCACCCCCCCCGAGGAGATAAAGCGGCTTTTTTCCATGAGCAAGAAGACCTTCAAGCGCGCCGCCGGCACCCTGTACAAGGACAGGCTCATCTCCATCGACGAGGACGGGATCCGGCTTCTCGGTGATGTTGACGGCCACGGCGATCGGGACGGGAAATCCCCCGCTCCTTGACGCTTAATCGGGCGAATCAGTATATTAATAGGGAATCTATATGAACGAGGTAAATCTACATGCCGACCTATGAATACGAATGCAAGAAGTGCGGTAACACCTTCGATCTTTTTCAGAGCATGGCCGATGAACCCGTGAAAATCTGTCCCACCTGCGGCGGCGATGTCCGACGGCTCATCAATGGCGGCACGGGTATCATTTTCAAGGGCTCGGGATTCTATATCAACGACAGCCGAAAAACTCAGAGTTCGTCCACCGTCTCGACCGATTCCCACGAGAAAAAGGGAGAAAAGAAGAATGCCGCCGAGAGTCCGGCTCCCGCGGCTCCCGCCAAAGTTCCCTCCTGATGGATGAAGGCCACAAAGTATTTCTGCGAGCACTGCGGCCGTGAAGTAAACGGGCGGGCCAGGATCTGCCCCTTCTGCGGCCGTTTCTTTTCGTCGGTCAAGTGTCCGCGCTGCGGGTACTCGGGTGAAAGCACCGAATTCCTGGAAGGCTGTCCCGCCTGCGGCTACGGGGTCCCGAAAAAGACGGTGAGCGACGACGCGATCGGCAGGCCACGCGGCCCGTCCGGATTGAACGAAAAGCTTCCCACCTGGGTCTACCTGATAGCCCTCGCCGCCCTCCTCGTCGCCCTCGCCCTCCTCTTCGTTTTCATCAAATAGGGACCGCTCCAAGCGCCCGGACGAACGACCTCGCGGCGGGCCGTGGGTCGTTCGCTTCTTCCGGAACTACTTCACCTCGACGATCGAGTACTCTTTCGTTCCCAGTCCCCGGGCCTCGAGCTCGGCGATCTGGACGTAGGGGTCCTTACCGTGGAGCCTCTCGAAAAGGTGTCCCGATTTTCCGAGCTCGTGTCCTTCCGGGACGCCCTGGGGAATCAGGTTCTCGAACTTGATCGCGTCGACCGAGGCCTGCTCGATCGCGACGATGTCGGATCCCGCGTGGATTCCGATGTCCGGAACGAGGGCGGGGGTGGTGAGGCCCCAGCAGTCGCAGAGCGCGGTGATGTTCGTCAGGAAGTTGATGTAGAAGACGCTTCCCGGCTTGAAACCGCCGAGGACCTCCTTGGTCGTGATCGCCATGCCGGTCTGGAAGTCGCGGTACTGGTGCGCGTCCATCGTGATGGCTCCGGTCGGACAGACCTTCACGCAGTGCTGGCACAACGTGCAATGATGGTAGTTGACCTGGTACTTGTCGTCCTTGTCGAAGCTGTTGGCCGAATGGTTGCAGTTCGTGATGCAGGCTCCGCAGTGGATGCACTTGGTCTCGTCCCAGGTGATGCCGCCTTCCAGTCCGTGGGTCTGGTGTCTGGTGCGGTCGGTGACGCAGCCCATCGCGATGTTCTTGCAGGCCCCGCCGAACCCGCAGGTCCCGTGGCCCTTCGCGTGGGAGAGGACGATCATCGCCTCGGCATCGTGGATGTTGCCGCCGATGTCGACGTTCTGGAGGCCCTTGAAGTCGACCTTCCGCTCGTAGACGTACTTGTCCATGATTCCGCATACCGGCACGATGGGGACGCCGAGGAGGTCTTCGGTGTAGCCGCGAATCCTGGCGTCGGTCACCACCTGGTCGGTGATGTAGGGTTTGGCGCCGTAGGCCTTCAGCTTGTCGACGAGCTTCTTGACGAAAAGGGGATGGATCGTCGAATAGCCGATGTTCCTGCCGATGTGCATCTTGATCGCCGTCCATTTTCCCTTGACCGCGTCCTCCATCCCCATCTTGTCGATGAGGCGATCGAACTTGGCCGGCAGGGTGACGTCCGGGTCGTATTTATCGTATGAAACGGAAGCGAAGAGTATCTCTGACCGCATGGTATCTCCTTGAAGCTTTGCCAACATGGGTTGGCTCGTTGGACAGTGCCTTGTTTCCGCTACTATATCATCGGTCCTATATAAAAGGAAAGGGATGTAGATGATAAAACAACATTGTTATTGAACTCTCATGCCGATGGTGAGGTAGTCGCCATCCTGTCGCCATGGCTCGACCAGGGTTTCCGTTTCGCGTTCCCAGCGGAGGAAGGTCGAAAGCTCGCCGCCCCTGCCGTGAACCGTCAGCCCGGTCTCCGCAAGGGCGGACGGCGAGAGAAAGGCCTTGCCGGTTCCACGGTAGATGTCGAAGAAGGCCTTCGCGTCGACGTACCAGCCGAGGTCACCCCACCTCAGGGGTTCGGCCTCGATCCCGAAAACGCAGGTATCCAGGAGTGTCGAAAGCGACCGGCGCCGGTTCGAATATTCCGACGGAACGTAGTCGTGGGTGAGGACGTAGGCGTGGTTGTCGAAGGTTCCCCGGATCGAGCCCTTCGTCCCGTTCCCCCAGACGAAACCGACCGGTTCGGTATAGGCTCGGAGGGTCACGCTGTCCCAGATGGCCGAACGCTGAAGCCTGTTTCCCGTGTCGAGGTATTCGATCAGGTTGTCGACGGGGTGGCTGCAGCGATGGTAGTAGCCCAGCCCGAAGTCGAGGAAGCCGGCGCTTTCCATGACGAAGAGGGATTCCTGCCAGTAGAAGACACGGGGCCGGAAGCCGATGTCGTTGTGTCCGTCGGCGATCAGCTCGATGTCGCTCGCGATGTCGACCGACAGGCGATTTTCGTACCGGAATGCCTCGATGTTCGCCCCGAGCCTCGCGTCCCAGTTGTGGTCGCCGTCTGTCGTCGAGACGTACTTCGCGAACTCGCCCCATCCCTCGGTGCTGTTCATAAACCCGCCGACCCCTTCGATCTTCGCGTCGAAGGGGTCGAAGGTTCTCGGCTTGTCCGCGAAGGGAACGGCCTGGACCGATGCGGCGAGCACGAAGGCTGCGATGACGGAAATTCCGACTCTGGCCATGATGGCCTTCAGTATAGACCCGATTCTCCGTTTTTTCCATGTTCGGCCGGTGCCCGTGGACCGGCCGTCGGCAGCCGCCGGCTTTCATCTCGGGTCGGTCTCGGGCTATACTGGCGTTCGAATGTATGAGCCTCTTGAAATCCTAAAACGAGTCTATGGATACGAACGCTTCCATCCCCTGCAGGAAAAGGTGATCTCCCACGTACTCGACGGGCATGACGCCTTGGTATTGATGCCCACCGGCGGCGGCAAGTCCATCTGCTTCCAGGTTCCGGCCCTTTGCCGCGATGGGTTGACCCTTGTCATCAGCCCGCTGGTCGCCTTGATGCGAGACCAGGTCGAGGCGCTCAAGGCCAACGGCGTCGCGGCGGCTCTCATCAACAGTACCCAGACCCTGGAAGAAGCCGACCAGGTTCTCCAGGACATCGCCGGGAAAAGGCTGAAACTCCTCTATATAAGTCCGGAAAAGCTCTTCGGCGGTTTCATCACCGGCCGTCTCTCTCAATGGAACATCAACCTTATCGCCGTGGATGAGGCCCATTGCATCTCGTTTTGGGGGCATGATTTCAGGCCGGAGTACACCAAGCTGGGCCGATTGCGGGAACTCCTTCCCGGCATTCCCCTCATCGCCTTGACGGCAACCGCTGACCCCGCGATTCGGCGTGATATCCTGGCCCAGCTATCCATCGACGAAAATTCGGTTTTCCAGTCCAGTTTCGACCGACCCAATCTCCACCTGTCGGTCCTCCCCGGGCAAAAGCGGTTCGAGAGGCTTCAGGAGTTCTTGAAAACTCACCGGAACCAGGCCGGAATCGTGTATTGCCTCTCCCGTGCAGGGACCGAGGACCTGGCCGGGAAGCTCAGCCGTCTGGGCTATAAGGCTGACGCCTATCATGCGGGCATGAGCACCGAGGCAAGGCACCGGATTCAGGACGCCTTCTTGAAGGACGAAATGACTATCATGTGCGCCACCGTGGCCTTTGGGATGGGGATCGACAAATCCAACGTCCGTTGGGTCATCCACTGGAACCTGCCCAAGAACCTGGAAGGCTTCTACCAGGAGATAGGAAGGGCGGGGCGGGATGGCCTGCCATCCGACACCCTGTTGTTTTACAGCTATGCAGACGTGGTCCAGCAACTCAAGTTCCTGGACGAGGCCAGCCCGGAACGCCGGGAACTTCTCACGGCCAAGCTGGACAGGATGAAGCAATACGCCGAGGCCATGATCTGCCGTCGGCGCATCCTCCTTTCGTACTTCGGGGAGACTCTTGAGGAAGATTGCGGGCACTGCGACGTGTGCGAGAATCCTCCCGAGACCTTCGATGGAAGCGTTGTCGCCCAGAAGCTCCTTTCGGCGGTCTACCGCACCGGCGAGCGGGCGACTTTACGGCACTGTGCCTTGATCCTCAGGGGAAGCCATGCCCAGGAGATCGTCGAGCCGGGCTGGCATGATCTCAAGACCTTTGGAGTCGGGCGGGAGCTCAAGTTCGAGGAATGGATGGAATACGGCTCCCAGCTCATCAACGCCGGCTATGTCTCTGTCGCCTATGACCGCGGAATGACCTTGCAGCTGACGCCCTTATCGAGGCCCGTGCTCAAGGGGGAGAAGTCAGTTCCCTTGGTCAAGTTCCGCAGTTTCGAGGAGAAGAAAGCCGCGGCTCCGCAACCGAAACCCGCCGCGGCCGACGATGGCGATCCCGAACTCGTCGAGCTGCTCAAGGCCGTCCGCAAGAAGCTGGCCGACGAGCATGAAATCCCGGCTTACGTCATATTCAGCGACAAGACCCTCAAGGACATGGCGTCCAAGGTTCCCAAGAGCTCTTTGGAATTCCGGCAGGTTCACGGAGTCGGCGAGGTCAAGGCCGAATCCTATGGGCCCATCTTCCTCCGGGCGATCAAGGAGTGGTTGGGCACTGGTTCGTGACGTACCGCTGACAAAGGGGCATACCCTACAGCTGCGAGGTATGTTCAATTCCCCTCGGAATATATTTCCCCCTTGATGTGGCCTTTCCTTGGTTCCTCGAAGCTTGTTGTTGTCGTATCTCCTTGATATGCAATGATATACTATTTATTTCTAAATTTGATCTAACTGGCATGGGATTTGCTTTATAGAGAGGGACGGCAGAATGAAACCGTCCACATCCTTTGGAGGCAACCATGAAACGATTTGGATTTTTACTGCTTCTCGCTCTCGTCGGCACCCTCAGCTTCGCGCAGGCCCTGCCGTCCCAGCCGGCTCCGGCTGCGCCCAGGACCGTCACGGTGAACGGAACCCTGAGCTTCGTCGGCGATCGGCCTGCCCTGACGGTAGACGGCAAGACCTTGATCCTCGTCATGCCCCGATTCTACTATTATGCGTACACCGACGGCATTAAGGCCGGCGCGGCCGTGAAGGCAGTCGGCGTCGAGATCGACCAGCCCATCGGTCCGGAGCCCGGCCGCCAAGGCGCCGCGGGACAGCCGGCACCCGGCGGGAACTCGGGTCAGGCTTCGGCCGCCCCTGCGGCGAAGCCCGCCGATGAAGCCCTTTTCATCGCCCGCGAACTGACCGTGAACGGGAAGACCTACGTGATCGTCGGTCCCCGAATGTCAGGCATGGGCCAGAACGGCATGATGGGCCGCAATCGCGTCCACGGTCCCGAGGCCCAGATCGGCCCCGGCCTCTCCGGGGATGACGACCTGAACGGCAACTGACGGTCGGGAGATTCCTTTTTTCCTGCATGAGACGGTTCCGGGGCTCGCGAGCGATCGCGGCCCCGGTTTTTTTTCGCCATGGGTCCAGAAAACCTTCCGTTCCCGGCCAGGAGATGGTATGATGGAGTATAACCATAATCCATCAACGGAGGAAAATATGGCAACCAATTCGGCGGGTTCGAAGCCCGTTTCTCTCGCGAGCGCCAACCTAAGCCGTCTCTCGCCCGGCATTCCCGTACCGCGTTACGACCGGTCGCGCCTCGTTCACAGCATCGTCCACATCGGGGTCGGAGGATTTTTCCGCGCCCACCAGACGGTCTACCTCGACGACCTGATCCAGAAATCGGGGAGCATGGACTGGGGTATCTGCGGCATCGGCCTTCTCAAGCACGACCGGAAAATGTACGACGCCATGAGAACCCAGGACTGCCTCTACACGGTCGTCGAGCGGGGCGGGGACGGTGACAAGCCCCGGGTCATCGGCTCGATGACCGGCTTTCTGTTCGCTCCGGACGATCCCGAGGCGGTGATCGAGAAGATGGCCTCCCCCGTCTGCCGCATCGTGACCATGACCATCACCGAAGGCGGATACTACGTCAATTCGGGGACCGGGGCCTTCGACGCCGAGCACCCTGACATCAAGCACGACCTGGCCGATCCGGCCCATCCCTGCTGCGTCTTCGGCTATCTCGCCCTGGCCCTGGAACGCCGGAAGGCACGGGGGCTCGGTCCCTTCACCCTCATGTCCTGCGACAACATGCAGAACAACGGAGACGTGCTCAAGAAGATGCTGCTGGCCTTCCTGAACCTCAGGAACAGGGAACTCGGGATCTGGCTCGCCGAAAAAGGCGCCTTCCCCAATTCCATGGTCGACCGCATCACGCCGGTCACGACGGACGATCACCGGGCCATGGTCCGCGACACGTTCGGCATCGACGACGCCTGGCCCGTCGTTCCCGAGCCATTCAGGCAGTGGGTCATCGAGGACCATTTCGTCGAAGGCCGGCCGCGATGGGAGGATGTCGGCGCCCAGATGGTTTCCAACGTCCTTCCCTACGAGAAGATGAAGCTCCGCCTTCTCAATGCCAGCCATCAGGCCCTCTGCTACATCGGCATGCTGGTCGGACACGACTACGTCCATCAGACGATGGAGGATCCGCGCATCCGAAAGCTGGTCCGCACGATGATGGACGTCGAGGTCACGCCCCTCCTGCCCCCCGTCCCCGGCATCGATCTCGACGAGTACAAGGCCACCCTCATCGAGAGGTTCGCCAATCCGGCCATCATGGATCAGCTTTCCCGCATCGGGACCGAGGGTTCGGCACGGATCCCCAAATTCATCCTGCCCTCCGTGAACGACCAGCTGGCCAGGGGCGGCCCCGTGAAAATTGCGGCCTTCACCGTCGCCGCATGGTTCCGGTACCTGACCGGCGTCGACGACGCGGGAAAGAAGCTGCCGATCATCGAACCCATGGAGGCGAAGCTCTGCCCCCTGGCGAAAAAGGGAGGCGCCGATCCCCGTCCCATGCTCGCGGTTCACGAGCTTTTCGGCGACCTTGACAAGTCGGCCGTCTTTGTGGCCGAGGTCGAGAGCGCCCTCAAGTCCTTCTATGAAAAGGGAGCCGTCGCCACCCTGGAAAGCTACACGAAGTAGATTGCCCGTCGGGAAAGCCGGGGAGCCCTGTCCCCGGCCCTGCGTTGCCTGAAAATGAAATTGACGCCGGCGCCGACGGGGTGTAGGCTGAGCCCGTTGCCGGCGCATGTCGGTAGCCGTCCGGGGTCCGCCGTCCGGATGACGGTTTGCGGAAGGAGGCGACGGATGAGGAAAATCACGTTCGCTCTGGCTGCTATTCTCTTCGTTCTGCCGTTTTTCGCGGCCGCCGACGGGCGGTTCTATGCAGCCGGCGACCATCTCGCCGTGTTCGCCCTCGAGGGGCTTCCTCTCCTCGAGGCGCCGGATCCCGATTCCGGCGTCGTGGCGGTGATCCCGTTCGGGGAAGCCGTCGATATCCTTCCCGATCCCGGTCCCGTCCGCGATTTCGAAGCCAACGGCCTTTCCGGATCCTGGGCCCATGTCGGGTACGCCGGGGCCCAGGGTTGGGCCTTCGACGGCTTCCTCTCAAGGCTCCCTGTTCCCGGCCCCGACGAGACCACCATCGACCGCTATGTCGCCGCCCACTTCACCCAGATATCCGAGAAAACGGAGAAGAACGAGGGAACGAGCATGGAAGGCGAGCCCGCCGTCCTGGTCCAGAGGCGGTTCGAGGGCGGGGCATCGATCTCCTTCGTGACCGACGGACGGGACAAATGGATATCCTCCGACCTTCCCGTCGACCGCATGGAGGAGGGATTCCTCCTCGTCAGGGCCATCTCCCGTTCCCCCTCGTTGATCACCCGGGATTTTCCCGTCGCCGTCGAGGCGGACGAGGTCTTCGACCCCGATCCCGAGGAGGCCCGTCGGGGCATCGAGGATTTCTACGTCGCCGTCGACCGGGAGGACGGGAAGATCGTCGGCATCGAGTTCGATTTCGACTACGCCGACACGAGCCGCTACTTCTACCTCAGCCTCCCGAAAGAGGGCGGATTACGCATCGAGCAGGACGCGATGGACCGGGACGACCTTCCCCCGCTGACCTGGCCCTGATCCGCGGGCGGGTCCTCGCCCCGCAGCTTCGAAGTCATTCATTCGCCTCAGCCGTAACTGTGCAGTCCCGCGAGCAGGAAATTGACCCCGAAAAACGTGAAGAGCGCGCAGAGGAAGCCGAGCCCGGCGACGGCCGAGGGCAGGGCGTCGTGGCGCTTCCGTACGAGCCTGAGGTGGAGGTAGAGGGTGTAGACGAGCCAGGTCACCAGGGCCCAGGTTTCCTTCGGGTCCCAGCTCCACCAGCTTCCCCAGGCGGCCTCGGCCCAGATCGGACCGAAAACGAGGGCTCCGGCCGTGAAGATGGGGTAGCCGACGGCGACGGCCGTGTAGGCGATGCGGTCGAGCGACTCCCGCTTCGGCCCGTTTTTCGTCGCGAGGAAGGCTGCCGACGCGACGAAGCCGACGACGAAGAACGACTCGCCGATGAAGGAAAAGGAGACGTGGAGGGCGAGCCACCCCGACCTCAGCGCCGGGACCGGGACCTGGAGGTTCCTCGGCGCGATCGGCGAAGAGGCCACCGCGAGGAGGACGGCCGAGGCGACCGTCGCCCCGAAGGCGACGAAGGGCGAGAAGGGGAGGCGCCTCTGGAAGCGGTAGGCGGCGGCGACCGCGGCGACGGTCCCCGAGAAAAAGACGAGGGACTCGAAGGTCCCGGTCACCGCGAAAATCCCGATGGCGAAACTCCTCGCCGCGATGACCGAAAAGAGGATGGCAGCGGCCGAAACGAGGAGCCAGGGGGAGACGGGGTCGGCTCGCCCGGCCTTTCCGAAGGCGAAGACGACCTCGAGGATGGCCGCGGCGGCGAGCAGCAGCAGGGCGACGGTCGCGAGGGTCATGGTTTTTCCTCCCGTAGTTTCCGGGCGAAGGTCAGGACGATCCCGAAAAGGACGACGACGAGGGCCGCGAAGACGAGGGGCCATGCGGGGTCGGTGACCACCATCAGCTCGCTCACCGCGATCGTCGAGGTTCCCGCGAGAGCCGGGGCGGCCGGTCCGGATGCCTTCGAGGCCTGGGTCGATTCCCCCGCCTGGGCCGACCTCCCCGCGGCGAGCGAGGCCGCGTCCTCGGCGCCCGAACCCGAGCCGTCACCGTCCTCCGAGACCTCCTTCTCGGCATAGGCCATCTGGTACACCGACATTCCGCCGATCGAGAGGGGATGGTTGACCCCGATCCGGTAGCCGGTGCGGAGGATCTTCCAGTCCTTCGAGACGTCGACGAGGGTGAGGTAATCCCTGGGCCTCCCGTCGGGGTAACTGGTCGAGCTGACGTCCCTGACGGCGAGGACGAAGCCCCCTGGGAGGGTGAGGCTGTCGCCGGGACTCGCCTCGAGGTAGCCGACGTTCCTCGAGGCCGCGCTGTATCCCGCGCCGGCGAGGAGCACGATGAGGCCGAGGTGGATGACGTCGGGCCCGAACCGGCGGCTTCCCGCCCTCCTCTCGCGGAGGAATCGGCCGATCGCGCAGGTCGCGAGGTTGACCGCGAAGAGGGCTATCAGAATGATGAAAAAGGGTGACGAAAAGAACCGGTCGAACCCGGTCGCCCGGATGAGGCCGCCTGCGGCACCGCCGTAGCGCTTGAGGTAGAAAGCCGCGTCCTCGCCCTGGGGCACGATCGTCGCGAGGATTCCCGTGAGGACGAGGCAGGCGATGAGGGCGATGGCAAGCCGGACCGAGCCGAAGAGAACGCGAAAACCACGCACCGAGGTACTCCGATGGCGGACCCGAAAGGGCGCCGACTTAAGCCAGGTTGCTGCAAAATCGCCGGCGTTGCAACCCCTTCAAGTGCCTCGAAGGTTGTTGGCGGCCGACCGTTCACCTACCGGCCCCTGGGGCCGGTAGGCTCTACCTCAGCCCCTCGATGTACTCGAGCACCTCATGGAACTCCTCGGGCGAGAACACGTCCTTGCCCGGAGGCATGATGTTCGGGTAGCCCTCGACGATGTCGGCCGCCGGATCGACGATGGACTTCTGGATATAGGCATCGTCGGCCGTCACCGCCCTCTTCTTGCCCTCGGTGATCACCCTCACCTTCGAGCCGAAGAGCCCCTTGAAGGTCGGGCCGACCATCGGGCCTCCGTCGGTGGAGTGGCAGGAGACGCAGCCCCGCTCGCGGAGCAGGACCTCGCCCGGCTTTTCGTCGGCCTTCTGGACGGCGCCGGCGAGCTCGATCGGCTCCCCCTTAAGCCAGTCGTCGTACTTTGCGGGGGAGACGACGAAGATCTTGGCGAGCATGTTGGAGTGCTTGAGCCCGCAATACTGGGAGCAGAGGACGTCGTAGCTACCCTCGGCGGTGGCGTTGAACCAGACCTGGGTTGTGATCCCGGGCACCGTGTCCTGCTGGATGCGGAAGGCCGGAACGTAGAAGCCGTGGATCACGTCGTCCGAGGTGAGCTCGCATCGGACGTTCTTGCCCAGCGGGACGACCATGTCGGGCGACTTCTTGCCGTTGCCGTACTCGAAGAGCCAGGACCACTGTCGGGCGTGGACCTTGACCGTGATCGAATCGCTCGGGGCGTTCCGGAGGAAGTTGAAGCCGGTGAGGCCGTAGACGAACATCGAGAGGGCGAGCAGGGTGGGCAGGATGATCCAGAGGGCCTCGAGCCATTTGTTTCCCGCTATCTCGGTCGCGACCGGGTTCCGCGATTTCCGGTACCGGACGGCGAAGTAGACCATCGTGAAGACGATCCCGAACAGGATCAGGATGGAGAAGGTCAGGATGTAGATGAGGGCGCCGTTGACGACGCCCGTCGAGGTTGCAGCCATCGTTTCCTCCTACCTATTCATGATATCGGAGTAGGTCAGTCCGATGAAGATCGCCAGGAGCGCGATCGCGATCGGGATCAGTATCTTGATGACGATCCGCTTTTCGTGGCGCAGGTGCATGAAGTAGAGGACGACGAGGGTCGACTTGACCGCCGCGATCGCGAGAACGACGATGATGGCGATCTTTCCCAGGTCGAGGCTCGCCGTCGTCACCGTCACCGCGGTCAGCACGAGCAGGGCCGCCCAGACGGCTATGTAGGACTTCACGGTCGATTCGCCGCGCTTCGTTTCATCGCTCACGATAGTCTCCTATGAAATCAGATAGAAAAGCGGAAAGAGGAAGATCCAGATCACGTCGACCAGATGCCAGTAGAGGCCGGCGTTCTCCAGCAGGGTCGGGTTCCTCGCCGTGATCGTGCCCCGCCTGATCCGGACGAGGAAGATCCCGAGGATCGTCATGCCGACGATCACGTGCACGGCATGGAGCCCGGTCATCGTGAAGTAGAGCCCGAAATAGAGCATGACGCCCTTCGGCTGGGTGGCGAGGAAGGATGCGTTCGGGTTGAGCCCGTGCTCGAACTTGGCCGCCCACTCGAAGCCCTTGACGACGAGGAAGACGAAGCCCAGGGCGATGGAGACGGCGAGGTAGCGCACGGCGTCCTTCGCCCTGTCCCGTTGGAGGGAGAAGACGGCGAGGACGACGGTGAGGCTCGAGGTGATGAGCACGCAGGTGTTGAGGGTGCCGGCGAAGCGCGAGAGGTCGAGGGAGGCTGCGTGGAAGTCGGCCGGGTTCTTGAGCCGGTACATCGCGTAGAGGAGGAAGAGCCCGCCGAAAAGCAGGATCTCGGTCGAGATGAAGAGCCACATCCCGAGCTTGCCGGATTCGCTTCCGCGAAACCGGCCGGATTCGCTCCCGCCGACGTGTTCGCCGTTGCCGACGGTTTCGTGACCGCCGCCTTCATGGACGGCCTCGCGGCCGGTTCCCGGGGTTTCCCGTTCGATGCTCATTCGGTCTTCTCCCGGTGGCTGAAATCGTAGGGGCCCGTGGTCACCGTCGGGATCTCCTCGAAATCCTCGGAGGTCGGCGGCGAGGGGAGGGTCCATTCGAGGGTCGCGCCTCCCCAGGGGTTGGCCGGCGCCTTCTCCCCCTTGAGCGAACCGCGCGCCAGGTTCCAGATCATCAGGAAGATGCCGATCACGAGGACGACCGAGCCGACGGTCGCCAGGGTCTGCAGGTCGTTGAACCTCGTCGGATAGTCGTAATAGCGCCTGGGCATCCCCTCCCATCCCATGACGAACAGGGGAAAGTAGAAGAGGTTGAAGCCGACGAACGAGACGAGCCAGGCGACGACCGCCGTTTTCTTGTCGTACATTCGCCCCGTCATCTTGGGAAGCCAGTAATGGAAGGCGGCGAACCAGCCGAAGCCCATGCCTCCGAAGATGATGTAGTGGAAGTGGGCGACGACGAAGTAGGTGTCGTGAAGCTGGACGTTGGCCGAGAGGGCGCCGAGGAAGAGCCCCGTCAGTCCGCCGATCGTGAAGAGGAAGATGAACGACAGGGCGAAGAGGAAGGGCGGCTCGATCTGGATCGAACCCTTGTACATCGTCGCGAGCCAGTTGAACACCTTGATGGCGCTGGGGACGGCGACGAGGAAGGTGAGCAGGGAAAAGATGATGCCGGCGAGGTCGCTCTGGCCCGAGACGAACATGTGGTGGCCCCAGACGAGGGAGCCGACGCTCGCGATGGCGAGGCTCGAGAAGGCGATCATCTTGTAGCCGAAGATGTTCTTTCGGGAGAACACCGGGAAGATGTCGGAGATGACCCCCATCGTCGGCAGGATCATGATGTAGACGGCGGGATGGGAATAGATCCAGAAGAGGTGCTGGTAGAGGAGGGGATCGCCCCCCTTGCCCGGATCGAAGACCCCGATGCCGAAGAGCCTCTCCATGATGACGAGGATCATCGTGATCCCGATGATCGGGGTCGCCAGGATCTGGACCCACGCCGTCGCGTAGAAGCCCCAGACCGACAGCGGCATGCGGAAGAAGCCCATGCCGGGGGCCCTGAGCTGGTGGACCGTCGTGACGATGTTGATCCCCGTCAATATCGAAGACATCCCGAGGATGAAGACGGCGAAGGTCGCCAGGGGCACGTTCACGCTCGTCTTGAGGCTGAAGGGCACGTAGAAGGTCCAGCCGGTGTCGACGGCGCCGCCGTTCGAGAAGACGGCGATGAAGGCGATGATCGCCCCGGCGATGTAGAGGTACCACGAGAAGAGGTTCAGCCGGGGGAAGGACATGTCCTTCGAACCTATCAGCAGGGGAAGGAAGAAGTTCCCGAAGATGGTCGGGACGGCGGGGATGACGACGAGGAAGATCTGGATGATGCCGTGGACCGTGAACATGGCGTTGTAGTCCTGGGCCGTCATGATCTTGTGGCCCGGGATCAGCATGTTCAGCCTCATCAGCAGGCCCAGGATCACGGCGCCGATGAAAAAGGCGATGACGGAGACGAGGTAGAGCATCGCGATCCTCTTGTGGTCGGTCGAAGTGATCCAGCCGAGAATTCCGGGCCGCTTGGTCTTGTCCGCGTAAAAGGGGACGTACCCCTCCGCGGTCCCGACGGTTTCGCCCATCAGGAGCCTCCTTTTGCACGGCGTTTTCTGCCGGAAACAATGAGATAGGCGACGAAGCCGCCGACGAGAACGAAAATGACGATGGCGCTGACCCGGAGCATGTCGAAGACCAGCTGGTGGCTCTTCGGGTCGACCTTGAAGCAGAATCGGATGACCCGGGCTATGGTAGGCTGAACGGTCCCGGTCGATGCCTCCATCAGCGAGATCGAGAGGTCCACCGGAAGGAAATCGGTGCCGTTGATGTAGCGGATGACCTTCCCGTCCGGGGCGAGGATGATGAGGCCCAGGGGATGCTCGATCGCGTCCCCGTTCCTCCTGAAGCGGTACCCCACCGAGTCGCAGAGCCGGTCGATCGCCTCGGGATCGGGGCTGGTGAGGAAGCGCCACTTGGCGGCGGGGAAGGGACGCTCGATCATCTCCAGGGCGAGCTTTTTCGACGCGCGGGCGTCGGCCGGGGTTTCCGTCTCGTCGAGGCTGACGCTCACGAGGTTCGGCTCACCCGCCTTGCCCTCGCCCAGCTGCTTGAGGACGGCGGAAAGGTCGGTGAGGAGGTAGTCGCAGGCGTTCTGGCATTTGTAGTAGAAGATGGAAAGGACGGTCGGTCCCTTGATCACCTCGCGGAGGGTCACCCTGGATCCGTCCTCGGCCACGAATGCCGTATCGAGCGGGACGTAGGCTCCGAGCTTCTCGTCGATGCCGACCCCCGGGCCGGCGATCCCCTGGTCGGCCGTGTGGGCCGAGAGCGAGGCCGCCGTCATCGCGGCGAGGAGAAGGGCAAGGATGAGCCTTTTCATGCATACCCCCATGGCTGCCTCATTCCCAGTTCGGCGACGAGGCGGTTACGAACGCGAACAGGTCCGAGGCCTGGGCGTCGCTCACCGTATCCGCGTCGAAGGGAGGCATCGCCCCGGCGGAGCCGTCCGGCATCTTCGGGGAGCGGATGAAGGCGACGAAACCGGCCTTGTCGGCGAGCTTTTTCGAGGCCTTCAGCGGGAGTTTCGGCTCGATCGTGTTTCCGCCTCCCGGATGGCACGACCGGCAGTTGGCGGCGAAAACAGCCTTGCCAGAGCTTTCCGCGGCCGAGACGGGCTGCGAGGATGACGGGGTCGGGGCTTCGACGCCCCGGCCGTAGATGAGCCCCGCGCCGAGGTAGCCCAGACCAATCACGCAGACGAAGGCGAGGGCGTAGATGACGGCAAGCGTGACCGAATGGACCTTGACCTCGCTTCCGACGATGATTCCCGTACCGAGGAGGAGGAGGACGAGGGTCGCGAGGATCATCTTGATCTTGATCGGCCCGATCATCGCGGCGTGGTAGAAGTGGACCCAGTCGAAAACGCCGAAGAGGATGGTCGGTATGGCGAACAGCAGGGCCAGGATCGAGACGTGCCTCGCCGTCATGATGAGGTTTTTCTTTTTGAAGATGATCGCGACGAGGAAGAACACGAGGGCGCCGACGACGAGGCCTATCGGCATATGGGTTATCGGCGGATGAATCGGCTCCTTGAAACCGAGCCGGGCCAGAAACTGGTACAGTGCATCGATCATGGAACTTCCTTTTATACCGTGAACGGGTCTTGGTCGATTCGATGGTATTCCCTGGACTGGCGTAGTACGAACCGCGCTATCACGGAAAGTGTAGATTCGGGTTTTTCACTTGTCAATCAAAAAATCGAGTTCTACGGCGCCGACCCGGAAGCCTGTCAGCCTCGATCTCGGCCATCGTGCCGTCTCGAGCCCGCGATGAGGTACATCCCGGCCACGATGACGAAGGTTCCTCCGATCATGCCCGCCGTGATGCGCTCTCCCAGGAACAGGGCTCCCCAGAGGAAGCCGAAGACGGGCATCAGGAAGGTCACCATGAGTGCCTTCGTGGGACCGACTGAGGCCACGAGGCGATAGTAGATGAGGTAGGCGAGCGCGCTGCAGAGAAGTGCGAAGGCGAGGACGAGGATGACGATGCGCGCCGTCACCGTCCCCGTTGGCGGCGTGAGCCAAATGGCGGGGGCCAACAAGAGGCCGACGATGAACTGGCTTCCCGCGGCGATGGCCTTGGGCTCGATATCCTTCGTTCGCTTCTTGATATAGACGCCCGCGAGGCCATAGAAGGCGGTTGCCGCAATGCAGGCCGCGGTCGCAAGGATGGTGGTTCCCGTCGCCGCTTCGCTTCCGAAACCGCTGACGAGTCCCACTCCCGCCAGCCCGAGGACCATCCCCGCGATCTTCCGCCCGGTGAGGCTCTCGTGCAGCCAGAGGGCCGAAAAAAGGGCACCAAACATCGGCGAGAGGGCGTTCAGGATGACCTCGACCGAGGAGGGCAAAGTCAGGGAAGCGAAGGAGAAGAGCACGAAGGGTATGGCCGAGTTGAGCAGGCCGATGACCAGATACTGCCGCCACCGCTCCCTCCAGCGCAGGTTGAACCGCGTTGCGAGAAAAAAGGCGCACAGAGCCGCACCCGCAATGAGCAGCCGCATTCCTGCGGTGATGAAGGGCCCGAGCACCGGGGTGAGGTAGCGATAAAACATGAAAGCGCTTCCCCATATGGCCGAGAGCAGGGTCAATAAAACGATGTCGACTGGATTCATGAAGGCCTCCTCGTTGGGGAGAGGATACGATGGCGGTGGGCTCCGTTCCACCGAAAAATGGACATCGTGTTTGCGGGGAAGGTATCATCCGACTCGGAATTAGGTGTACAGTACGGAAGCCTCAAGGTCGGGGAAAGGCGGTGAGATGGCGGGCGAAGCGGGAAAGAGGGACATGATGGCGGTCGGGCCCGACGGAAAGGGATTGAAGACTCGGGTCGGCGACGTTCTCGAGGCGGTGAAGGCGCCGCTTGCGGCTGCGAACCTCGCGACCGCCGCCGTTTCCTTCACCCTCGCCCTCGAGCTCTCGGGGAAGCCCCTCGGAGCCGCCCTGAGAGCGGCCGCCTTCATGATCCCGGGCTGTTTCCTCACCGCCGCGGGATCCTGCGCGATCAACAACTACATCGACCGGGATATCGACCGGCTGATGGAGAGGACGAGGGAAAGGCCGACCGCCGCGGGGAGGCTGTCGCCCTCTTCCGTTCTCGCCCTCGGCGCCGTCCTCATCGCCCTCGGCATCGCCGGGCTTTTCGCGGCTTCCCCCTGGAGCGCACTTTTCGGCTTCCTCGGCTCCTTCGTTTACCTCGGACCCTACTCCCTCTGGACGAAGAGGCGGACGCCGCTCGCCGTCGCGGTCGGTGCCGTCTCTGGCGGCATACCCGTTCTCATCGGTTGGTCGGCCGCCGGGGTGGGGTTCTCCCGCGAGGTGTTGGGGCTTTTCCTGATCCTCGGCGTCTGGCAGGCCGCCCACTTCCTGCCGCTTTCCCTGAAACGGGACGGGGAGTTCGCCCTGGCCGGCATACCGACGGTCTCGGGCCGGCGCGGTCCCGGCTTTTCCCGTCTCCTTGTCATCGCCTCGGCCGCAGCCCTCTTTCCCCTTTCCCTTTCGCTCTTCTCGCTGGGGCCTATTTTTCTCTCAATCTCGGCGGCACTTTCCCTCGGCTGGGTGGCCATCGGGTTTCTTCCCCGCTCCCGGGTGTCGGGAACGGAGGCGGACCAGGCCTGGGCAGCGAGGATGTATGCCTGCTCCCTGGCCTACCTGCCTCTCCTTTACGCGGCGGCCGTCGCCTGCGGATTCCCGGCCCGGTAGGTTGAAAAGCCGGTGCGGGGGCAGCGGTTTCCCTGATCCATGGTCCAGCGAATCGGGCGCCGGAAATCCTGATATCTGGCAGAACTTGACATATACTCAGGGAAAGGAGAAAATTAAACAATTGGAGTTGTCGTACACAACGACTGGCATGATGGTTCAAGCGGACCAGGTCGGGGATTTTTTGCTTCATGAAAAACGTTTCAGGCCGGATGGCCGTTCCATTTCTTCTGGAGGTGCAGATTGAACAGCAGGATGATCGGTTTTATTGCCGGGATTGCGGCGGTTGGGCTTTTGGCAGGGTGCGCATCGACCAGGACGCGGGTGGACATCCCTCCCCGGTTCGATGTCGGCAAATACGCCGCCTACGGGATCATACAGATGACGTCAACCGGAGAGGATGATCTGGGGAAGCTGGCGATGCAGCGTTTCATGCAGTCGATGCAGGAGGCGAAGTCGGGCACCGTCATCCTCGAGTTGGGGACCGAAAAGGACGTGCTGGCGTCGGTAGGGAAAGCCAAGCTCGACCCCGAAGCCGTGCGATTGATAGCGGAAAAGAACAAGGTGAATGCGCTGATCACCGGCGTTCTGGACGTGTCGAAAGAGAAGCTCGATCTCAACTTCAAGCCCGACCTGAGCGCGATCAACGCGAAATCCCAGGTAAAAGCCTCGCTGTCGACGAAGATCTACGAATCCACGGTGGGTGCCACCGTATGGACGACCTCGCGCTCGGGCACCTGGAACATGTCGGCGCTCAGCACCGATTCGAAGGGCCTCAGCTCCGTGAACATCGTCACCGACAAGGAAGGCAGGTACGAAAAGATCGTCTCCGAACTCGCCGCCGCGGTCACGAGCGATTTTCGTCCCACGTATGAATGGAGGGACGTGAAGAAATAGGACCTCAGCCCTGCATGTCCCGATCCTTGCTCCGATTTGCCTTTCCCGTGCGCCTATGTTAGGCTTGGTTCACGGGTACGTATCGCACCTTCCTTCGGATATTCCTGGTACGAAAACCCGATGCAGGAGGGCCTATGGCATTACGGCTGAAGATCGGGGGAAGGATCATCCTTCCGACCACGTTGCTTTTCGTCCTGACGGTTGGAGCGGTCGTCGCCGTCTCCTATTTCACCTCCTCGGCCATCATTACCGATCTGACCAAACGCCAGGGAGACGTCCTCTCGATCCGGTACGCGAACCAGGTCCAGGGCGAACTGACGGCCGCCTCTACGACGGCCCATACCGTGGCTCGGACCCTCATCGCGATGAAGCGGAGCGGGGCCGTCGACCGGGCCCTGGCCGTCGACATCCTCAAGTCCGCGCTCGAAGGGAATCCGGCGTTTCTCGGCACCTGGACCGTGTGGGAGCCGAACGCCTTCGACGGCAAGGACGCGAAATACCGGAACGCCCCGTATCATG
The DNA here is from genome assembly GCA_002307015.1 of Spirochaetaceae bacterium UBA1318. GTDB lineage: Bacteria > Spirochaetota > Spirochaetia > Treponematales > UBA1318 > UBA1318. The sequence continues at coordinate 38,105 of DBTK01000135.1, forward strand.
ACCCGAGCGGCCGTTTCGTGCCCGCCTGGGATAGAGGCACCGGAACCCTCAGGCTCGCCGCGGTCGTTGGCTACGAGAAGCCGGGTGACGGCGATTTCTACCTCGTCGCCCGGGATACGAAGCTCGATTTCGTCACCGAGCCCTACCGCTATTCCTACTCGGGCAAGAAGGAGGACGAGCTTCTCGTCGCGAGCGTCTGCGTTCCCATCACCGTCGACGGCGTCGTTCTCGGCGTGACGGGGGTGGACCTGTCGGTGTCGAGCCTCGACTTGTACATGAAATCCATCAAGCCCTACGAGAATTCCTACGCCCTTCTCGTCTCCAACGCCGCGGTCAGGCTCTACCATCCCAAAAAGGAGCTCGTCGGCCAGCCGGTGGGGGACGACACCCCGAAGTACCGCGACCAGCTCCGCGCGGCTATCAAGCAAGGTCAGCCTTTTTCCCTCATCAAGAACAACCTCGCGAATGGCGATCTATCCTACCTGAGCTACTCGCCGGTCGTCATCGGCCAGGATACCCATCCCTGGTCCCTCGCCCTGGTACTGCCCCTGAAACAGATCCTCGCGCCGATGCGCCGCCTCTTGGCGCTCATGGGCATCTTCGGTTTCGGCGGCCTCGTCCTCGCCATCCTGGTGCTCCTCGTTCTTTCGAGGAGCATCTCCAGGCCCATCCGCTTCGTCACCACGGGCATGGGCCGTTTCGCCGAGGGAAATTTCGTCTCGGATATCGACAGCGCCGCGATCGGGAGGATGGCCTCCCGATCCGACGAGCTCGGCGATACCGTTCGCGCGATGGAACACCTCTCGACTTCCATCACCGACATCGCCGCCTCCATCCAGTCCTCGGTTACCCAGGTTACCGACGGCGCCAGTCAGCTGAACGAAACGGCCCAGAGCCTCTCGCAGGGAACGACGGAACAGGCGGCCTCCGGAGAGGAGGTATCGTCTTCCATGGAAGAGATGAGCGCGACGATCAAGCAGAACGCCGACAATGCCCTGACGACGGAAAAGATCGCGCTCAAGGCATCGGGGGATGCCGAGGCCGGCAGCAAGGCCGTCATGGAAGCCGTCGCCGCCATGAAGAAGATCGCCGAGAAGATCCAGATCATCGAGGAGATCTCGCGGCAGACGAACCTCCTCGCCCTCAACGCGGCGATCGAGGCTGCGAGGGCTGGCGAGGCGGGCAAGGGGTTTGCCGTCGTCGCGAGCGAGGTCAGGAAGCTCGCGGAACGCTCCCAGACGGCCGCCGGCGAGATCACGACTCTGTCGAAGTCGAGCGTCGATATCGCCGAGCGGGCGGGCGCCCTCATCGCCGCGACCGTTCCCGACATCAGGAAGACGGCCGACCTCATCCAGGAAATCTCGGCTTCCTCGCGGGAGCAGTCTTCGGGAGTTGATCAGATCAACAAGGCCCTCCTTCAGCTCGACACGGTGATCCAGCGGAACGCCGCCGCCTCGGAGGAACTCGCCTCGATGGCCGAGGAGCTGACCACCCAGTCCGAAGCCATGAAGGACAAGGTCTCGTTCTTCAGGGTCAGGGATTCGGGCTCGGAATCCGGCGGTGCCTAGGGCCTTCTCGCTCTTCCCGAGACAGGTCGGCATGCCGACCTGTTTCGTTCATCGGGTCTCATCCCTCGCCTTGACAAAGAGGGCTGTGCACGGCATCGTAGGGTGCGCGGCCCGATTTCGAGACGACCGGGGCGGCGCGAAAGGCCGATTGGCCCCTTCGCAAGGTAGTATGGAAAAGGCGCTATTGCCTTTTTCAATACCCTGGTAGACATCCCAGCACATAAGGAACAGCATGTCCGCAAGAATAACCATGACAACCCCCCTCGTCGAGATGGACGGGGATGAAATGACCAGGGTGCTTTGGGCCGCCGTCAAAAAAGAGCTTATAGAGCCCTTCGTCGAGCTCAAGACCGAGTACTTCGACCTCTCGGTCAAGAACCGCGACGATACCGAGGACAGGGTTACCTTCGATTCCGCCAGGGCCGCCAAACGCCTCGGCGTGGCCGTCAAATGCGCGACGATCACCGCGAACGACGCCCGCGTCCCCGAGTACAGCCTCAAGCACCTCCTCCCGAGCCCGAACGGCACCATCCGCGCCGAGCTTGACGGAACCGTTTTTCGCAAGCCCATCATCGTCAGGAACGTGAAGCCCTCCGTCCCCTCGTGGACGAAGCCGATCATTCTCGGCCGTCACGCCTACGGCGACGTCTACAAGAACACCGAGATCGCCGTCGACGGGCCCGGCAAGGCCGAGCTCGTCTTCACCGGCAAGGACGGGAAGGTCGTCCGAAAGACGATCATGGAGATGTCGGGCCCCGGCATCCTCCAGGGGGTTCACAACCTCGATTCTTCCATAGAAAGCTTCGCCCGCGCCTGCCTCATCTACGCCCTTTCCGAAAAGGTCGACGTCTGGTTCGCGACGAAGGACACCGTCTCCAAGACCTACGACGGTCGGTTCAAGGCGATCTTCCAGCGGGTTTTCGACGCCGAGTTCAAGGCGAAATTCGATAAGGCCGGCATCTCCTACTTCTACACCCTGATCGACGACGCCGTCGCGCGGGTGATGAAGTCCTCCGGCGGCTTCCTGTGGGCCTGCAAGAACTACGACGGCGACGTCATGTCCGACATGGTCGCCTCAGCCTTCGGGAGCCTGGCGATGATGACGAGCGTCCTCGTCAGCCCCAACAACTGCTTCGAGTACGAGGCCGCCCACGGCACCGTCCAGCAGCACTACTACCGCTGGAAGAAGGGCGAGAAGACCTCCACCAACCCGATGGCCCTCATCTTCGCCTGGTCGGGGGCCCTCAGGCAGCGCGGAATCTTCGACGACGGCCGCGACCTGATCGCCTTCGCCGACGCCCTCGAGAAGGGCTGCCTGGACGTGATCGAGTCGGGTGTGATGACCGGCGACCTGGCGCGCCTGGCCGATCCGGCTCCCGCCAAGGTCCTGGATTCCTGGCAGTTCATGGATGCCTTGTCCGAGAACGTCCGGAAGGCGCTGAGCCGCTAGGCCCGGCCGGTATAAAAGGGGAGAGCGATGATCGGCGAAACCCAGAAAGAGGACATGCGCGATTTCCTGGTCAAGGCCTACGCCGACGGCGTCATCGGGGACGGCGAGCTCGAGACCCGGCTGACCGCGATGGAAGCCGCCGAGGAGCCATCGGCCCTGGTCGCCATGGTCGAGGAAGTGCGCGCCCGCTATCCCCTGGCTCCGGTCGCCTCCGCCGCGGTCGCCGCATCCGCCGCCGGCGAGGCCCAGGCGATCCGCGGCCGCGGCATGTCCAAGAAGTACCGCGGGCGCTGGTTCTCGAGCGAGCGCATCCTGGTCGAGCTCTCCATGTCGACGGTCCTCTTGGATTTCAGCGAGCTGGAGTATTTCCCGGGATCGAGGATCGACATCCTGGTCGATCTCCGCGCCTCGACGCTGAAAGTCGTCCTGCCGCGGGGCGCCGAAGTGACGGAAGAGGTCGATACGGATTTCTCGACCGTCAAGATACGCCGGAGGGGCGAAAACGATCTCGGCATCGAGGTCCGCATCCGGGGCGCGGCGCATATGAGCACGGTCAAGGTCAAGGCGCGCTGATCCGAGCGCCATCCGCTCACCAATTCCCCCTGGTCCCGGTTCGTGATTTCCCGTTTTGCTGTACACTGAGGGGCGGCATGGACCGATCGAGTTCGGTCCCGTCCGGGGAGTTGCGCGCGATATGAGAGTTCAGAAAACCACAACGAAGCTATCGCTGACCGGCCGCTTGGCCGAAGGCGCCGCCTCGACCTGGACCCTCCTCTCCGAGACGACCGTTTACCTGAGCCGCTCGGGCCTCCTGCCCGCCTACGAGAATCAGCTCAAGCAGTGGCGCGCCGACCTCTCGCTCAAGCAGGCCGACAAGGCCGCCATCGCCTTCCTGCGCGCCGAGATCGTCCAGCTCAGGAAGAACCTCAGGGCCGAGGGCCATGATCTGTCGCTGGGCGGCGAGAACATCGTCTTCGAGGGCTTCCGCGGCGACGGAAGCCTGCGCGAGGGCTTCCGCCGCTTGGCTATCGTGATCGCCGGCCGGGTCGTCATGCACGTCGAGGGGGAGGACAACCACATCGCCTTGGGCGCGTTCCTGGAAGGGCGCTTCGCCCGGTTGGATTCGGCCGGGGCCCGCGAGTACCATTACCTCTGGTACAAGCGCAAGGACAAGACGATCCGGATCTCGGGCTCGGATACCGAGGCCAAGGAGGATTTCTCGAGGCTCATGGCCCTGTACGAGGCCAAGCCCCTGATCCTCCTGGCCGGCCTCAAGGACCTCAAATGAAAATGCCGTTCGTCCCCTCGGACGAACGGCATTCGCTCCAACGACTCCGATCAGGCAGGATTACTCCTCGGACAGCACCTTGAGGTCGGAGAAGAAGCAGCCGGAGCCGACGGTGCGCAGGGCGATCTCCTTGCCGTCGGGCAGGATGAAGGGCAGCTTGTAGACGACCTTGACCGCGCCGTTGACCTGGACCAGGACGTAGTTGTCGACCGGATCGTAGAGGACCTCGGCCTTCATCTGGTCCATGTCGGTGAAGCCGTCCAGCATCTTCGAGTCGAAGACGCGCTCGAGGCTCACCTGGCTGTCGCTCTTGTAGATCTGGAGGTAGGAGGCCCGGTTCTTCTTGACCAGGGGATCCTTGGCGAACCAGATGAGGATGCTCTTGCCCTCGCCCCAATAGGCCCTGCCCTTGGCCGCCATCGGCATGTCGGAAACCGAGATGTGGAGGCCGACGCCGACCGTGTCCTTCGAGCTCGAGCCGACCATGAAGGTATAGAGGATGCGCTTATCGAGGGGCTGGGCGACCGGGATTCGGTACTTGGCGAAGAAGGCTTTGGAGTCCTTCTGGTAGATGCTCTTCCCGTCCTTGGTCTTTTCCCAGCTGCCGATCTTCGACTCGCCGGGGGTGAAGCCGGCCTGGAGCACCTTGGTGAAGTTCGCCGTGTCCAGGTGCTTGTATCCCGCGCCCAGTGCCTCGGCGCCCAGGTAGTCGAGCTCGACCGACTTGAGCCTCTTCGAGATGCCCTCGAGGATGTCGAAGCGGCCGGATATCTCGGCCCGCATGGTGGTGATCTCGGCGGTCAGGGCGTCGATCCGCTTCGCGTTGGAATCGACCGTCGCCATGACCTTGGAGTAGTCGGTGCCGCCGGCCGCGGAAGCTTCGGGGGCCGGGGTCGGGGAAACAGACGGAGCGGGCGAGGGGCTCGCGCTCGGCGGATTCGAGGCGGTCGGCTCGACCGTGACGGTGACGTCGGAGGCTTCGCCGGCCTGGGCGCAGAGGGGCAGCGCCGCGCAGGAAAGCGCGAAAATAGCGAATATGACCGTTCTTTTTGCCATGCAAGGCCTCCACCAGGATTTCTTCTTATTGAATATCGGCAGCAGACCCTGAAAACCTGAAGGAATGCCGGCCATGGCCCTATCGCTGACTCATCCCTTTTCGATAAAATCCGCGGCATGGACGAAAAAACGATCAAGCTCCTGCCTGATTCGATCTATTCCCACATTTACTCGGTGCTGGCCGATCGCCAGGGATCTGCGCGCGGCATGAAGGCCGGGTTCGCCTGGGCCGATTCCCCCCACCCGGTGTGGGGCCGGGCCTGTTACGACCTCGATCTGCGGGAAAACGCCGAAGCCGTTCTCTCCGAGCTCGCGGTCACTTCGCGGTCCCTCGGCGCCAGGATCCTGACCGGGCCGGCTTCCACCCCCGAGGGCGTGGAGGCCGCGCTGGCTTCGGCGGGATTCGTCCGCACCATCGATTCCGCCGGGATGATCGTCGACCGGGACGGTTTCCGGCCTCGCTCCCTCCCCGCCGGATTCGCGATCGGCGAAGTCGCCGCCGCGGCCGATTGGCGGCGGTGGTCCAGCATCGTGTGCCGCAACCTCTTCCACAAGGAGGAGGCACAGGACGCGGACGCCTTCGCCGCCGCCGGCGTGGCCCTGGCGTCGGGCCCGGGCTTCCGGGCCTTCTTGGGATGCGACTCGGAGGGACGGGCTATCGCGGCTTCCGCCGCCCTGGACTGCCCGAAGACGGGCGGCGTCTTCTTCGTCGCCGTCGAGAAGGCGGAGCGCGGCCGAGGCTACGGCGCCGCCATCACCTCCCGGGCTACGGCCGCCTGCTTCGAGTCGGGTTTCGAATACGCGACCCTCTCCGCCACCGAGGACGGCAAACCCGTCTACGAAGGCCTCGGGTACCGGACCGTCTCGACCATCGGCAGGTACGCCCCGCCGCCGACCTGAGCCGCCGCCGCCCTTTCGCTTGACCCGCCTCGCCCGTATGGGCATATTCGTTCTCGGAACG
>DBTK01000013.1 GCA_002307015.1 Spirochaetaceae bacterium UBA1318
GAACATCGCCGCCCCGTCGTCGGGCAGGATTTGGAGCGTCTGCTTGAAGAAATAGACAGCCTCGTGGAAATCCTTCTGGTAATAGTTGATCATCCCCTGCTCGAAAAACATGTTCGCCTTCATCTTCTTTTCGAAGTTCTCGGGGGAAATGCCGTCGAATATCTCGAAAACCGAGATCGGCTCGCGTTTTCCCTTCACCTTTACCTTGCCGATGAAGCGGTACTTGTACTTGCCCGGGTCATCCAGGCTCTTGAAGGTCTGTTCGCTGATCGCCATGGAAATGTTGAAGGCCTTGGTGATGCTTTCGAGCCGGGAGGCGAGATTGACCGCGTCCGAAATGACGGTGCTCTCCATCCGGTCGGAGACCCCGACGACCCCGAGCATCAGGGTGCCGGTGTGGATCCCGATGCCCATCGACAGGGCACGGTAGCCCGCCTTCGCCCTGTCCTGATTGTATTCGACCAGCTTCTGCTGCATGGCTATTGCGGACTGGACGGCATACTCGGCACCGACCTCGTTGGGATACAGGGCCATGATGGCGTCCCCGATGTACTTGTCGACGAAGCCATGATGCTCGGTCACGATCGGGACGACCCTCGAGAGGTAGGAGTTGATGAAGCGGAAGTTTTCCTCCGTCGTCAGGGTTTCCGACAGCTGGGTGAAGGCCCGGATGTCGGAGAAGAATATCGTCATCACCTTCTCGACGTGGTCGCCGAGGTTGAGATCGGTGATGTTTTCCTTATTGAGGATGGAGAGGAACTCGTGGGGAATGAAACGCTTCACCGAGTTGGTGATGTTTTCGGCATACTCCGTGAGGGTTTCGGCGGAGAGGGCCGATCCGGCCGAAATCGAAATGAGCAGAAAAGACTGGATGAGGCTGAAAGCGAGCATCACCGCGGGCCTCAGGTAGAGCGTGAAGAACGCCGCCCGGGGAACGAGGATGTTTTCCACGATGACCAGGACGAGAAAACCGAGGCTCACCATGACGGCGGGTCCGACGAGGGCGGCCCTGATTCCGGCGCGGGGCCGTATGGCTACCACGATCAGGTAGATGACGAAGGCTAGAACCGCGACGGCTACGACCAGGGCAACGGTCCTGAAGAGGGGCCCCGGCACGACGAGGGCGAGGGTGGCGAGGCAGACCGCCGCGAACACGACGTCGACGACCCTCGCCTTGATGGCCAGGGCGTAGAGCTGCCTGACCGCGGCAAGCATCGAAAGGAGGCTCGCGTACAGGATCAGGACGGAAAGCCGCTCCCAGAGGGCGAGGGGCATGGAGGGCCAGAGCGAATAGACGATCGAGATGTTACCCAGGAAAAGCCTTATGGCGAGAAGCGAAAAGAAAATGCCGAGCAGGAGGGAGGAAAAGGTCCTTCCCTCGGTGCGGAAATAGAAGTAGTAGAACAGGTAGTAGCAGCCGGCCACGAGGAGGAAGCAGCTCGGAAAGAGGGTCAGGAGGAAGGAGAGGACCTCTCCTCTCATGACGACTTTCGGAGATCCGATCCTGATCGCCGCCGCGGGGGGAAGCGCCGTTCCGTCGACATGGATGACCATCTCTATGCCGGCGCTCTCGTTTGCCGGCACGAGGATCGAGGAGCTTTCCATGGCCGTCCCGTTCACGAAGATATTGCGGTAGGCGAGGGCCGCCGGAACACGGACCTCGACCGGTCCCGCGATTCCCGAAGGTGGCAGGACCTTGAGCCGGTAGGTCGCGTTTCCCTGCCTTCCCGCGGGCCCGAGTCCGAAAAGCTCGGCTCCGCCCATGAAATTGGAAATCAGGGGAGGGGGAATATCCTTCGACTTTAGAAAATCCTCGGGGAAAAGAAAGCGGTCGGGATAGACCTCCCAGCTTCCTTCGGCGAAAACCGAAAAATCGGGACTCGCCTTCGAAGCATCGAGAATTCCCGATTTCGCGATTGTCCTCGGATAGAAGATCCCGCATCCCGAAAGAGCGACGAGAAAACCGAGGGTGAACACAATTGAAATTTTGGTAAAATTTCGGGGTTGCGAACCCGCATCCGCTTTTTTAGCTGGCATGGCACAATTATACAATATTAACCATCTTGTTTCCAGAAGCAAGACGGGAAATGAGTGAAGGCTAAAAAAAAGACCGTTCACCGGGTGGTAAACGATCTAATGGTGCCGCCGAACAGAATCGAACTGTTGACACAAGGATTTTCAGTCCTTTGCTCTACCGACTGAGCTACAGCGGCCCAACGGAAGCTTTTATACCAAAGGGTTAGGAATGTGTCAAGGGGGCCGTTTTTTTTGCCGTTCGATCCTCATTGACCGCGATCGGAGGCGACTGCTATTATAGGGTATGGATATGAACCAGAAACGTCTCGCCGCCTACCGTTCAGCAAAGGATGGTGGAAAGCGTTCCGATACGACCCCGCCGAGAAGCCCGGGATCTCCAGCGCCGAACCGTCCTCCCGCCGCGGCGCGTCCGAACGGCAAGCCGGGCACCACCTCCTCGAAGGCGGCCTTTTCGAAGACCGTGCCCTCGAAGGCTGCTTCGGGGGAGGCTGCCAGGTTGCTCAAGGTCGGCCCCGAGGGTTCGGGCTACGGGAAGGCTGCAAAATTCCTTCTCCTCCTGGGGCAGGAGGAAGCCGCCAACGTCCTCCGCCACCTCAAGCCCGAGGAGGTGGAAAAGCTTTCGAAGGAGATCGTCAAGGTCGACCGGATTCCCTCTGAAGAGGCGAGGTCCATCCTCGAGGAGTTCGGGGTTCTCGCCCAGGGCCGGGGCCTCGGCTCGAACGGCGGGATCGCGGCGGCCCAATCGATGCTCGCCACGGCCTTCGGCGAGGAGAAGGGCGCCTCGATACTGAGGAAGGCCGTCCCCGAGTCGGTGAAAAGGCCCTTCGAGTTCCTCAACCAGCTCGATCCCTCCCAGGTGATCCTGGCGATGAAGGAGGAACCGGTCGCGGTCGCCGCGGTCATTCTCTCCTACCTTTCGCCCAAGCAGGCCTCGGCGGTCATCAGGCAGATGACCCCGGATCAGCAGCACGAAACGATCAAGCGCATCGCGACCCTTGAGTCGATAGCCCCCGACGTCATCGCCAAGATGGAGGAGGGCATCAGGGAAAAGATCAGCCGGCAGGGAAGGGTGGAGACCGAAAGCGTGGACGGCGCCGCCGCCCTCGCCAACATCCTCCGCTACCTCGGCCCCGAGGACGAACGTTCCATCCTCGAGGATCTCGACGAGGCGAACCCCGAGATCGGCAGGTCGATCAGGGAGCGGTTGTTCACCCTGGAGGACATCCTCCAGGTGAGCGATCGCCAGCTCCAGGCCGTGCTCCGGGACTGGGCGACCAAGGACCTTGCCCTGCTCCTCAAGGGCAAGGACGACGGATTCCGGAAGAAGATCCTCGCCAACGTTTCGACGAACCGAAGGACCGTCGTGCTCGAGGAGTACGACTATATCGGCCCGGCGAGGAGGGAGGACGTCGACGGGATGACCAGGCGTTTCCTCAACGAGTTCAAGTCCATGCACGAGGCCGGCAAGCTGATTGTCGCGACCGACGACGACATCGTCAATTGATGATAGAAGGAAGGCACATGAATAAGGGAGATCGCGTCGGCGGCTTCGAGGTCCTGTCGGTTCAGGACGTGCCCGAACTCAGGGCGAAGGGCATCTACCTCAGGCACGTGAAAACGGGCTGTGAGGTTTTTCATCTGCTCAACGACGACGAGGAAAACCTCTTCGCCTTCGCCTTCAGGACCTCGCCCTATGATTCGAGCGGCGTCGCCCACATCCTGGAGCATTCCGTGCTCTGCGGCTCGCGGGGCTATCCCCTCAAGGATGCCTTCCTGACGCTGATGAAGGGAAGCCTCGCCACCTTCCTCAACGCCTTCACCTTTCCCGACAAGACGGTCTACCCCGCGAGCTCCACGGTGGAGGCCGACTACTTCAACCTGATGGGCGTGTACGGGGACGCGGTCTTCTTTCCCCTGCTGAGCGACGAGATCTTCATGCAGGAGGGCCACCGCTACGATCTGGCCGCGGACGGTTCCCTCTCGGTCGAGGGTGTCGTCTACAACGAGATGAAGGGGAGCTACTCGTCTCCCGATTCGGTCGTCCAGGACTGGGCCTACCGGTCCCTCTTCCGGAACTCGCCCTATTCCTTCGACTCGGGCGGGGATCCCCGCATCATCCCCGACCTGACCCTCCAGGGCCTGAAGGACTTCCACCATTCCTACTACAGCCCCTCGAACTGCAGGATTTTCCTCTGCGGCAACCTCGCGACGGAAAAGCAGCTCGCCTTCCTCGAGAGCCGGTTCCTGAACGAGTTTCCCCGCGTCGAGGTCCATTCCGAGATTCCCCCGGCCGAGCGCTTTTCCTCGCCGGAGAGGCGGGAGGTGCCGTACCCGGCTTCGGCCGACGCCGAAGCCTCGGACCGCTCCTCGATCCTGGTGTCCTGGCTTACGGCGAGCTCGCTCGAACCCGTGGACGCCCTTTCCCTCGAGGTGCTCAACGAGATCCTCGTCGGCCACGATGGCTCGCCACTCGCCAAGGCCCTCGTCGAATCCGGGCTGGGCGAGGACCTTTCGCCGGCGAGCGGGCTCGAAACCGAGCTCCGCGAGCTCATCTTCGCCGTCGGCCTGCGGAATGCTGACGTGGAAAACTCCTCCGCCGTCGAAAAGCTGATACTGGATACCCTGCGGGATCTCGTCGAGAAGGGGATACCGGCCGACCTCAAGGACGCGGGCCTCAGGACGGTCGATTTCTCCGAGCGCGAGATCAGGAGGGGAGGCGGACCCTATTCCCTCTCGCTGATGAGGCGATGCCTGCGCGGCTGGCTCCACGGGGCCCATCCCCTGACGACCCTGGCCTACTCGGATCGCATGGAGGAGGTGAAGCGCCGTTCGGCCGCGGATCCCGGCTATTTCGAGTCCCTGATCAGGAAGTGGCTTCTCGACAACCCCCACCGGGTCACCCTCGTCGTCAGGCCCGATCCGGGCATGAAGGCCCGCGAAGAGGCCGAGCTCTCCGAGAAGCTCTCGTCCGTCCGCGCCTCGCTTTCCCCTGCCGACGTCGAGGCTCTCGCCGCCGAAACGGCGAGGCTCAAGGCCTTCCAGACCGAGGAGGACGATCCGGCCATCGTCGCGCGCATCCCCTTCCTCCACCGTTCCGACCTTCCCCGGGTTGTCGAATCGATTCCCTCCGAGGTCGGAAAAGCGGGGAAGGCTACCCTCTACAGCCGGGACGTGTTCACCAACGGCATCGTCTACGTGGACCTCGCCTTTTCTCTCGAGGGGCTCGACCGGGCCTACTATCCCTACCTGCCGCTTTTCTGCCGCGCGACCAACGGGATGGGCATTCCGGGAAAACGCTACGACGAGGTTTCGACCGAGCTTTCCCTCAAGACCGGGGGATTCTACGTTTCACTCGAGTCGAGCTCGACGGTTTCGGGGATCACGAGGGACTACCTCCTGCTCCGCATCAAGGCCTTTCCGGAACTGCTCGGCCCGGCCCTCGCGCTGATCTCGGACATCGTCAGGAAAACCGAGTACGGCGACGAGAGGCGGCTCAAGGATCTCCTCTCCGAGCAGCGGAACGAACTGGTCTCGGCCCTCGTCCCGTCGGGATCGAGCTTCGCCAGCCTCCGCAGCTCGGCCGGCTTCAGCGCCGCCTCGGCCACCGAGGAGTCCTGGCGAGGGATTTCCCAGGCCTATTTCCTCGAGGAGCTGAAGGGAACGGAGGATTTCCAGACCCTCGCGAAAGCCTTCGAGCGGATCAGGGACTCGGTGTTCACCGAATCGGCCCTCATCGCGAACCTCACCGCCGAGTCCCGCCACCTCGGGGCCTGCCTCGGTCCCCTCGACGCCTTCGCCTCCTCCTGTGCGCGGAGCCCCGAGGGCCCCGCGCGGGTGGCTCCGATTCCCGGCCTCATCCTCTCCCCCGTCCAGCCGGGAAAGGCGAGGAACGAGGCCTTCTCCGGGGTGACGACGGTCGGCTTCGCCGCCTCGACGATCAAGGCCTCCCCGTTCGGAACGAGGGAGCAGACCCGCGAGGGCATCGTCGCCCACCTCCTTTCCACCGGATTCCTCTGGGAAAAGGCGAGGATGAAAAACGGGGCCTACGGGGCCTTCGCCGGGGTCGATTCCCTCGAGTCGGTATTCTCGTTCGCCACCTACCGGGACCCGAAGGCCGTCGAATCCTTTGCCCTCTTCCCCGAGGCGCTCTCGAGCCTCGCGGCCGAGGGCGTCGAGGACGCGGTTCTCGAGAACGCCGTCGTGAGCGTCGTCGGGAAGGACATCAGGCCCTTCTCCCCAGGGGAAAAGGGCTTCATCGCCTTCAAGCGCATTCTCAACGGAATCACGGCCGAGACGAGGCAGGCGAGGCGGGACGAGCTCCTGGCAGCCACCCCCGAGGCGGTAAGGGAAAGCGCCTCGTCCCTGCGCTCCCGCTTCGAGTCGGCCGTTTCGGTCCTCGTCGATTCCCCCGGGAACGCAGGAACCTTCGCGGCGTCCCGGCCCGACTGCGTGAGCCGCGAACTTCCTTCATGAAAAGGGCAGCCATGGACGACGAGGGCATGGAGATACTGAGGAAGCTGATCAGCGACATCGAGGGCGCCCCCTATCCCGGGATCATCGGCAACGAGCTCTATTCGATCTGGTACGAGCACGTGCAGGGCTCGGCCCAGGAGGCGCTCAAGTTCCTGACGCTCTCGATGGAAAACCGGAGACCGCCCGAGGACGACCGGGAGATCCCGTAAGCTTGCAGGTCCCGATGATGAGCTGCGACAACGGGCCCTGTCCCTACCTCGGGGAAAGGGACTGGAGGGTCGAGTTCTTTTCCGTCGGTGCGATGGCGGGAGGCTACTACGAGAAGCTCCTCGCTGAGGGATGGAGGCGGAGCGGTTCGGTGTTCTACCAGAACCACTGCCCGAACTGCTCCCTCTGCTACCCGATCCGCCTCAATGCCCCCGGCTTCAGTCCCACCAAATCCCAGAGAAGGGTCAGGCGACGGAACGCCGACGTCACGATCGAGCTTTTCCCGGCCCAGTACCACGCCTCGTGTTTCGGCCTCTACACCCGGTACGTCGCGGCCCGTCATCCCGAGCCTGAGCGGGAATCGCCGGAATCCCCCGACGGATACGACGGCATCGCCTCCGATCCGAGCGCCGAGAGGGAATCCTACCGGAAATTTCTCATCGAGAGCCCCGTGGAGACCGTCATGTCGTGCTACTACCTCGGATCGGGTATCGGACGGAGGCTCATCGCGACCGGCTACCTGGACATCCTTGAGGATGGGCTCAGCTCGGTCTATTTCGCCTTCGATCCCGACGAGGGCTCCCGGAGCCTGGGAACCTATTCGATCATGATGGAAGCCGAGCTCTGCGCCAGGCTCGGCTTGCACTGGTACTATCTCGGATTTTACGTCCCCGGTTCCCGCAAGATGTCCTATAAACGGAACTTCAGGCCCAATCAGATCGCCCTCGAGGGGGAATGGCGGGATATCGAGGTGTGAAAAAACGCGTGGATGTCCGGCGTCAGGGCTTTTCGCCCTTCGCCCTGCGTTCCATGGCGTACCGGTGTTCCTCCGATACGTGCTCTATCAGGTCGGAGAGCTTCCAGGTCAGGTTCGTCTCGGTGGTCATGGCGAAGGCGATGTCCTTTCCCTCCGGGACGGCCGCCTTCACCGCCCTCATGGCCAGAAGGGCCTCTTCGTCGCTGAAACCGCTCAGCAGCACTACCTTGGTTTTCATGCCGGTCTCCTTTCGGGGAGGGTAGCACGAAGGGAGGCGCGGAGGAAAGTCTCCCGGCTGGCGACCCGTTTCCGGCCGCCGTAGACAAATCCATACAAACCCATGGTACATTCCGCAACCGTTGTCGTTTCCCGATTGACAGCCTTTTCAAAAATCCATAAAATGAATCCAAAAATATAGATTCAGTCCTATTAGGAGGAGTTATTCATGAAGATAGCAATCAACGGATTCGGACGAATCGGTCGGCTGGTTTTCCAGGCGATCGTGGAGCAGAACCTTCTCGGGAAAGACAAGATCGATGTCGTCGGCGTCGTCGATATCGTCACCGACGCCTCGTATTTCGCCTACCAGCTCCGGTACGATTCCGTACACGGCCGCATGAAGGCGACCATCACTTCGAAGAAGAGCGACGCATCGCTTGCCGAAGATGATATCCTGGTCGTCAACGGCCACGAGATCAAATGCATCATGGCCGAGAGGGAACTCAAGAACCTTCCCTGGACCAAGCTCGGCGTCGAGTACGTCATCGAGTCGACCGGACTTTTCGCCAACGAGAAGTCCTGGGGTCACCTCGAGGCGGGAGCCAAGAAGGTCATCATCTCCGCCCCGGCCAAGAGCGCCGACGATTCGAAGAAGATCAAGACCTTCGTCATGGGCGTCAACGAGCACGAGTACAACGCGAAGGAAAACAACGTCGTTTCCAACGCCTCCTGCACGACGAACTGCCTCGCGCCCCTCGTTCACGTGATCCTCAAGGAAGGCATCGGGATCGAGAC
>DBTK01000136.1 GCA_002307015.1 Spirochaetaceae bacterium UBA1318
ATAGGCGATCACGATGCCGCGATGGTCGACGATCCACCCGTATCCGGAGCGTCCGACCTTGATCTTGCCCGTGACATCCGAAAGCTTGTCGAGGGTTATCTGAATCGCGAGGACGCCGGCCAGCTCGCCCTTAGGGCCGAGCACGCGCGTCGAGATGTTGACGGAAGCGACGCCGGTGGTTTTCCCGATGACGGCGCTTCCGACGAAGAAGTCCTTGCCGTCTTTGGCTATCGCGGTAAAGTAATCGCGTTCCGCGATGTTCGAGCGCGTATCCTGGGAGGTAACATAATCGCCGTTCGGAAGGGCGAAGAGCACCAGGTTTATATCGGGTGAAATTTTCTCGGCGATGGATTTTAGGGTGCCTACCATCTTCTTCATGTCGGGATCCCGCAATTCAGGCCTCGCCGCGGAGATGTTCAATTCCCAATGCAGCTTCTCGATGAAATCGCCGAGCTGATCGGACCGGGCGTTCACGATCTGGTCGTTGTTGGCGTCCGATAGCGCGGAGAACTCCGTGTCGAGTCTCGCGTAGATTAAGAGGATTACCGCGGCGATCAGGACGGCCACGAATACGCTGATGATGAGTGAGATACGCTTGGTCAACGAAAATGATTTACGCACAACTTCCCCCACAAAAAAATCGATGGATCTTTTGCCGATGTCATCGCTTATGGCGCAGGCTCTACACATGGTGATTCGCAGGCGGGATTCAGACCCCGCGGTTTGCTGCGAGGTCGTTCATGTCTTTATCAGAGCTCGGTCTGGCATACTGCAAATTATTAATTTCTCCAATATGAATTTTATCACACATCTCATCAATGTCAACTCTTTTTCGTATCGAAGCTCGCGCCTTCAAAGAAGCAATGGCCGGTTAAATTTCGGTCCTGGAGCCGAGTTCGAGAACCTTGCTCGGCTCGATCTTGAAGAAATCCGTCGCGTTCAGGGCGTTCTTGTACATGAAGGCGAAAAGCCTTTTCTGCCAGATGCCCATGCTCGATTTTCCCGATTTGATGATGAGGGTTTCATGCCCGACGTAGTAGAGGGTATCCATCGATTTCGGCGAAAATCCCGGTATCTTGATGGACGCGAGGGTGCGGGGGATGTCCGGGGTTTCGTTGAAACCGTAGTTCAGGACGACCTTCCAGATGCCCGAGCCGAGATCGAGGGCCGCCACGCGGTGCTGGGCATCGACCTTGGGAATCTCGATGGTCTGGACGGAGAGGATGATGGTCATGTCGTGGAGCACGCGGTTGCACTTCAGGTTGTGGAGGAGGGACTTCGGCACGCCGTTCGGATAGCCGGTCAGGAAAACGGCCGAGCCATGGACGCGAACCGGCGGATTGAGCGCGATGCTCGCCGCGAAGTTCTCGGGCGTGATCATGAAGGACTTCATCTTTTCGGTGAAGGGCTTCCTTCCCGTGATCCAGGTATGCATGAGGGTGCAGAGCACGATGGCCATGCAGACGACGATCCATCCGCCCGAGACGATCTTGATGGCGTTCGCGGCGAAGAATGAGACGTCGATGATGATGAAGATCACCGACAGTGGAATGAGGACGTAGAGCTTGACCTTCCAGATTTTTCGGGCGAGGAAGATGGTGAGCCCCGTCGTCAGGAGCATGGTCGCGGAGACGGCGATGCCGTAGGCGCCGGCGAGGTTTCCGGAGTTCCTGAACAGCAGGACGAGGCCGACGGTCGAGAGGAACAGGAACCAGTTGATGAAGGGAACGTAGACCTGGCCCGCGTTCTCGGAGGAGGTGTGCCTGATCTGGACTCGGGGCCAGTAGTTGAGCTGGACGCTCTGCCGCGCGAGGGAGAAGGCTCCCGATATGACTGCCTGTGAGGCGATGACGGTCGCGAAGGTCGCGAGGACGACGAGAGGCAGGGTAGCCCAGCTCGGAGCGAGCCGGTAGAAAAGGTTCTCGAGCTCTCCGGGGGCCCTGAGCAGGAAAGCCCCCTGGCCGAGGTAGTTGAGAATGAGGGCGGGGTAGACGAGACAGAACCAGGAAAGCCGGATCGGCTTGCGGCCGAAGTGGCCGAGATCGGCGTAGAGCACCTCGGCGCCGGTCATGGCGAGAAAGATGGAGCCGAGCACGCCGAAGGTCCGCCATCCCCCGTGGATGACGAAGAGTATCGCGTAGCCCGGGTTCAGGGCGTAGAGGATCTCGGGCTTCTGGACGATCGAGGAGATGCCGAGCATGGCGATGACGATGAACCAGATGGTGATGACGGGTCCGAAGAGTCCGCCGACCTTCGACGTGCCCCGGTGCTGCATCGGGAAGATGCAGGCGAGGATGATGAGGGAAAGCGGCAGGATGTAGGTGCCGAATGAGGGGTGGATCGTCTTGAGGCCCTCGACGGCCGAGAGGACGGAAATGGCCGGGGTTATGATGCCGTCGCTGTAGAGGAGGGAAGCCCCGAGGATCCCGAGGATCGCGATGAACCCCTTTCTCCGAATGCTGCCCTTGGGGATGCTCCGTCCCACCAGGGCGACCAGGGCGAGAATCCCGCCCTCTCCGTTGTTGTCCGCCCGAAGGACGATGAGGAGGTACTTGACGCATACGATGAGCGAGAGGGTCCAGAAGAGCAGGGAGACGATGCCGATCACGTTTTCCGGGGAGGCCGCAACCCCGTGTTCAGGCGCGAAACACTCCCTCAGGGCGTAGAGCGGGGAGGTTCCGATATCGCCGAAAACGACGCCGAGCGCGCCGATCGTCAGTATCGCGAGTCGTTTCCCGTGGCAGTTGTCTTTTCCACAGGCAGCGTCGAGCGTCAATTCAGTCACCATCGAACTCCGAAGCAGGATTTGGATGTTTCGCGCGGCATGCCGCGCCCGATTCGGAGAAGCGTACCTATAAAACACGGGGAAGCGCAAGAGGTGCCCGGAAAAGCGGACGCTTCGGCTTCTACAGACTGGACGCCGCCGCGTCTTCCCCGAGGCCCCGGACAAAAAAAAGGCCGTCCCGATGGGGCGGCCTTCTGTCTGGATCTCGCGTTCCGTGCGGGTTCCGGACGCCGTAGGCGTTCCGACCCGCAAAGAGACACGGGCTTTCCTATTTCTTGATGCTGTAGAACGCCTTGCGGCCGGCATACTCGGCGACGTCACCCAGCATGTCCTCGATCCTCATCAGCTGGTTGTACTTGCAGATGCG
>DBTK01000031.1:0-12149 GCA_002307015.1 Spirochaetaceae bacterium UBA1318
TGCCTCAGGCGACCGAGAACCTCCGAGTGACCAGGCAGAAGTACGACAACGGGATGGTCAGCGACTCCGACGTCCTGGGCGCCGAGGTCGGCCTCCTCCAGGCCGAGTACGCCGTCACCAGCACGCAGATCGACGTCAGGATAGCCTCCGCCGACCTCGACCGCTCCGTCGCCGCGGAGGCCATCCGATAGCGACCCCTACCTCAACTCCCGCTTCAGGAAGGCGAGCTTTTCCCGGTTCTGGAAGCTCGCACCTCCCTCATGATCGTTGAAGGGGTAGATCCTGATGTCCTTCGTCCCCGCCCAGCGGTTGTACGCCGCGAAGACGGTGGACGGGGGGCAGATGGTATCCATCATCCCCATCGAAAAGAGGGCGGTCGAGCCGGCCCGCGTGGCGAAGCTCAGGCCGTCGAAGTAGGCCAGGGTCCGGAATACCGTTTCGACGGAATCCCGGTGAATCTTGCAGTACGCCCTGATCTCCTCGTAGGGATTGGTGTCGGTGACCTCGATGGCCCGGCGATAATGGCAGAGGAAGGGGACGTCGGGAGCGGCCGCCCGGACGAGGCCCCCGGCGAGGCCCGCGGCCGCTATCGTGAGGCCGCCGCCCTGGCTCACCCCGGTGACCGCGATCCGGTCCGGATCGACGGCAGGGTGGAGCCTCATCGTTTCGATGGCCCGCACGGCGTCGGCGATGAGACGGCGGTAGTAGTAGGTCGTCGGATCGAGGATTCCACGGGTCATGAACCCAGGGATTTCGGGCGAACCGGGAACGTCCTGTTCGTCGGGGGTATCCCCCTGGCTCCAGGAGCTCCCCTGCCCCCTCGTATCCATGACGAAATGGGCGAACCCCGCGCTCGCCCAGAGCAGCCAGTCGATCGGCAGCGACCTGCCGCCGCCGTAGCCGATATACTCGACGACGCCCGGGAGCTTGCCCGGCCGGTCTTTCGGCATGACGAGCCAGGCCTTGATCGGCTGTCCCGCGTAGCCTGAAAAGCTGACGTCGTAGGTCTCGAGGGTTTCGAGTCCCGCATCGACCGGGACGAAGACGGGCGGCTTGGCCGCAGCCCGGGCCTCGGAAAGGGTCGCGTTCCAGAATGAATCGAAATCACGAGGTTCGTCGACCTCGGGCCGGTATTGCCGCAACTGTTCGAGGGGAAGATCGTAGAGGGCCATGGGTTCTCCTTATCGCTGACGATGGCCTATTTTATTCGGCTTCGGAAAAAAAGTAAAACCGAGAAAAAAAAGAACGGAATGGCGTCCAGTAGGAAGCGGGGGTATACTGTCCGGGTCCAGGGCCCGACCATCCGTCCGGCTGTCCACACGAAAATCCGAGGGGGATTCCATGAAACTTCGATTCAGCGCCGCTGACTGGTGCTACCTGAAAGATGGGTCCGATGCGACCGAATACTACCCGGGGCTCAAGTCGGCCGGCGTCTCGGCCGTCGAGATGGTGAGCGTCGAACGCAGGGCGGCGGCCAGGGCCGCGGGACTGCCCGTCATCGACCTTTCGGGGCCGGGGATGGTCGAGGGCCTCAACCGCCGCGAGAACCATGAAGCCCTTGTGCCCGAAATCGAGGCGGCGATCCAGGCCGCCCGTTCCGACGGCATCCCGAACCTCATCGTGTTCAGCGGTAACCGTTTCGGCTCCCCCGACGATGAGGGAATCGAGGCCTGCGTCGAGGCCTTCCGCCTCCTCGCCCCGGTCGCGGAAAAGGCCGGGGTCACCCTGCTCTTCGAGATGCTCTGCGCCATGGATCACCCCGGATACCAGGCCGATTCGAGCGCCTACGGCTTTTCGGTCGTCGAGCGGGTCGCTTCCCCGGGCCTCAGGGTCCTCTACGACATCTACCACATGTACCGGATGGGCGAGAACGTGATCGACGACCTGATCGCGAACCTGCCGATCATCGGCCACATCCATGTAGCCGAGAGCCCCCTGCGCGACCTCCCCGTTCCGGGCGGCGCGATCGACTATCCCGCCATCGTCGGGAAGGTCATGGACGCCGGCTATGATGGCTACTGGGGTCTCGAATTCCTGCCGAGGTCAGGCAGCTTCGGAACGCCGGGGAGCGATGTCTACGACGAGATTGCCGCCGCCATCTCCTATTTCCGTGGTGGTTCGAAAAGCAGGTAATTACCTACACTTGGGATCTTCGCACTTGCCTTCGCCCTCGAATCCCCGTGTATAATGGACAATGCTCTTCAAGAAAGTCATTGCCGGGATATTATGCTCGGCGCTTGCCGCCGGGCTCCTGGCGGCCGACCCTGCGGATCCGACGGATCCAGTGAATCCGGCGGGGAAGGCGCTGGACCTGGGCACCAAGGCCGACATGGTCCTGGGAGCTCCTCCTTCCCTCGGCTTGAACGACGCGGCGGTTGGCGCCGTCGGGTTCAGCCCGGTCGGCAACCGGATGATCTACGTATCGAAGGAAAGCCCGGTCACCTGGATCCGGTTCCGCCTCGCCGACGCCATTCCAGCCGGGACCGATGCCGGACGCTGGATACTGGAAGTGAAGCCGAGCTTTTCGATCATCCTCGACAGGGTCGAGCTCTGGATTCCGCGCACGGGAGCCGGCTACTCGGCATACAGGGCGGGGGCCCTCCTTCCCCAGAGGCCGGACGAGCCGCCGTCGCGCTTCTACCCCTTCGTTCTTCCGTCCGACGTGCGCACCAACGAGTTCTGCTACCTCCGCCTCGAGGGTTCCATGGCCGTGAGCGTCAAGGTTACGGTCGAATCCCCGCTCGCGATGGCACGCGCGGACACGATCTACGCGGCCTCCTACGGTGTCATCTACGGCATCCTCATCGCCATGATCCTGTACAACCTCTTCATCTTCCTTTCCCTGAGGGATCGGGCCTACCTCTACTACATCCTGTACGTCGCCTCCGGCCTGCTCTGGCAGTTCTGGGTCCAGGGCCATGCGATGGCCCTCTTCGGCAGGCCCGTCGGCTCCCAGCTCTCGGCGGTGTGGATTTTCGTGGGTCTCATGATCGTGTGGGGCGCGGTGTTCTCCTGCTCCTTCCTTTCGGTCAGGAAAAACCGGCCCCGCTTTTTCCCGGCCTTCGTCGCGATCGCCGGGCTCGGCCTCCTCGTCGTCGCCATGGGTTTCTGCGGTTTCCACGAAACGGCCTTCGGCCTCTCCCATGCCCTCGGCCTCATCCTCCCTGCCCTCATCATCGTGACCGCCGTGATCGGCCTTCGGCAGGGAAATAGTACGGCCCGCTACTTCCTCGTCGCCTGGGCCCTCCTCATCTCGGGCGCCCTCGCCTTCGCCCTCATGGGGCTCGGGGTCCTCCCCGTCGCCTTCTGGACGGTGAACGGCGTCGCCCTTGGCATGGCGGCCGAATCGATCCTGCTCTCCATGGCCCTCGGGCAGAGGATCAGGACGCTCAAGCTGGAAAAGGAAAGGCTCCAGGAATCCCAGGAGCGCTATATCGCCATCAGCATGACCGACGAGCTGACGGGCCTGAACAACAAGCGCCGTCTCATGGAGGCGCTGAGGAGCGAGGTCGCCAGGGCCAGGCGGAGCGAGGCGCCACTCTCCCTCCTCTTCTTCGACCTGGACGACTTCAAATCGGTGAACGACTCCTACGGCCACAGTTTCGGCGACGATGTCCTGAAATCTCTCGCGGCCACGGTGCGCGAGTCCCTCAGGGAAGGCGACGTGGCCTGCCGTTTCGGCGGCGAGGAGTTCGTGGTCATCATGCCGGGAACGAAGAGGGTCGACGCCATTCTCGCCGCCGAGCGCCTCAGGAAACGCTTCGGCGGTTCCCCGCTTTCCGCCTCCTCGGGCGAGGAGGTGGCCGTGACGATAAGCATCGGCGCCGTCGAGCTCGGCCCCGGCGAAGAACCCAAACCCCTGCTCGATCGCGCCGACCAGGCGATGTACGAGGCGAAACGGATGGGGAAAAACCGGACCTTCGCGGGATAGGCGGATGCCTACTCTTCGGGACGCCCGCCGTCGCCTCGTCCGATCGTCATTTGGTCGGGATTTCGTCGATCCCGTCCCATTCGCTTGACAGGCCGGTCTTGATCAGCAGCCTGATACGGGATAGGTACGTGCCGATCGCCAAATCCCCGGGATGGAGAGTCGAAAGCTCGGTGAAGCAAACCTCGGATTCCCGGAATTTCCCCTGCCGATAGAGTACTTGGGCGTATTCGAACGCCGCTTTGTTTCGGTGATAGGACTCCCACTCGTCCTGGGGAAGCCCGTCATAGACATGGACGGCTTCGATGGCTTCCTTGCGGCCCTGAACGCGGAGCAAGCCCAGAATGCGCCAGTTGAAGGACTCGGGTTTTTCCAGGGCCTCGATGAATTCCTTCGTCACGATGGTTCCCCTGCCATAGAGCTTGGTCAACCCTTCGAGCCGGCTGGAGAGGTTCACGACATCCGAGATGACGGTCGTGTCGATCCTGTTCTTTTCGCCGACCGTCCCCAGGACGAGAGGTCCGTAATTCAGGCCGGAACCGATGTTGATGGGCGCATATCCGACCGATCCCCGCTGCCTGTTGTATTCGACGACGACCTTCTGAAGATCCACCGCGGCCTTCAGGGCATCGTCGGGCCGGTTCGCGAAAAGGGACATGAACCCGTCCCCGAAGTACTTGTCGATGAAACCGCCGTTGAGCCTGATCGTGCCGCCGACGCGGCCGAAATAGGAATTGAGGAAATTGAAGGTCTGGGTCGAGGTCATCGTCTCCGCCAGGGCCGTGAAGCCCCGGATATCGGTGAACATGACGCTCATGTCCTTCTCGATCTTGTCGCCGAGCTTGATGTCGACGACCTCCGCGCAGTTCAGCAGCTGGAAGAACTCGTGGGGGATGAACCGCCGCAGCGCCTTGTTGGTGTCGGTCAACCGGATGCTCAGATGCTCGGAGTCGCTGAAGGCCTTGGAGAAGCGAAAGGCCAGCAAGATGGACTGGGAAAACAGGAAGAAGAGGAGCCCAAGCGAAAGGGTGTTGAAGGTCTGAACGACACCCGTATTGTAGAGAATTTCGTTGACCGCCGAGACCGCGAAAACGGAAACCCCGATCACGGTGATCAGGGCGTCACTCCTGTCGTGGATGAACGCGTAGATGATGACCGAAAGCAGGTAGGCGCCAGTCAGGCCGCTGATCAACTCGTAGAACACGACCGTCGTGTTGAAAACCGCCGGAGGGAAGAACAGGAACAGGGAAAAGAACACGCCGAGTCCCTGGTAGATCCTGATGGCCCTGACCGAGATGTACTCCCTGAAAACGAGACGAATGAATTCCACGAATATCGGAATGCCCAGATAGAAGCTCAAATGGTCCGCGACGTTGAAGAAACCCCACGGCAGGGTCGGAAACAGCATGTAGAGGAATCGCTCGCCATACAGAAGCGTCCTGCAGGAGATGATGAGGCAGAAGAGCCCGAACCACAGCGGGGACCTGTCCTTCCGTCGGTTCCAGAAGAGGAAGAGATGATAGATGCCCATCGTGAGGAGGGTTCCGAAAACGAGGAGGTCAAGGGCGAGTGAACGCGAATACCCGTCGCTCACCGTCTTGACCGTGCCGATATAGATCCTCCGATCGATGCCTCCCCTCCTCTCCCGGTAGTTCGAAACCTGGATCAGGATTTCGTTGTCTCCGTCGCGGGGAACAAACCGGACGATCCCGGTCTGGTAGTACGAGGCCGAATCGAGGGCCGTGGTTCCCACCGTACCGGCGACGAACAGTTCCTCCCCGTTGACGAAAAGCCTGCAGGCGGAAAAGACCTCGGGAATTTTCAGGGCCAGTTCCTTCCCTCCCGTCCTTACGGCCACCCTGAGCCGATAGGTCGCGAAGCCGTAGGCGGGGAGGGGGCGGTTGTCGATCCGGACATTCTGCCACAGTCCGTCCGGCATGGAAACGAGGGCGGTCGCCGGCGTCGTCGTATCCCCCGGACCTACCAGCTTTCCCCAGAAGAATTCCCAGGATCCATCCAGCGGGATCATGGTTTTCGGCCCGAAGCCGTACGCGGAGAGATCCATCCGCCCCCCCTGCGCGAGGAAAGCCCCTCGGGCCGGCGACCCGGCGGCCGACATTCCCGAGGCCATGAACGTCATGAGGAAAAAGCAGACCAGGACCCGTTTCCCGTTGAGAACCATACACTGACCTCTTTACCCAATACGTGGAAAACGCTGAAGAGATTCGGTATCGACGATGGCGAAAGTGTAGCACATCCGCCGAGTCGATGCAAAAGAGAAGGCAGCCCGATTTCCCTTGACAGCAGCCCCGGCGCGAAACAGACTGGAGCCATGGCTGAATTACCCGATCACATCGAATTCGCGACCGACACCCTGCAGTTCAACAACCGCTATCTCTTCGCGATCGGCACGGGGAAAGGCGCCGAGGGGCGTCTCCATTTCCGGCCGAAGCACGCGGTTACGGCGGACGATGCCGTATGGAGGCTCGTCGGAAAAACCGGACGACCTACCAGCCTGGACCCCCTTTTCCATCCGGAAGGATCCAGAGGATCCATTGCGACAACGACGTCGTGCTCGTGATTCTCGAGAAAGGACGGGTCTATCGGCTGCTGAACACCTTCGAAAAGGCCCCCAGCCGGTTCAGATGGAGACGGCATTACGGGTGGCCCTTCGACGAGGGACCCCACCTCGACGTCGAGGAAACCTATCACGACCTCTGCCTCTCCTCCGCGAAAAAAGAATCGACCGTGTTTACCGTCGATCCCGACGGCAACAGGCACTATCGGTTCATCGATCATATCTACGCGCTGGAATACGACTTCGATATCGCGGGAGGAAATCCCCTCGCCGTCTATTTGCCGGTCGCTCAGCCCCGCTACGAGGGCATCGCCGAAATCGTCCGCTTCGATAAGGGCAGCAAACCCGTCCGGATACCGCCGCGAGGCTGGGTCAGGCAGCCCGATATCCCCGGAAGCCATACCGCCAACATCCAGGTCTGCGTCCAGCTGGACGCGGAAGGGAATATCGTGCCCGGAAGCGACTCCCGCGTCCTTCGCGTATTGGGTCTTGGCGGGGATCGGGAGAAAGGGAAGGCCGGCTACTGGGAAAAGAACCTGGGGGATCTCACCTGGCGGTTCGTGGAGGACCCCTCCTTCGGCATCGAGGAGATTCGCGCCCACCTGATCGACGGCGAGGTCCCGCCGTGGGCCGAATCGATAAGACGAGCCTACCGGGAAACCGAAAGCGCCGGCAGGCACCTATCCTTCCTCGCTTCCGTTTCGGATTTCGGAATCCACGACAATTTTTTCGATCCCGCCGTCCTGACCATCGAGCTCGGGGCGGAGAAGCTTCCCGTGCCCTTCTACACCCATATCCAGATGAGAACCTCCCGAATCCGCCGGATCGTCGCGCGCAGGCACCGACGAAAGCAGGCGGACTACCTCGGGGGCTACCTCGTTTTTCCGGAAGGGGAACCATCCCCCGCCCTCGAGGCCTTGAGAACCTACCTCGGCTCTCCCGGGGCAGCCTTCTTCAAATTCCTCCTGCTGTCGAGGAAGGGGCGAATCGAGTTTATCGTCCCGCTCATCCGTCTGAACGCGGACATCGTCGACCGCTTCAATGCCGCGTTCGGCCGGGTTCTGTTTACCTTCGCCGAAGGCCCGGCTCCGCACGACCCGTTCAGGCATAGCTAATCTTCAGAGCACCCACCGGGTATTGCCGTCCCCCGGCGAATCGTATAGGCTCCTTCGCGTGGCGCCGTTTCGCGCCGGCGTTTCGAGAATTTCCGGAGGTTGAGCGTGGAGCGAAGGGTCTATGTCATCGGTCACAAGAATCCCGATACCGATTCGGTGGTAGCCGCGGCCGCGTACGCGGAACTCAAGAGGGAACTCGGCATGGCCGAGGCCCGCGCGGCGAGGGCGGGGGCGGTGAATCCCCAGACCGAGTACATCTTCGACCGTTTCGAGGTCGCCCTCCCCGAATTCCTTCCAGACCTCGTCCCGAGGGTGGAATTCTACCTCGAGGGAACGACCCCCACCGTGCTCGACGTGACGCCCCTCTGGGAGGCGCTCGCCATCATGGGCCAGGCGGAACGGAAGGTCCTGCCCATCGTCGACAAGGAAGGCCGCTACCGCTCGATGCTCCACTACGGGGCATTCGCCCAGAACATCCTGACGAAGATCAACCCGCACAAGAAGGCCGTGTTCCCCACGAGCGTCGGCCACCTCCTGAAGACCATCCAGGCCCAGCCCCTGGTCGTCGTCAACGGCGATTCCTTCTTCAAGGCGAGGATCGTCGTCGCCGCCCTCGAGAGCGAGTCCTTCAGGGACCATCTCCGCGGCGAGCCGGCCGAGAACACCCTGGTCCTGGTCGGCGACCGGGAGGACGTGCAGCGCATCGCGATCGAGGCCGGGGTCCGCGTCATCATCGCGACCAACGGCTACGTGGTTTCGAAGGAGCTGCGGGACCTCGCCCAGGAAAAGGGCGTCTCCGTCCTCGTCTCGCCCTACGACACCTCGAGCACCTCCCTCCTCGCCATCTACTCGACCCCGGTCTGGACCATGGGCGACGACGACATCGCGGCGGTGAAGGTGGGCGATTCCCTCAGGTCGGCGAAGGCCGCCCTCGCCGCCTCCCCGAGCCGGTCGGTGCCGGTGACGGACGACGACGGCCGGGTCGTCGGGGTCTTCGACGAGGGAGACCTGATCAAGGAGCCCAACATCGAGGTCATCCTCGTCGACCACAACGAGCTCTCCCAGGCCGTCGAGGGGATCGAGCACTACCGCATCCTCGAGGTGATCGACCACCACCGCATCGGGGCGCTCTCGACGAAGTATCCCATCACCTTCATCAACCGGGTCGTCGGCTCGACGAGCACCATCATCACGGGAATGTACCGGGAGCATCGGATTCCGATCAGGAAGCCGATCGCCTCGATCCTCCTCTGCGGCATCCTCTCGGACACCCTCGGGCTGAAATCGGCGACCACGACCGACGTCGACCGGGAGTCCGCGGACTACCTCGCCGACATCACCAACCTCGAGATCGGCCAGCTCGTCACCGACATCCAAGGCTCGGCCTCGGCCGCCGCGCGCATGCCCGCGGGCGACATGATCAGGCTCGACATGAAGGAGTACGCGGCCGACGGCGAGAAGATAACGGTGAGCCAGATCGAGGTCACCAGCACCGACGAGCTTCTCGAACGCGCGGACCTCATCGTCTCGGCGCTGAAGGTCCTCCGGACCCAGGGTGGCTACTACCTCTCGGCCCTGATGGCCACCGACGTCACCGAGCTGACGAGCCTCCTGTTCATCGACGCGGACAAGAATCTCCTCGCCCTCCTCGGCTATCCCAAGGTCAGGGACGAGGTCTACCTGCTCAAGGACATCCTGTCGAGAAAGAAACAGCTCATGCCGACGATCTTCGAGCTCGTCGAGAAGGCGAAGGCCTAGCGCGACGGGAAGGTTCCCGCACCCCGCCGTGAATTCCTTCCTTGACAACTGGCCTTCGACTTTGTAGGATCGGGGAAAGTTTTCGACTCGAAAACGGTAAAGAAAAAATCACGGTCCTGTAGGTAGTCAGGACGTATGGGAAGCCCATACCCGTAGCCTTCCTCGTCGAGGATGTCCGTTCTTTACTCCGGCACCGTCGCGCCCGCCGCGCCGATGCTCAACAAGGAGTAAGGTCATGGGGAACCTAACGAAATCGACCTTCACCATCTATTTCGAAAATCCGTTCTGGGTCGGCGTGCTCGAAGAATCTTTCGACGGAGTTCTCTTTATCGGCCGTCACGTCTTCGGCGCCGAACCGACGAACGCCGAGCTGGTCGCCTTCTACCTGAACGACTTCGCCTCCGTCCCCCGGCTCAGGGTCGAGGCTGCGTCGTCCGAGCGGAACCATCCCGCGAACTTCAAGCGGTCGGTCCGCGAAGCCCGACGGGACCAGGGCAGGGTCGGGGTCCGGCCTTCGTCCCATGACGCGTACCGGAAGGCCTTCGAGGAGGAGATGAAATCCCGGGCCTCGGATCGCCGAACCCGCGAAAGGCTCGACGAGGAGGAGCGCTACCTGAAGCGCGTGGAGATGAAGAAGGAAGCGAGAAAGGGGCACTAGCCTCGGGTCCGACGCCGAAGCGCAGGGGGGTCCATGCGAAACGAACAGGATATTCTGCTCAGCGAAAAAGTGAGGCAGCTCTTCAATCACTTCACCGAACTGTTCAACATCAGGATCGCCTACTTCACCCCCGAAGGCGAGGAGTATCGGGTCGGCCTCAATCGCGCGTGGTGTCCCTACTGCACCCTGCTGCGGAGGAAGCTCGGGAACGAAGCCCTCTGCCTCGACTCGGACAGCAAGATCAGGGAGAAGGCCAGGGCGAGCGGAGAGATGATCGTGTACCGCTGCCACGGGGGGCTCGTCGAGGCGGTCAAGCCGCTGTTCTCCGACGATGAGCTTTTCGGTTTCGTCATGATCGGGCAGATCCGCTCCGTCGAGGAGATTCCCCCGGGGAAGCTTTCGCAGTGGAACAAGAAATTCGCGAACGACGAATTGAGGAACGCCTTCCGGGCGGTGCCCCTCATCTCGAGCGCGACGCTGAGCCACCTGCTTCCGCTTTTCTCATCCCTCGTCGATCTCATCATAACGAAGAAGATGATCGCGCTGCTCGGGCGTCATCCCCTCGTGTCCGTGATAACCAGGATCAGCGAACATCCGGAGGAGGACCTCTCGCTCACCCAGGTCGCCGCGATGATCGGCAAGAGCGTCTCGAGGACAGCACATATGTTCTCGGAGATCTATTCGAAGAGTTTCAAGGAGATCCAGAGGGAAATCAGGATGCAGAAGGCCGTCGAATTGCTCGTCGTATCCAAATCGATGGGCATAAAGGAAATAGCCTCATACTGCGGCTACGACGACCCGCTCTATTTCTCCCGGTCCTTCAAGCGGCATTTCGGCATCACCCCTTCGAGCCTCAAGCGCGGAACGGGATGAAAGCGCCGGCGGCAGCAATTTAGTCCATATCACCGACAGGTTCCGCCATTCACGGGACCGTCGTGCGGGGTTAGCATCTCCTCAGAGAACGAGATCGAAGAGGAGATTGAAACATGACACCGCGCGAACTGGTTCTGGAGACTCTCGCCCATCATCGTCCTCCCCTGGTTCCTTTCCAGCTCGACCTGACCGACGACACGAGCGCTCGCCTCGCCCTTCATTTCGGCGACGAGAATTTCGAGGAAAAGATCGGGAACTCCCTCGCCCTGGAGCGCAACGAGATCCTGACCGCCCAGGATGAGACCCACGTCCGCGACATGTTCGGCGTGACCTGGACCCACGAGCAGAAGGGCGATTTCGGGGTCGTCCAGGACTACCTCCTCAAGGAAGCCGGCTTCGGCGGCTACGTGTTCCCCGAGCCCGACCGGGCGTCCATCGAGGAAAAATGCCGCCGTCTGGCGGCGAAACGCGATACGAGATTCACGATGTACATCATCGGCTTTTCCCTCTTCGAGCGGGCCTGGTCCCTTCGCGGAATGGAAGACATCCTCGTCGATTTCCTGCTGAACCCCGAATTCGCCGACGAGCTCCTGGATCGGATCGTCGAGTACAACCTGAAGGTCGTCGATATCGTCGCCGGCTTCCCCATCGATTGCGTTTTCTTCGGCGACGACTGGGGCCAGCAGAAGGGACTCATCATGGGGCCCGAGCTCTGGCGCCGTTTCATCAAGCCGCGCATCGAGCGGATGTACGCGTACGTGAAGGCGAAGGGCATGGCCGTCGCCCAGCATTCCTGCGGCGACATCAGCGAGATCTTCGCCGATGTGGTGGATGCCGGAATGGACATCTACAACACCTTCCAGCCCGAGGTCTACGACATCATCGACATGAAGAAACGCTTCGGCTCCCGCGTCACGTTCTACGGCGGGGTCAGCACCCAGCGCCTCCTGCCCCGCGCCTCGCCGGCCGAGGTGAGGGAGGAGACGAAGCGGCTCATGGCCCTCCTCGGCGTCGGCGGCGGCTACATCGTCGCGCCGACCCACTCGATCCCGGACGACGTCCCGATCGAGAACATCCTCGCCTTCCTCGACGCGGTCAGGGACCAGCCATGACGGAAACCACGAGCACCCTTGAAATCCGGGGAATATCCAAGGCCTTCCCCGGCGTGCAGGCCCTCGACGCGATCGGCTTCGAGGCGGCGGGCGGGGAAGTGGTCGCGCTGCTCGGCGAGAACGGCGC
>DBTK01000031.1:12427-12561 GCA_002307015.1 Spirochaetaceae bacterium UBA1318
GCAAGTCGACCCTGCTCAAGATCCTTTCGGGCGACTACCGGGCGGACGGCGGGGTCATCCTGCTCGACGGCGAGGAGCTCTCCTTTTCCAGCCCCCGCGACGCGATCAGGGCCGGGATCGGCATCATCTACCAG
>DBTK01000031.1:12803-13024 GCA_002307015.1 Spirochaetaceae bacterium UBA1318
GGCCGGGATCGGCATCATCTACCAGGAACGCCAGATCGTCCTCAACCTCAGCGTGGCGGAAAACGTGTTCATGGGGAACCTGCCGGTCAACGCCCTCGGGACCGTGGACTTCAGGCGGCTCAACGCCGAGACGCAGCGGTTGCTGGACGAGTTCCACCTTCCCATCGGCCCGACCGACAAGGTGAAGAATCTCAGTGTCGCCTACCAGCAGATGGTCGAGA
>DBTK01000031.1:13288-13496 GCA_002307015.1 Spirochaetaceae bacterium UBA1318
CAGATGGTCGAGATCATGAAGGCCTATGCGAGGAAGCTGCGGGTGATCGCCTTCGACGAGCCCACGGCGAGCCTCTCCGACGAGGAAATCGGGAGTCTCTTCGCCATCATCGAAAGCCTCAAGGCGAAGGGCATCGTCATCCTCTACGTCTCGCACCGGCTCAAGGAACTCCCGAGGATCGCGGACCGGGTCGTCGTCCTCAAGGACG
>DBTK01000031.1:13738-13957 GCA_002307015.1 Spirochaetaceae bacterium UBA1318
ACCGGGTCGTCGTCCTCAAGGACGGCCGGTTCGTCGCCACGAAAAGGATGGACGAGACGGACGAGATCGAGCTCGTGAGGCTGATGGTCGGACGGGAACTGGGGAGCGTTTTCGGGGAGCTGGACAGGAAGGGCGACATCGGCGAGACGATCCTCTCGGTGAGCGGCCTGGGCAACGCCTCCATCCACGACGTGAGCTTCGAGCTCCGAAAGGGCGAGA
>DBTK01000051.1 GCA_002307015.1 Spirochaetaceae bacterium UBA1318
TCAAGTCCTGGTTCGTGGACTTCGAGCCTGTACGCGCCAAGATGGCGGGAGAGAAGCCTACCTCTATTTGCGAGCGGCTCGGGCTCACGCGGGAGATATTAAGCTTTTTCCCCAACAAGCTCGTCAGATCGGAATCGGGAGAGATCCCGGAGGGATGGGATGTAGTATCATTAAATGATCTTGCTAGACTCAGCACGGAATCCATCTCACCATCGGATTATCCCGATGAGTATTTCGATCATTATAGTATCCCTGCATTTGATCTTAATATGCTCCCTGCAAAAGATCTTGGACATGAAATAATGAGCAATAAGTACATAGTCATCCGGGATTCTGTTCTCGTTTCAAAGCTTAATCCAGAGACACCACGCGCGTGGATGCCAGTAGTCGGCACAGCAAAAGCGGTTTGTTCGACTGAGTTCATGCAATTCGTCCCCAAGAACCACAAGCACCGAGTTTTTCTATATGGCCTGCTAACATCAGCCCCAGTACAAGAGGCGATTCTTTGTAGGATTACTGGTTCAACAGGAAGTCGGCAAAGGGCTCAGCCATTAAGCGTTGCAGCAATGAATGTACTGGCGCCATCTATTGATGCAATCCAAGTATATTGCGCGATTTCATCACCATTATTTGATGAAGCATCGAAAAGAAGAACAGAAAATCGAATTCTGACAAGTATTCGAGATGAGCTCCTGCCCAAGCTAATCTCGGGTGAAATTGAGGCTCCCATTAATGGTGGCATAGCATGAGCGACCAAGCAGACACGACGAGTCATTTCGACAAAGTTTCTGCATGGCCAGAGTTCACAATCACGAACGACAGTATCAGCGGCCGGGTCCCAGTCACAAAGATTGACAGCTGGCGAATGTTCTCGACGATTCTCGAGGAGGAATTCTTCCATCGTCGTGATGAGAAGCTAATCTATCGCGGGCATCAGCGATATGAGTGGCCAATCGCCCCTTCACTTGGTAGAAAAGATCCCAGGCATGTTGTCACTAAACGTGTTGCGGATATACAGCTCAGTCAGTTCCGAAAAGCTGTACGTGGCCGCCTTGAAGATCATGACCTTGTCAAGAATGACGAAGAGAACGAGCTCTGGGCTGTCGGACAGCACTACGGGCTTGAGACGCCCCTTCTAGACTGGACATATTCGCCATATGTAGCGCTCTTTTTTGCTTTCGAGCGCGAGGATGTGCCAGAGGAAGCGCCAAATCCCTACCGTGCGATATTCCTCCTTAACAAGACTCATGTTGAGGCTGAGGACCGTTGCCCTGGAGTGAGCATCCTGGAGCCAATGAAGGACGATCATGGGCGCCTTGTCAACCAGGCTGGACTCTTTACGTATTCGGACTATGACGAAACCCTCGAGGCTTCCCTCATCAACTCGCTCACCGAAGAGGTCTTAGGTGATTTCCTCGAAGGGGAGGAAGCATCTACGCTGGCCCGGTATATCTGCAAGATCTATATTCCAAACAAGGACCGGGTTTCCTGTCTCCAGCACCTCAGACTCATGAACGTGCACCACGCGAGCCTCTTCCCCGACCTCATCGGCGCAGCCCAATACTGCAACGAGCTCGTCGCGGAGTACACGGCCCAAGCGAAGGCTGAAACGAAGTCAGCCGTAGTAGACCTAGCATCGGTACAACCAGACAGCGCTGAAGCCGAGCAAGGGCCTATTTCACGCGATGTCGAGGGGCGCATTCTCGACAGCCTAAAGTCGTCCAAGTTCAGTGGAGAGGTCGAAGCTCCGAGGCTCGCTCAGATTGCCAGCGAACTCGCGACGGAGATCGAGAAGCACAAGTCGGTCGACTGGGAGAAGCGTGACAGCATAAAAGCATCGATGCGCAATGCCGCCCGAACTGTCCTACGCAGATTAGGTTACCCAGCCGCAGGGCGAGAAGAAGTCCTTGATGGTCTATTCAAGGTGCTTATCGGCACTAAATAATACGAGGAGGTAAAAAATGGACGAGTCCGATCTCGAAGAGCTCTGCCTCTCATGGTTCCGCGACTCGGGATGGGACGTGCTCTATGGTCCCGATATCTCGCCTGAGGGTGAGACTCCGGAACGCTCCGATTATCGGGACGTTATTCTCCAAAGCAGGCTAACAGCAGCTCTCTCCCGCCTCAATCCTCAGCTCCCCGATTTAGCCATCGAGGAGGCCGTCACTGCTCTAGCGCGTCCCAAACAGCCTTCTCTCATACTTAATAATCGGGACTTCCACGCCGCGTTAGTGAAAGGCCTGCCTATCGAGATAGAGGACGGAGGAGAACGCCGCGGCGACCGTGTGAGAATTGTTGACTTTGAGAATCCCGCCAACAATGAGTTTCTCGCCGTCAATCAGTTCACGGTCCTTGGCGCAAAGCAGCTAAGGCGACCCGATGTCGTCTGCTTCTTAAACGGCCTTCCCATCGCTGTACTAGAGCTCAAGAACCCTGTCGACGAGAATGTCGGGATAGAGAACGCCTTCAATCAGTTACAGACCTACAAGGCTGAACTGCCGGCCCTCTTCATCTATAACGAAGCCCTTGTCATTTCCGATGGGATCAACGCCCGCGTGGGCTCTCTCACCGCCGACCTCGACCGTTTTCTCCCCTGGCGCGTTATCCGAAATGAGGACGATCGCCCCCTCCTCGAGTTCGAACTTGAAAAGGTGGTACGCGGATTCCTCTCTCCCGATCTTCTCGTCGATTTCCTGCGCTCCTTTGTCCTCTTCGAAGAGTCTGATGGCGCGGTGATCAAGAAAATAGCGGCGTATCACCAGTTCCATGCGGTGCGCGAAGCCCTCCGCGTCGCGATCATCGCCTCCGCGAACCCTCAGAAGGAGCGCGTCGCGGAGCGCGCGAGCTACGGCAAGACCGTCGTACCTGGATCGAGGAAGGGCGGTATTGTCTGGCATACCCAAGGCTCGGGAAAGAGCATCACCATGGCCTTCTTCGCAGGCAAGCTCATGAAAGAGCCCAAGCTCAAGAATCCCACCATCGTGGTCGTGACCGATCGCAACGATCTCGACGGCCAGCTCTTTGGTGTGTTCGTTGGTGCCCGAGAGCTCTTGGGCGAATTACCTGTGCAGGCTGAGAGCCGTGAGCAGTTGCGGGACCTCCTGGCCGGCCGCGAATCGGGCGGCATCTACTTCACAACGGTGCAGAAGTTCATCCCCGAGAAGGGCGAGACCTCGTTCCCTAAGCTCAACGGCAGATCGAACATCATCGTCATCGCAGATGAAGCCCATCGTTCCCAGTACGGATTCAAGGCCGTGCTCGACAAGAAGAGTGGACGCTACAAGTACGGCTTCGCCAAGCATCTTCGAGATGCCTTGCCCGAAGCGACGTTCGTCGGGTTCACGGGCACTCCGGTCGAGGGCGGCGACCACGACACGAGGGCAGTCTTCGGTGACTATGTGAGCATCTACGACATCCAGGATGCGGTGGATGACAAGGCTACCGTTCCTATCTATTACGAGAGCCGACTCGCCAAGCTCGACCTCGACGAGGCGCAGATGGAAGAGCTCGGGGCCCAGATCGAGGATGTCTTCGAGGATGAGGAGGACTCCGCGAGGCGCGAAGCCACCTTGAGCCACTGGGCTGCCCTCGAAAAGATCGTCGGTTCGAAGCCTAGGCTCGACTCACTCGCTGCCGATATCGTCGCCCACTTCGAGTCTCGAATCGGCGCGATCGAGGGTAAGGGCCTGGTAGTCTGCATGAGCCGTGAGATATGCGCGAAACTCTACCAGGCGATCGTCACCCTGCGGCCATCCTGGCACGATCTTGACCCAGAAAAGGGCGCGATCAAAGTGATCATGACCGGCTCTGCGGCGGACAAGGAGCCAATCCAGAGCCATGTCTACAACGCTGCCGTGCGCAAGCGCCTCGAGAAGCGATTTAAAGATCCGAGCGATCCGCTCAAGCTCGTCATCGTCAGGGATATGTGGCTCACCGGCTTCGATGTCCCCTGCCTCCATACGATGTATGTGGACAAGCCGATGCACGACCACAACCTCATGCAGGCGATCGCGCGCGTGAACAGGGTCTTCGGCACGAAGCAAGGCGGTCTCATAGTCGACTACATAGGCATGGCCCAGGCCCTTAGGAGTGCGCTTAAGAACTATACCGATAGTAACGGCAAGGGTGAGCCGGCCCATCGCGCCACAGAGGCCCTGGCGAAGCTCTGCGAGAAGATGGAAGTCGCCAGGGAGCTCATACGCGGATTCGACTACAAGACCTACCTGACCAAGGCCCAAGCTCTCCTCGTCCCCGCCGCCAACTTCATTCTGGGCATTGAAGACGGTTCGAAGCGCTGGTCGGACACGATCCTCGCTGCGACGGAAGCCTTCTCGCTCTGCGGTACTCTCGATGAGGCTATCGGCTACAGGGAAGAGCTCGCTTTCTTCCAAGCGATAAAGGCGATTATCGCCAAGGCGGGTTCGCCGAGCGCTGCGTCCTCGACGAAGGCAAAGGAAGCGGTGCTGAGGCAGATCCTCGACAATGCCGTCGTAGTCGATGGGATACAAGATGTCTTCTCGCTGGCAGGCCTCGAGCGCCCGGACATTAGCATTCTATCGGATGAGTTCCTCTCGGAGGTAAGGAACCTCCCGCAGAAGAATCTTGCAGCCCTTCTTCTTGAACGCCTTATGAACGACCAGATATCCTCGCGAACCAGGACGAACATAGTACTCGAGAAGAAGTTCGCGGACAGGCTTCGAGAGACTATCAATCGATACCACAATCGCGCCATAGAGAGCGCTCAAGTCATCGAGGAACTCATCGCTATGGCGAAAGAGTTCAGGGAACAGGCTGCTCGCGGAGAGAAGCTCGGCTTAAACGATAGCGAGTTCGCCTTCTACGAAGCTCTGGCGAATAATGAGAGCGCCGTTCGCGAGCTCGGGGACGAGATTCTGTCCGCTATCGCAAAAGAGCTCACGGATAAGCTGCGCAGCAGCGCGAGCATCGACTGGCGCAAACGAGAGAATGTTCGCGCCAGGCTTCGCAACTTAGTAAGATTGACCCTTAGGCGCTATAGATACCCGCCGGATAAACAGGAAGAGGCCGTGGAACTCGTCCTGAACCAAGCCGAACGGCTGACCGATGGGTGGACTGCGGATGAATGATCGGGAACTTGAACGAAAAGGAGAATGGTTCCGATTAGGAGAGCGCGTTCGGGCTTTGGCGTTTCTTGAGCTGAGGAACGAGCCGCGCGGCGGGGATACCTGCGTGGTTCTCGAGGCACATGCTTCTCGAGCAACGGCGTTCGATTCGATCATCCTGGCATACGGCGTCGTCGAGCTGTCCTCTTCCGCGACGATGCTTCGACATTAAAAATCGGGTTTATGATTTAATCCCCAATTTTGCGGAATCCATCGATTCCGCAAGTTACGCGCTATGCATTTTCAGTCGACGGGGTTTTCATAATGTCCTCAAAATGAGACGAGTATAATTTGAAAAAAGCATGTCGATTATCTTCGCGTTTGACGTTATCGAATCCGGCAACATTTCCCGCTCGCCGCAAACAGGGGAGTGGCGCAGCAATTCCGTGGCGTTCAGGATGACTTGTATCGGATTTTTCGTAGTGTGGAATAGCTCGGCACTGAAACCGTATTTTGCCTTTTCGGTATCGTTGTCACCGATCTTCATTGCCCAATTCCCCCTGATGCCCTTTTTGTATATATGGACGTTGAAATTCACTTTTATCGTTTCACCTCGACAAATGTAGGGGAATACATTTTCTTTGAGCACTTTCGTCACTTCTTCAATCGGTATTTTGGACAGGATGGCTTTGTTGACGATAATGCCGTCAATCTGAGGGAACGTCGAATCATTAATCTCGAGCATTTCAAAAACATCTGGAAGGATCAGCTCAAAGGCCTGCAGGATACCTTGTTTTCCCTGAGGGGTTTTCTTTCCAAGAACAAGTATGTCGGTGACCGGCGGAAGTCTGATAGGCTCAAAATCGAGATCTATAGGATAGCTAAGCAATTGCTTATCCATCTTATATCCCTTTGATACCGACTATATCATTAAACGGGCTAAAAGAAAACGGAAACAGGTATAAATTTTATTATTTGGAGTTTATTGCTATTAACAGCTACTGCCGGTTCGTGTTTCCAGAGATGTGGTCCATGTGCTTCCCAAATTACCCAAGCATCCGATGGCACGAAAATGGGCCGCCGTTTGGATTGCTTTTTTATTCTATTAGCTGCAAGGCTCCACAGCCCCTTACCCGGCATTTCCCGAAATTCCCCTTTCGAACGCTGTCGTTCTCCTTCCTTTTTATTCCGCTCTATCGTTCCCTATCGATTGGTTTTTCCTGATTTCCTACCCTGTTTCGATCATACTTAGGGTGGTGACTTCATCGTTGGTTCTGTAAATCGGAGCATAGTCATGCGGATCAAGAGCACGAGTAAACTGATCACTCTTTTCGTTTTTTTATTGTCCTCCATCAGTATTTACACAATGCTGTATTCCTATCGTCTTCTGGAACAGCGAAGACTTGTCTCGAACGATCTGACTCAGGCGGTGAAGTCCATCAACGAATTGACTACGGGCATCGGTACCTTGACATCGTCGATTCGATCCTATGCTGCGACGGGGAATGAGCGGTACTTGAGCGGTTTCAATCTTGAACTTACCATCAATCTGTCGCGGGAGCGGGCGATGGTCACCCTGGAGGGGCTCGAGCTTACCAAAGCGGAGAAAGATCTGCTCGAAACGGCTACCATAAAATCTGAAGCCCTGGTCCATCTTGGCGATCAGGCTTCGCAGGCGGTGGTCAAGGGAGAACTGAAAAAAGCCGTTTCCCTCGTATACGGTGATGAATACACTCGTGTCGAGTCGTCGATTTTGGAAACGATTCAGCATGTCCGTATCGACATCGAAGAGCGCATCTCGAAACAGCAAAATGACTTTTCGGACCAGGCCAGCGTCGTCCAGAGTGTCGCGGAGGTCTCGAATGTTCTCCTGGCCTTGACGATGCTCGGTATTCTCCTTGTTTTTTTCCAGAATAAGGTGATCTCGCCGCTGGTCATACTGACAGAAGAAACGAAAAAACTTGCATCGGGGGACAAAAATGTGCATTTCCCGCACAGAGATGATGGCACCGAAATAGCGGAGCTGGCCGAGACGCTCGAGGCCTTTCGCCTGGCCGAAGAGGGAATAGAGCGGCAGGATTGGATCAAGAGCCGGCTTGCCGATATTTCCGAGATCATTCAAATGACGGAGAGCATGGATTCCTTCGCGAGCGATCTTTTGTCGCTCCTCGTGCCGATGTTCGAATGCGGAGCGGCTCTCATGTACCTCCGGGATCAGACGAAAAATCGTTTCCGTTGCATCGGCGGTTATGGAATAGGCAATGAAGCCTGTCGGGAAATGACGTTCGCTTCTCGAGAAGGCGTGATCGGCGAGGCTTTGCATGGCGGCAAGCCCGTCGTCATCAAGAATATTCCTTCCGACTATCTGCATATTACGAGCGGTTTGGGAGACCGGCTGCCCGAAACGATAATCGTGATTCCCATCGTGAGCGGCGGGGAATGCATAGCCGGCATCGAGCTCGCCTCGTTTTCGCCCCTGAATGCGCAGCAGTGGGAATTGCTGACCAACCTGCCCTACCTGCTCGCTTCCCGGCTGGAGGTCCTCCTGCGCAATATCCGGACCCAGGAACTCCTTGAATCAACCCAGGAACAGGCGGCCAGGTTGGAGGAGCAGGGAGCCCAGATCCAGGACATGTACGAGGAACAAAGCGCGATCTTCGATGCGGCGACCACGGGGATATTCAGGGTCCTCGACCGGAAGATCGTACGGTGCAATCAGAAGCTGGAGGATATTTTCGGCTATGGACCCGGTGAACTGACGGGAAAGGCCATGCGTTGCTGGTATCAGGACGATGAGACCTTCGAAGTTGAGGATCGTTCATTGGCGGATCGGCTTTCGCATGATGAGATTTTCCATCGCGGCGCCATTCAGCTTTGTCGCAAGGACGGAAGCCTGTTCTGGGCAAGGATGACGGCGCAATCACTATCCACCGGCTCTTCGCTGGGCATGGTCGGAATCGTTGAGGATATAACCGACGAGCGCAAGGCTGCCGAAGCCCTCCGGGAGGCAAAAGAAGCGGCCGAGGAGGCCACGAAGGCCAAATCCGACTTCCTCGCCAACATGAGCCACGAGATTCGTACCCCCATGAATGCCATTCTGGGCATGTCCCATCTCGCGCTCAAGACCGACCTTACCGTTCGTCAGCGGAACTACCTTTCGAAGATCGAGTCCTCGGGGCAGCATCTCCTCAGCCTCATCAACGACATCCTCGATTTTTCGAAGATCGAGGCCGGAAAAATGTCCATCGAGAGGACCGATTTCGACATCGAACAGATGCTCAACAACGTGGCGGCCTTCCTCAATGAAAAGGCCGGGGCCAAGGGTCTCGAACTCATTTTCGACATCGCCCAGGACCTTCCCCGGAACCTGATCGGCGATCCCCTGCGGATCAGCCAGATTCTTCTCAATTATGGATCGAATGCCGTCAAATTCACCGAAAGGGGGGAGATTTGCGTTACCGTTCGCGTCAAGGAATTCGGGACGAAGGAACTTCTTCTCCTTTTTACGATGAAGGATACGGGAATTGGGCTCACCGAGGAGCAGAAGAAAAAGATCTTTCACAGCTTCCAACAGGCTGACATGTCGACGACGCGAAAATATGGCGGCACAGGGCTTGGACTGGCCATCTGCAAGCGGCTTGCCGAACTCATGGGGGGCGAAGTCGGCGTCGAAAGCGAATTCGGCAAAGGGAGCTCTTTCTGGTTTACCCTGAGAGTGTCGATCGGCGAGAAGCAGAAGGCGGCTCTCGTTCCGACCCCGGATCTTCTCGGTTGCCCCGTTCTCGTGGTGGATGACAACGAGAATGCGAGAATCGTGTTGCGGGACATGCTGCAATCCATGAGTTTCAAGGTTACCGATGTGGCCTCCGGAGCCCTCGCGCTTCAGGAGGTTCAACTGGCCGTAAAGGAGAACCGGCCATACCGGATCGTCTTTCTCGATTGGCAGATGCCCGAGATGGACGGCATCGAGACGGCGCTCCACATTCGCGTGATGGAACTTGATCCGAAACCGCACATCATCATGGTAACCGCGTTCTGGGGAGAGGATGTCCATGAACGCGCCGCGGCCGCCGAGATCGAGACCGTCCTGGCGAAGCCGATCACTCCATCGGTTCTTTTCGATGCGGCGATCGATGCCTTGCGGGGCGAACGGCGGGTTCCGGTCCATATCGATGCGGCGGTATCCGAGGTGGAGGGAAGGTTGGCAACGATAAAGGGTGCCCGGGTCCTTCTCGTGGAGGACAACGATGTCAACCAGGAGGTCGGCCTCGGACTCCTGTCCGAGGCGGGATTGCATGCCGAAACGGCCGATAACGGCAAGATCGCCCTGGAGAAACTGGAATTGAGCGAGTACGATTTGGTATTGATGGATATCCAGATGCCGGTCATGGACGGGTTGAGCGCCACGGTCGAAATTCGCAAGAACAAAAAATGGCGAAAGCTTCCGATAGTCGCCATGACGGCGAACGCCATGAACCAGGATCGGGAAGCCTGTATTGCCGCCGGAATGGATGATTTTATCACGAAACCGATCGATCCTCCCCAGCTCTGGATCGCGCTGCTCAAGTGGATCAAGCCCCGCTCTCCCGATCGAAGCGATAAGATTAAAAGCCTGAAGGTACCAGTCCCCGATGCCGAACTCCCCGAGGTTGTCGTCGGACTTGATATGGCTCTCGGCCTGAGCCGCGTTCTGGACAAGAAGCCGCTGTATCTTTCACTTCTCCGTAAATTTCTTGCGGGTCAAAAGGGCACGACCAAGGCGATACTCGATGCCCTCAATGCCGACGACCTGATTACCGCGGAACGTCTCGCCCATACGATAAAGGGAAGCGCGGGTACCATCGGAGCGACCGTTCTGCAGGAGCGGGCCGCGGATTTGGATAAGATTTTGCGGGAAGGCGGCAATCGGGAGAAGATAGAGGCTTTCCTGACTCCGTTCGATACCGCTCTCCATGCGCTGATCACGGATCTTGAAGCGAAACTGCCGCCGGAGAACGTTTCCGCGCCGGTGTCCGTGGAAAGGAACGAGCTGGCGCGCGTCTGTCGACGGCTGGTGGGCTTGCTCCGGGACGATGACGCTGCGGCCGCCGATCTTATTGAGGAGAAAGCGGCCTTTTTCAACGCCGCCTTTTCGGATGATTTTCCGGTTATCAAGGAATCGATAGAGGCTTTCGATTTCGAGGAGGCCCTGGCATCACTGGAGCAGGCGATGACAAAGATCGATCTTCCGGCATCCTGATGGAAGGGGACGAGCAATGACGCGAGGCGAATATGGTTACTGAGCAGACATTCAATGAGAAACCGATCGTTCTCGTCGTCGACGACACGGCGGACAATCTGGCCTTCATGAACGCCATGCTGAAGGACGAGTACCGGGTGAAGGTCGCGAACGACGGAGAGAAGGCGCTGCGAATCGCCCTGTCCGAAAACCCGCCCGAACTGATTCTCCTTGACATC
Source organism: Spirochaetaceae bacterium UBA1318 (assembly GCA_002307015.1). Taxonomy (GTDB): domain Bacteria; phylum Spirochaetota; class Spirochaetia; order Treponematales; family UBA1318; genus UBA1318. Next base: position 10,539 of record DBTK01000051.1, read on the forward strand.
ATGATGCCCGGGATGGACGGTTACGAGGTATGCCGTCGGCTCAAGGCCGAACCTTCCACCCGGGATATTCCGGTCATTTTCCTGACCTCGAAGAACGAGATCGAGGACGAGAAAAGGGGACTCGAACTGGGGGCGGTGGATTATATCACCAAGCCGATCAGCCCTCCCATCGTCATGGCGCGGGCCAAGAATCATCTCAAGCTGAAGGCGGTGTCCGATTTTCTCAGGGACCAGAATTCCTTTCTCGAGCAGGAGGTCGACAGGCGCACGAGAGAGGTTCAGGCAATCCAGGAAGTGACTATCCTGGCCCTCGCCTCTCTCGCCGAAACCCGTGACAACGAGACCGGGAACCATATCAAGAGGACTCAGACCTATATCAGGGCTCTCGCGATGAAGCTCAAGGATCACCCGAACTACCGATCCTTCCTTTCCGATGCCAACATAACGATGCTGTACAAGTCGGCTCCTCTTCATGACATCGGAAAAGTCGGCATTCCGGACAGCATCCTCCTCAAACCGGGGAGGCTCGAGCCTGGCGAATTCGAGATCATGAAAACCCATACGACGCTTGGCCGAGATGCGATAGAGAACGCCGAACGGAGCCTTGGCGCCAAGGTCAATTTCCTCTGGATTGCGAAGGAGATCGTTCTCTCCCATCACGAAAAGTGGGACGGATCAGGCTATCCGGAAGGCCTTGCCGGTGAACGCATCCCGATTTCCGCGAGGCTCATGGCCGTGGCCGATGTCTATGACGCGTTGATCAGTCAACGCGTCTACAAGGATGGGATGCCCCACGAAAAGGCCATGGGGATCGTGATCGACGGAAAGGGTTCCCACTTCGATCCGGATATCGTCGAGGCCTTCGTTGAAATCCAGAAAGACTTCAGCGAAATCGCGAGGCAATTCTCGGATGCAAAACCGGCGTAGCGGAGGCTGATTCATCGGCTATTCGTATCGAAGCGCCTCGCAGGGATCGAGCTTGGATGCGCGGCGCGCGGGCAACCAACCGAACGTCATGGCGACGAGCGTCGAGAGCGTGAGCGATAGCGGGACTGTCCCTGCCGGGACTATGGCGGGGAGGGACGTGAGACGCGAAACCGCGAAGGCAACGAGGCTTGCGAGAGTCACGCCCGCGACGCCACCCGATAGACAGACGGCCAGGGACTCGATGAGGAACTGGCTTCCGATCCAGGACCCACGTGCGCCGAGCGCCTTCCTCGTTCCGATTTCCTTTGTCCTCTCCTTGACCGAGATGAGCATGACGTTCATCACGCCGATGCCCGCGACGATGAGCGAAATGCCCGCGACGGCCGAGACGAAATTGGTTACGAGGGTCGTCATCGACGTAACCTCGGCAAGCGCGCTTTTTCCCGTCTCTATCGAATACTTCGACTCGCCGTCCCACCGGCCGTGGTTTTGCGAAAGGATCGATAGGATTGAGCGCTGGGCTTTTTCAACCTTGTCGACCGAGATCGCCTCGACTTTCAGTTGATTCGTTACGCTTTCGCCGCCGAAACGGCTCACGCTGGAGAAGGGGACGAAGATGGTTCCGTTGTTCGTCGTGTCGTAATTCTGGAAGGATTGGAAAAGCGACGCAGGCTCCGGTTTCAGGGTTCCAATGACTTCGATTTCGCCGAACGTGCCGATGCTGATTCTCTTTCCGATCGGGTCTTCGTGATTCGCATTTCTCGGCGGGCTGAAGAATTTCTCGGCGATTGATGCTCCGAGTATGGCTGCCCGACGCTTGGATCGGTCATCCTCCTGGTTGAACGGTCTTCCCCGGTTCAGCGACAGCCTCTCCATCGGGAAGTAGTCGGAGGATACGGCGAGGATTCGCGTTACGCTGCTGCGCGCCCCATACCGCGCCGTGAACTGAAAATCGGCTGAGGGGCTTGATCTCGCGACCAGGTCCTTCAGGCCCATGATCGCATCCCGATCCTCCTCGGTGATCGGTTCGGGCGATTTTGTCCATCCGATCGAAGCGAGATAGCGGTAATTCGTCATGACTTCAAGATGCGTGGGTCTGCCGAACGCGCCCATTTCCTTAACGATCAGAGACTCGAGTCCCCTTCCCGCCGAGATGACGCAAACGACGGACGCGATACCGACCATGAGGCCGAGAGCCGCGAGGAGACCCCGGCGAAGGTTCGATGAGAGGGAGTCGGCCGCTTCCGCGACTATCCAGGTCAATTTCATGTTCATTCCTTTGTCAGCGCGACCAGAGGATCGAGTGAAGCGGCGTTTTTTGCCGGTGCAAGACCGAAGACGAGTCCGACACCCGCGCTGACGAGCAGCGCCGTCACGGGGGCGAATACCGGCATATAGTACGACCACTTCGTGGCGATGGAGACGATTTTCGCGATGCCAATGCCGAGCGCGATTCCGATGATTCCGCCCATGAGGCAGATGAAGAGCGATTCCATCAGGAACTGCGCCATGATGTCCGAGGATTTCGCGCCGATCGCCTTTCGTATGCCGATCTCCCTCGTTCGTTCGGCGACGGCGACGAGCATGACGTTCATGATGCCGATGCCGCTGACGAAAAGAGAGATTCCGGCGATGAACGCCACGATGGCCGAAACCGCGGCGAAAATGGTTCGAATGGCTCTTAACGCGCCCTCGATCGCCTCGACTTTGAAACGGCAGGCGCCGTCTATTTTTCCGTACATGCGGTCGAGGTATCCCTCGATTCCGGCGACGGTCTCACCCACGCGGGCAACCGACGGTGCGCGGACCATGAGTTCGAAGACACGAGGTGAACCGCACCATGACCAGTCCTTGACCCGCTCGAGCGCAATGTAGGGGACGAAGACGGTCTCCCGATTGCTTCCGTCGTTGAGGAGTCCCCCCGTCGAGTTGGCTATTACTCCGATCACGAGATAGTCGAACGCGCCGATCGTCAGCGAGGATCCGATCGCGTTCCCGTCGGGGAAGAAAGCGCCTGCGTAATCTTCGGTGAGGATGCAAACCTTGGCGAGCGAGTTCTCGTCATTTTGGTCCGTGGGACGGCCTGACTTGAACGAATGGGGCCACAGCTCCCAATACCCTGGATCGGCGCCCCGAACGTTCACCGATTTCGAGACGTTCCCCTTGATCGCCGTAAGGTTTTCCCCCAGTATCCTGACGAAAAGTGCGCCCCTTTGCTGCTCGCGCATCGCTTCCACATCGCGGTTCGACATGTATATCGCCTGTTTTTGCCAGTCGGCGATTTCCCAGTTGTTGTAGACCGCGATGAAGCGCGCGCCGATCGAGTCCGCCTTGTCGATAAACTCACGGCTCATCATCGAGCCGGCGGCCATGATGGCGACGACCGACGCGGTTCCGATGATCATTCCCAACAGGGACAGGAACGTGCGCAGCTTGTTGTGGCGGACCGCGTCCGCGGCCTCGCCGATTCCCTCGAGCAATCTCACGATTCGGATTCCGTGATGCCCTGGTCAGGCACGATGGGCTTGTCTGAACTGATGAGTCCGTCGCGGATGTGGACGACCCTTCGGGCGTGGAGGGCGACGTCTTGCTCGTGAGTTACCATGACGACCGTCGCGCCGCTTTCGTTGAGCGCATGGAACAGCGCGAGGATGTCATCGCCGGTGCGGCTATCCAGATTTCCGGTCGGCTCGTCGGCGAAGAGAATTCGCGGACTGACAACGAGAGCGCGCGCGATGGCCACGCGCTGACGCTGACCGCCAGACAGCTCGTTCGGCCGGTGATTTGCGCGGTCGGCCAGTCCCACCCTTTCGAGCGATTCCATGGCGAGCTTTCTACGGACCGAGGACTTGACCCCGGCGTAGACAAGCGGAAGCTCCACGTTTCGAAGCGCGGTCATGCGCGGGAGGAGGTTGAACGTCTGAAACACAAAGCCGATCTTCTTGTTTCTGATCTCGGCGAGTTCGTCGTCCTCGAGCGTCGAGACGTCTTCGCCATCGAGGAAATATAGTCCGGATGTCGGCCGGTCGAGGGCGCCGATTATATTCATCAGCGTCGATTTGCCCGAACCTGAAGGCCCCATGATCGCGACGTACTCGCCCTCGCGGACTCGGAGGTCGATGCCCTTGAGTACCCTGACTTCGTTTTTTCCCTGCCAGTAATTCTTGTAGATCCCTTCAAGTCGTATCATCCTATTGGTTCCCGTTCAAAACGCTCATGCCCTCGTTGATGAGCGGTAGTTGATCGACGATGACGAGGTCGCCAGCCTTGAGTCCGGAAAGTACCTCGATCGTGCTGACGGTGCTCGCGCCGATCTCGATTTCCCTTCGCGTTGCCTTGTATGTTTTCGACGCGGGGGTCTTCCCTTTCACCGTGGCGTTTTTGGAGGGCTTGTCTGCCTTTGAGCTCGCCGGCCCTTCCGGTTTGGCGCCCTTTGCCTTGATCGCCTTGCCGTCGGGCTGTTCGACCGCGAGCCACACGGCGGCCGGTTTGGCGCCGGGAATAAGGGCCGTCGCCGGGATTGTCAGCGCGTCTTCCCTGACCGTCGACGTGATGCGCGCCATGCAGGACGCGCCCGAGATGATTTTCTTTCCATCCAGGTCAATCGCGATGCGCACGAGGCAGACGCGTCCGTTGCCGTTGTTCTTGACGATCGGCCAAATCCTGATGACCTTCCCATCGAGCTTGTTCCCCAGCATGGAGTCCGCGGTCACTTCAGCTTTCATACCCTCGCGTATTTTTCCGATATCGACCTCGTCGACGTTGACCTCGGCCTTGACCGATTCCGGATCCTCGATGCGGGCGACTATCGTCTCTTCCTTCAGCCGGTCTCCCTGAGCGACGTTCATTTCCGTCACGGTGCCGGCTATGTCCGCGTGGAATACGCAGCCGTCGAGAACGCGTCTGGCGCTTTCGACTGAAAGCCTTGCCTTGCGGTACGAGGGTGACGAAGCGATTATCTCCACGTCGCTTCTGGGGTCGAGTGATGGAGCCTTTTCCGATGCGATTCCCTGAGCGACCCGGAGACGGTCGTAGGTGTCGTCAAGCGTTGATTGAGCCTGTTCGAGCGATTCGTTCGCCTTACGGAAATCCTCTTCGGAAATTCCGTCGACCGCTTTCAGGCTTTCCGCGTTCCGTTGCGCCCGCTTCGCCTGCTCCAGGGCGACGGTCGCGGTTCTGATTTCTGCCCTGAGCGAAGAGAGCTGAACCGAGATGCTTCGACGGATTTCCTCGAGAGCGATTTCGGCCGACGCGAGGGATTCACGGGCCTCGCGTTCATCGACGACGACGATGAGATCGCCGTTCTCGACATGGTCCCCGGGCTTGACGTACACCTTCTTGACGATGCCGTAGGTTTGACTCGCGACGACGGAATACCGCTCCGCCTGGAAACTTCCCGAGGCCGACACCTTGTCCTGCAGAGGACCGTTTATCGCCGCGACGAGCGGAACATCGATCGGTTTCGATCCATTATTCCTGGCACTGGTCGCGAAAAGAGCCACGGCGATCGCGACGATCGCAAGGCCGATAATAACAAGATGTTTGCGTTTCATTTTTTTCATTGCTGAGCTTCCTTGAGCAGTGATAGGGGGGTGAGTCCGCAATACGCGTACAAGTCGAGGGCGGCCTTGAAACTCGCCGAGCGGTCGTCTTCGAGGGCCGCTTGCGCGTCGTCGACGGTCAATTGGGCACGGTCGACGTCCAGCTTCGTCGCCGTTTGCGTCTCATGCGACGATTGCACGTCCAGGAGTCGGGCTTGCGCCTGCTCGAAGAGTTGTTGGCGGAGTGCCACCCTCGCGAGGGCGGTTGTCCAGGCGTTCCGCAAGTCGTTCAGATCATCGGCGGATGCCCGAACGGCGGAGGCTTCCCCGTGGCGGGCTGCCGCGAGCCGCGCTTCGGCGGCTTCCTTGTGCGCGGTGCCGTAGCCGAAAGGAAGCGGGATCGTTACGGCCGCCGTAGCGTTCCAGGTTCCCTTGTTGTTGACGTCGTACGATTTCTGATCGCGGGCAACCGGGCCTGGCAGCGTAGTCGAAGTCGAAAGTTCCAAGGTTGGGGAGGACTCGGCGCCCGCCAGCACAAGGTTCATTTCCGCCATTTCTCGCTCCCGCGCGGTACGGCGCATCTCCTGCGTGACGACCGAGTCTCGCGACAGCGCTGGATCGAGCGAGGTTTCCGGCGCGAAGATGACCGTGAGGTCAATGTCGTTTTCGTTGAGGCCCGAGGCCGCCCGAAGGGCTCGCAGCTTCTTGTCTCGGGTAAATTGGGATTCGAGCGCGGTAAGGCGCGCCTCGTCGGCGTCCTTTTCTGTTTTCGTAAGATCGGAATAACTGATGGTCCCCTGTTTCCTCTTTACGCGGGCGATTTCGGCATCCCGTTCCGCGATAACCGCGCGCCTCGCGGCGAGCATGCTGGACCTGTCCGCCGCCGCGGCGTCGAGCGCGAGGCGGAGCACCGAGTCCGCCGTGCTTCGCTCCTGCGCGTCGGCAGTTTCGCGCGCGGCCTCGAGTGGCAAGTCAATCGTGGCAGCCCTTGACGCCGTTTCAAGCCGTGGATCGACAAGCCGTCCGTTCACGAACACGGGTATCTTGACGCTCGCGCTCAATCCCACCGTATCGTTTTTTTCCTTTCCGGTTGTGGCGTCGTTCTCGGTCGAATAGCCATACGACGATCCGAGGGATAGCTTCCCTCCCGCAGGCAAAAGGCTTGAGGCGGAGATCCCCGACGCGTACGAGAGGCCTTCGGTATCGGCGCTGCCGATACCGTTGTCCCTGCCTAACGTCGTGGTCAGCGCGCCGTCAAGCAGACGGCGCGTCCGCTCGGACTTGGCGTCCGCTTCCACCGCGCGCAGCGTTTCGACCGCCTTGAGCCTATTCGCGTCGTTCGCCATCGCCGCTTCGACGAGTGTACGCAAAACGGATTTCGAATCCGCGAACGCGGACAGTTGCATGCAAAGAAACAGGCAGGCGGGAACGAGGGGCATTTTGCGCATTTCCTTTATCCTTTTTTATAATCCATTTTCGCTACCAGCTATGCTGATAGCTGGAAAGTCAGAAACCATTTTTTGCAAAATGCGTCGAGAGTCATGCACGTAAAAAAGGGACGGACATGAGCGAATCCAAACTATCATATATGCCGAGGGACTGTAAATATCAGAGTATGCTAATGTCGAAGCGCCGATGCTTTGCATCGTGGATGAATGAAAAGGCCCAGTCGTTGCGACTGGGCCTTGGTGAACGGGGTACCGTCCGCGACGCGCGGCTTCGCCGGAGCTCAGCTCCGGACTTCGTTATTTTTTCAACATTTCGGCCAGATGGTCTGCTGTGAAGCCGAGGTGGGCGGCGACCTTCTCGGCCGGTCCCGATTCGCCGAAACGGTCGATCGAGAGTATGTCGCTCTGGCTGGAGGCGATGCCTTCCCATCCCATGGCGACTCCGGCTTCGGCGACGAGGGTTCTGACGCCGGGCGTCAGGATCGCGTCCCTGATCTTTCCGTTCTGGGCGAGGAAGAGTTCCCGGGAGATCATCGAGACGACGGCGATCTTCTTGCCGGGAACCTTCGAAGCAGCTTCGAGGGCCAGGCCGACTTCGGAACCGGTCGCGACGATGATGAGATCGGGCTTACCCGCGGGCTGAAGGGCGATGTAGGCTCCGCAACGGGCGGTGCTCTTCCAGTCGGGATCGGCCTTGTGGAACACGGCCAGGTTCTGCCGCGACAGGGCCAGGGCCGTCGGTCCGTCCTTCCTCTCCATCGCCATTTCCCAGGCGACGACCGTTTCCTCGGCGTCGGCGGGGCGAAGCACGCGGACGTTCGGTATGGCGCGCAGCGAGGCGAGGTGCTCGATCGGCTGATGGGTCGGTCCGTCCTCTCCCAGGTAGATGGAGTCGTGGGTCAGGATGTAGATCACCGGCTGTTTCATCAGGGCAGAGAGCCTGAGCGCGGGCCTGAGGTAGTCGGAGAAGACCATGAAGGTGGCGCAGAACGGCCTTAGGCCCCCGTGGAGGGAAATGCCGTTCGAGACGGCGGCCATGCCGAACTCGCGGATGCCGAAATGGATCTGGCGGCCGATTCCGTTCTTGGCGGAATAGACTCCGGCGTCGGCGGGAAGCTGGGTGGAGTTGGGGCCGGTGAGGTCGGCGGATCCGCCGACGAGCTCGGGATAGGCGGCCGAGAAGGCTTGGAGGGCCTTGCCGCTCGCGTTGCGGGTGGCGACCTTGTCACCTTCCTTGAACTGGGGGAGGGCGAGGGTTCCCGTCGGCTTGCCGGCGTAGAAGGCGTCGAGCTCGGCCTTTTTCGCCGGGTTTTCCTTCGCCCAGGCGTCGAATTCCTTTTTCCAGGCCGAATGGGCGGCGGCGAGCGAGGTCCTGCGTTCCGCGAAAAAGCGGGGGGCGTCGGGATGGATGTAGAAGGACTCGTTCTCGGGGATGCCGAGGTTCTTCTTCGCGAGGATGATTTCGTCGGGGCCCAGGGGCGATCCGTGGATTCCGCTCGTTCCCTGCTTGTTCGGCGAACCCTTTCCGATGACGGACTTGAGGACGATGAGGGAGGGCTTGGACGGGTCGGCCTTCGCCTTTGCGACGAGCTTCGAGACTCCCTCGTAATCGTACATGCTGCCCTCGGAGCCCTGCCAGCCGTAGGCGCGATATCGGGCGGCAACGTCTTCGCCGAAGGCGAGCCCGGTCGATCCGTCGATCGTGATGGAGTTGGAATCGTAGAAGACGATGAGCTTCCCGAGCCCGAGGTGGCCGGCGAACGAAGAGGCTTCGGAAGCGACGCCCTCCATCATGCAGCCGTCGCCGGCGAGCACGTAGGTGTAGTGGTCGATGATGGTGCGGGTCGCGGTGTTGAACCTGGCGGCGAGCATCGATTCGGCGATCGCCATGCCGACGGCCGTCGCGATTCCCTGGCCGAGAGGGCCGGTCGTCGTCTCGATGCCCTTGATCGAGCCGTACTCGGGATGGCCAGCGCAGGGAGAGCCGATCTGCCTGAAATTGATGATGTTTTCTTTGGTGACCGGGTAACCGGCCAGGTGGAGCAGCGAGTAGAGGAACATGGAACCGTGTCCGGCCGAGAGCACGAACCGGTCACGATCGATCCAGTCCGGGTCGGCGGGATCGTGCTTCAGGATCTCGCCGTAGAGCAGGGCGCCGAGCTCGGCGCATCCGAGCGGAAGGCCCGGGTGGCCGGAATTGGCTTTCTGGATTGCGTCCATCGAGAGGCTGCGGACCGAGAGGGCGACGGCATCAAGTGCCTTGGTATTCATAAAAACCTCCTGTTATCGTTATAATTGCTTGCCATTTTTCAACTTTTCCTCGAATCGTTCAAGCGCTTTACCCTTCAATCCGGCCTGATCGCCCGAAAGCAGCCTTTTCAGGGCCTGGAATTCCTCGCCGGAAAAGCTCACGGCCGAAAGGTTGTGGCGCTCGAAGGAGGCGCAGGCGAGGGGACAGATCGTTTTCGCGATGTCGAACATCACGTTCGCATAGAGCCTGATCTCCTTCTGCGCATGGCCGTCCATGCGAAGCGAAAGGAAATGGAAAAGGTTGTGTAGGTCGATCTGCCAGTACCATTCGGTATAGAGGCTTAAGGGCAGGTCGATGCGGGCGAGTTCGCGGGCGATCCCGCGGTCGATGAGGGCCTTGTAGCTCTCGTAGGCCGCCTTCTGTCCCGCGGCGAGCTCAGTCCGTACGGCCTCGGCGCCCGCGGGGTCGAGGGGTTCGGCCTGCCTTCCCTGCTTGTTGTCCGAACTCTGCAGGGCGACGTCCTCGGGAGCGGGAACGTAGAACTCGTCCTTCATCACCGAGTAGCGGCCGGAGATCTCGTTCACGCGGGCCGTGCGGTGCCTGATCCATTGGCGGGCGACGAAGACGGGGAGCTTCACATGGAAGGTCAGGATGACCTGCTCGAAGGGCGAGGTATGTCGGTGCCGAAGCAGGAAGTCGATGAGCCCCGCGTCTTCGCGGTAGCTTTTCGTCCCCGCTCCATAGGAAACCCGTGCCGACTGGACGATGCGCTCGTCGCTCCCCAGGTAGTCGACGAGGCGCACGAATCCGTGATCCAGGACGGGAAACTCCCTGTCGAGGATGGCTTCAGCCTCGGGGATTACGCAATGGGCCATTCTTGCCTCCTTTCCACCCGGTGATTCCGGGGGCTTTCGGGAAATCCGTCGAACTGTCCGGAGAATTCCCCGATCGTATCCTTGCCCGATCCGGGTCCGTGACAGTCCGATCCGAAGGTGACGAACAGGCCGAACCGCTCCGCCAGCGCTCGGATGGCTTCATTGAGGGCCTCGCGGTCCTGGTTCCGGTAATGGTAGAGTTCGATTCCGTCGACCCCGATCGAATCGAAATAGGCGACGAGGGCCTCGAAGCTTTCACGCTTCGCCTCGAGGGTACGGATGGAATCCTCGAATTCATGGCCGATGTGGGGGATGACGGCGAAGCCTCCGTCCTCGTGAATGCGGCCGATGACCTCGGCGCAGGTCGGCTTGACGTTCCGTTCGCGTTCGAGGAGTCCCGAATCGAAGTACGAGCGCTTGAATTCCGGATACCCGAGTTTTTCGGGGATGCAGCCCAGGTCCTTGAGGTAGGAGAAGACGTCGACCTTGTTGAAGGAAAAGCCCGAAAGCCGGGCGCTTCCCCTCCTTCCGTTCGTTTTCCGCCGTTCGAAGCCTTCGTAGGGAATGGTCCGGCCGAAAACCAGTTCGGCCCGTTCCAGCGCCGTCCTCATCGCGTCCCTTCTTCTGGCATCGACCCGTTCGAGAAGGATTCTCACTTCCTCCGGTTTCGAGGAGGGAAAATAGGCGAGCAGCTCGCTGCGGTATCCTATCGAGGGCTCCGCGCAGTCGATCTCGACGGCGACGCACGAGGCGATTCCGACATTCCCGGCCGCTTCGACGAATTCCTCGGTGCCGCCCAGGGTGTCGTGGTCGGTCAGGGCCAGGTATTCGAGGCCAAGGGCCTTCGCCCGTTCTACGATTTCGTCGGGCCAGAGGGTGCCGTCGGAATAGCGGGAATGGAGGTGAAGGTTGGCCTTCATCCTACCGCGCCCGCTTTTCGAGTTCCCGGGCGATATCGTCGGTCGTTATATACTCTTCGGCGAGAAGGACGAAAAGGTGGTAGATCAGGTCCGCCGCTTCCCAGACGATGTCCTTCTTTTCCCTGGCGAGGATGAGCTCGATCGCCTCCTCGCCGGTTTTCTTGCGGATCTTGTCGGCGCCTTCCTTGAAGAGGTAGGCGGTGTAGGAGCCTTCGGGCTTCGTCGCCTTCCGGTCGGCTATGATCGCGGCGAGATGGGTGACGACGTCGGCGAGGGATGACTGGGCTCCTTCGGGGAGGCTGGGTTCGGCTGCCGCCTGATTAGGGGCCGGTGGCTGGGCTGTCGCCGGTTCCCGGTCAGAAGCCGGCAGAAGGGCTTCGTACCATCGGCCCTTGTCGAGGAGGGTCGCGTAGATCGTGGGCGGGGTCATCGGGAGGACCTTGGCCGTTTCGGGGTGGAGAACCCAGAGTTCCCCGTTTTCGATGCTTTTGTTGAATGCCTTCTGGTTCATGAACTCGACCGTCCGGAACGAGCCCGAGCTTTCGACGACAACCAGCGGCTTTGTCGCGGATTCCATGATCACCCTCCGAAGCGTTCGACGGCCTCGCGGAGGTCGAGCGCGTTTTCATAGATCGCCTTGCCCATCACGACGCCGCCGATCCCGGCTCCCTTTTCTATGGCCGCCGCGAGCTCGGCGAGATTCTCCATGCTGCCGATTCCGCCGGAAAGGTAGGTCGGCATGGCCGCGGCCTTCGCGATCGCCGTGGTCCTGGCGATGTCCGGGCCTTCCAGGGTTCCGTCGCTTTCGATGGCCGTGTAGATCACGGCCGCCATCCCGAGCTTGGCGCAGCGCGCGGCGAGTTCCGCGTCCCCGGTCGACCCATCGTCAGCCCAGCCCGACACCTTGACGGCTCCCGCCTTCGCGTCGATGCCGGCGATGAACCGGGGACCGAAGCGGTCGGACCAGGATTTCGCCGTCCTGGGTGACTTGACGAGGACGGTACCCAGGATCAGGTAGTCGACGCCGATGTCGAAAAGCTCCTCGACGTCGTGGATCGTTCTCACGCCGCCGCCGACCTCGATCTCGCAGGACACGGCCTTCCGTATTCTGCGGATGACCCGGCGGTTTCCGATGCCGCCCCGTGCCGCGTCGAGGTCCACCACGTGGATGCGGGTCGCTCCCGCCTTTTCGAAGCCTTTCGCCGTTTCGGCGGGATCCTCGCCGTAGACCGTCGCCGCGGCGTAGTCGCCGCGAAGGAGACGAACCGTTTTTCCGTTCAGGATGTCGATCGCCGGGATGATGAGCATGACACGACTATAGCAGAACGGTTTCGTGGCGGGAAGCGGCACAGACTTCGTTCATTGACAAAACTTCTCCCCGGGATGATCATGCGGGCATGGATAGTGAGATACAGGAAATAGCCCGGCTCTTCGTGGAGTCCGGAGATTCCGAATTCATAGAGGATTTCCTGAGGCAGCTCCTTACTCCCGCCGAGATCGAGGAGATCGGGAAGCGCTGGATGCTCGTCAAGATGCTCGAGGACGGAAAGAAGCAGAGGCGGATAGCGGAGGAGCTCCACATCTCGCTCTGCAAGATCACCCGCGGCTCCCGCGAGCTCAAGAAGCCGGATAATGCCTTTCGGAAAGCCCTCGGCATGATCGACCGCTAGGTCGGAACCGACCATTAGTCCCAATACCCCGTCTCTTTTTCATGAAAAAAATGAAATTCTTCTTGACGATTCGGTTGTTACTGTGTACAGTAACAACATGTTTCTTTTATTAGAAACAAGCACACGATAAGGAGAACGTCATGAAAGAGCCGCGAAAGATCATCCTGCCGGAGTCCGAGATGCCCGAATCCTGGTACAACATCGCGGCGGACATTCCCGGCGGGCTCGATGCCCCGCTGAATCCCGTTACCGGCCAACCCGTCGGCCCCCAGGACCTGGCGCCTCTTTTCCCGATGGCATTGATCGAGCAGGAGGTTTCCACCGAGCGCCACATCCCGATTCCCGAGGAGGTGCGGGATACCCTCCTTGCCTGGAGACCCTCGCCGCTCATCAGGGCGAGGAATCTCGAGAAGCTTCTGGGCACCCCCGCCCATATCTACTACAAGTACGAGGGCGGTTCCCCCGCCGGAAGCCACAAGCCGAACACCGCCATTCCCCAGGCCTACTACAATAAGAAGGAAGGGATTACGAGGCTGACGACCGAAACGGGCGCCGGCCAGTGGGGCTCTGCCCTGTCCTATGCCGGGGCCCTGTTCGGCCTCGAGGTCAAGGTCTACATGGTGAAGGCGAGCTACGAGCAGAAACCCTACCGCAAGCTCATGATGCAGGCCTGGGGCGGCTCCGTCGTGCCGAGCCCGAGCACCGAGACCGCGGCGGGACGGAAGATACTCGCCGAGCATCCCGATTCCCTCGGCTCCCTGGGCATCGCCATTTCCGAGGCGGTCGAGGAGGCGGTGGGCAGGGACGATACCCATTACGCCCTCGGCTCCGTCCTGAACCATGTCATGCTCCACCAGACCGTGATCGGCCTCGAGACAAAGAAGCAGTTCGCGATGGCCGGAGAGCAGCCCGACGTCGTCATCGCCTGCCATGGCGGCGGATCCAACTTCGCCGGACTCGCCTTTCCCTTCGTGGGCGACAACCTGACCAAGGGCACGAAGTACCGCTGCGTCGCGGTCGAGCCGGCGTCCTGTCCCTCCCTGACCAAGGGCGTCTACGAGTACGATTTCGGCGACGTCGCCGGCATGACCCCGAGCATGAGGATGTATACCCTCGGCCACGATTTCGTTCCGCCGGGAATCCACGCGGGCGGACTGCGCTACCACGGAGCCTCTCCCATCGTTTCGAAGCTCCTGAACCTCGGACTCATCGAGGCGCGTTCGGCCCAGCAGCTCGACTGCTTCAAGGCCGCCGTCGACTTCGCCCGTTCGGAGGGCTTCCTGCCGGCGCCCGAATCCTCCCACGCGATCAGGGCGGCCATCGACGAGGCCCTGGACGCGAAGGTGAAGGGCGAAAAACGGGTCATCGTGTTCGGGCTTTCCGGCCACGGCCATTTCGACCTGACCGCCTATGACCAGTACCTTTCGGGACGCCTTGAGAACTACGAGCTTCCCGAGAAGGAGATCGAGGCGAGCCTCAAGGTCGTCGCGAAAATGCAGCCGGTGTCCGTGAGCTGAGGACAGCCGGACGAGTCCGCCATTGACGCGGCAGACCGGCTTGACTTGAGCGTTGGCGGCATGGGGCGATCCGGATCGTTCCCATGCCGTTTTTCTTTGTTTCACTTGGAAAAACCGCCAAGGTCGGTGTACAATCCTCCCGGAAGGAGATTCGACCATGGCACCAGCAACCTACGCCCTCGGGCTCGATTCCAGCACGCAGAGCCTCACGGCCGTCCTCATCGATATCGGCGATCGGAAGATCGTTTTCCAGAAATCGCTCTCCTACGCGTCCGACGGCCGACTGGACGGCTTCGGCATCGACAGGCGGAGCGTCATCATCCCTCCCCGTGAACCGGGCGAGGCCGACCAGCCCCCCGCGATGTTCCTCGCCTCGATCGACGCGATGTTCTCCGACCTCAAGGCCGCCGGCATCGACCTCGGGCGGATCGCCGTCGTGAACTGTTCGGCCCAGCAGCACGGGCACGTCTACTGCGCCGCATCGGCCAGGACGGCTATCGAGGCTCTCGCCTCCGCAGGGGACGGAAGCTCGCTGGTCGAGCGGTTCGAGGGCGCCTTTTCCTACGGTACCGCCCCGATCTGGAAGACCTCGAACACCGTCCGCCAGGCCGACGACCTGAGGAAGGGGGCGGGTGGGAAGGAAGGGATGATCAGGCTTTCGGGCTCGGACAGCCCCCTCCGCTTTTCCGGTTCCGTCATCCGGCGCGTCGGCGAGCAATTCCCCGAGTGCTACCGGAACACGGCACGGATCTTCCTGCTTTCGAATTTCATCGCGGCCCTGCTTTCGGCGAACTGGGACGCCCCCTGCGATTTCGGGAACGCCTGCGGCACCAGCCTCATGGACTACGACAAAAAGGATTGGTCTCCCGTCCTGCTCAAGGCGGTGGCCGAGGGACTTCCGGAGGGAGAGGCCGGCCTGAGGAAGAAGCTTCCTCGCCTCGCCTCCCCGACCTCGACCGCGGGAAAGATCGCCCGGTATTTTTCGGCGCGGTACGGCTTCTCTCCCGACTGCCTCGTCGGAACGGGATCGGGCGACAATCCCCAGAGCAAGGTGGTCATCCTCGGCGACCTCCTCAGCCTCGGAACGAGCTTCGTCGCCATGGTCGCGACCGTGCCGACGGCGCGCGAATGGGGCGGCTTCGCGAACGCGATGTACGACGGCCTGGGCAGGTCCTTCATGTTCGGCTGCAGGACGAACGGCGCCCTCGTGTGGGATCGGGTTCGTGCACTTCACGGCCTCGCGCGCGAGGACTATGGTCCCGCGAACGCGGCGCTCGACGCGACGGCCCCCGGTTCGGTCCTGACCATGTGGCAGCCCGATTCGGAATCCTTCCCACCCTCGAAGAAGTTCGACATCGTTCGGGGCCAGCCGTCGTCGCTCGGCGGCGACTACGCGGGCATCGTCGATTCCTCCCTGGGCCTCACCTGGCTCTTCTCCCGGCCCTTCGCCCGCACCGACGCGAAAGAGCCCCTCGCCCTCACCGGGGGTCCGGCCGCCCAGCCCGAGATTCTGAGGAGGGCGGCCGGAATCTGGAACCGTCCCGTCGTGACCATCGGACGCGCCGGCGCGGCCCTCGGAGCCGCGGTGGCGGGAGCCGCCGTCCTCGCCTCGTTCCGGAACGAGGAATTCGACGCCGAAGCCCTCAGCTCGGCAGCCCTTCCCCGCGGCACGGTCGTGGAACCCCGTGCCGCCGACGTCGCGGCGTACCATGGAAAGGACGGATATCTCGCCCGGCTCGAACGGGAGTTCGCCAAGGTCTCGGGATAGGTAGGCAGGATGCAATTCAGCACTCTTTTCCATATCAGTCTGGAAATACACTCAACAGGAAGGTAGCACCGTGAAAAAAGAATCGATCGAGAAATCATACGCACTCGCCCGTGAACGCTATGCGGATTACGGCGTCGATACCGACGCGGCCCTCGCCGCGCTGAAAAACATCCCGATATCCCTCCATTGCTGGCAGGGCGACGACGTCGGGGGTTTCGAAACCTCCCAATCCGCGCTCTCGGGCGGCATCCAGGTGACGGGGAACTACCCCGGAAAGGCGAGAACCCCCGCCGAGCTTCGCACTGACGCCGAAGAGGCGTTTTCCGTCATTCCCGGCAAGCACCGATTTTCCCTCCACGCGAGCTACGGCGAGTTCGGCGGGAAGAAGGTCGACCGCGACGCGATCGGCCCCGAGCACTTCGTCGGCTGGGTGGAATGGGCGCGAAAAAACAAGGTCGCCCTCGACTTCAACGGAACCTTTTTCGCCCATCCCCTCTCGGCCGCGGGCTACACCCTCTCGAGCCCCGACGACAGGATCCGCCGGTTCTGGATCGAGCACGCCAAGCGCTCCCGGGCCATCGGCGCCGACATGGGCCGCGAACTGGGCACCCCCTGCGTCATCAACCACTGGGTTCCCGACGGTTCCAAGGATTCTCCCGTGGACCGGTCCGGCTGCCGCGCCCGTCTCCTGGACTCCCTCGACGAGGTCCTCGCGAAAACCTACTCCCCCGATCAGCTCCTCGACTCGGTGGAGGGGAAGCTCTTCGGCATCGGGGCAGAGGCCTTCACCGTCGGCTCCCATGAGTTCTATCTGGGCTACGCGGCCACCCGCAAGATCCTCGTCACCCTGGATCTCGGCCACTACCACCCGACCGAGGTCGTCGCCGACAAGATCTCCTCGGTGCTTCCCTTCGTTCCCGGCGTCCTCCTCCATGTGAGCCGCGGCGTCCGCTGGGACTCCGACCACGTCGTGACGCTCAACGACGACATCCGCGAGCTCTGCCTCGAGATCGTCCGCGTCGGCAAGGCCGACCGCATCCACATCGGGCTCGACTTTTTCGACGGCACGATCAACCGCATCGGCGCCTGGGCGGTCGGGACCCGCTCGACACAGAAGGGCCTCCTTTTCGGCCTTCTCGAACCGCGGCAGAAACTTCTCGAGGCCGACGGGGTCTCCGACGGGTTCGCCAGGCTCGAACTCCTCGAGGAAGCCAAGACCCTTCCGGCCGGGGCCGTCTGGGATTACTACTGCGACCGCGAGAACGTTCCGACCGACGGCATGCTGATCCCGGAAATCCACCGGTACGAGAGGGAAACCCTCGCGAAAAGGGCGTAGGCCGAAACGATGGAAGCAAACCTGAAAACCCTCATCGAAATTTCCCGGCGTTACGGCTCGGATCCGGATTTCGTTCTCGTCGGGGGAGGCAACACCTCCTTCAAGGACGATTCCTTCGTCTACGTGAAGGCCTCGGGCCAGACCCTCGGAACGATCGAGGCCGAAGGCTTCGTGAAGATGGACCGGAAGCTCCTCGACGCCATCTGGACGAAGGACTATCCGAAGGATGTCGACGAACGGGAAAAGCAAGCCCTCGCCGACCTCATGGCGGCCAGGGTGAAGGGCGAGGAGAAGAGGCCGAGCGTCGAGACCCTCATGCACGGTCTTTTTCCCCAGACCTACGTCGTCCACACCCACCCGGCCCTCGCCAACGGGATCACCTGCGGCCAGAAGGGGGAGGAGGCTGTCGCCCGCCTCTTTCCCGGAAAGGCCGTGTGGCTTCCCGAGGTGAACCCGGGCTACATCCTCGCCTCCTCGGTTCGCGACCTCGTCGAGGGATTCAAGGCCAGGAACGGGGCCTATCCCTCCCTCGTGTTCATGCAGAACCACGGCATCGTCGTCGTGGGTGAAAGTGCCGCGGAGATCGACGCGGTCACCCACGACGCCATCGTCCGGATCGGAACGGCGGTCGCACGGAGGCCGGACTTCCAGCCGGTCCGGGTCGACGGCGCCCTCGCCGCGAGCGTAAGCGGCAGGATCAGGGAGCTCGGAACCGGCGGCGATCCCTGGGTTCTCTTCCAGACGAACGTCGAGGCCCTGCGCTTCCTGCGGAACCGGAAGAGCTTCGCGCCGGTCTCCTCCGCCTACACCCCCGACCACATCGTCTACTGCGGCCACGAGCCGCTTTACGTCGAGGCGGGCGGCTCCGAAGCCGTCCTCTCGGGTCTCGAAACAGGTTGGGCCGACTA
The DNA here is from genome assembly GCA_002307015.1 of Spirochaetaceae bacterium UBA1318. Classification (GTDB taxonomy): domain Bacteria; phylum Spirochaetota; class Spirochaetia; order Treponematales; family UBA1318; genus UBA1318. The sequence goes on from DBTK01000051.1 coordinate 28,700, forward strand.
CGTGAAGCGGAACGGCAAGGCGCCCAAGCTCGTCGCCGTCCGTGGGCTCGGGTTCTTCGCCTGCGGGAAGAGCGCCTCGGCGGCCGAGGCCGCACGGCTCCTCTTCCTCGACGCGATGAAGGTCGCCGTCTACGCCGAGAGCTTCGGTGGCCATCGGTTCATGAGCGACGCCCAGATCGCCTTCATCAGGGATTGGGAAGTGGAAAAGTACCGCGCCGCGGCGACGACCTAGCGGGGTTTGACAAGGCAGCGCTCCACGGCTGTCATTTCGGCGTTGCCTGTTGTGGAACCGAGGAGCGTGCATGAAAATGAGGAATGCAGTACCAGAAAGTCGAAGTCAAGCAGGTGACCTTCCCCTCCCCGAGGCGTCGGCCAAGCTGCTTCCGTAGCCATCGGGGAGGCGTCGAGCCGACCCCGAGGACGAAAAAAGGCGCCCGATCAAGATCGGGCGCCTTTTCTTTGCCGTGAAAGTGGTTCTGACCGTCCGGTTCTCGGCGGACCGTCAGTCCTGGGGAGTCTTCCCCCGCTTGCTCGAGGTGATGGTGGCTCGCCGCTCGTCGCTCACCATGAGGACGGGCTGCTGGGTCGCCTCGACCGCGTCCCGCCAGAGGGCGCTCTCGGGCTCGACGTAGTTCCGGTGCGAGGTTGAGACCTTCATCGGCAGGTGGACGTACTCGTTGTTCACCAGGCCTATGATGACCTTGGTCTTTCCCGCCATGGCGGCGTGTACGGCGTTGTTCCCGAGCCGCTCGCAGTAGACCGAATCGTTCGCGACGGCGGGAGCCGAGCGGATCATGTAGCTCGGGTCGATGTACTTGAGGTTGATCTCCATCTTCCTGCTTTCGAAATGGGCGATGATTTTGTCGCGCAGGAAGGGCCCGATGTCGAGGAGGCGCTTGTTGCCCGAGGCGTCGAATTCCTCCTTGGCTGCCTGGAGGAGTTCCTGGCCCGCGCCCTCGGCCACGACGATGACCGCGTGGTTGTGCTTGGCGATGCGATCCTCGAGGTATTTCAGCAGGCCGTTCGGGCCGTCGAGTTCGAAGGGAACCTCCGGGATCAGCAGGAAATTCACCTCGTGGACGGCGAGGGCCGTGTGCGCGGCGATGAAGCCGGATTCCCGTCCCATCAGCTTCACCAGGCCTATGCCGTTTATCGAGGAGTGGGCTTCGGTATGCGCGGCGAAGACGGCTTCCGAGGCCTTGACGACGGCCGTTTCGAAGCCGAAGGAGCGGTCCATGAAGGACAGGTCGTTGTCTATCGTTTTCGGGATGCCGACGACCGGGATCTTGAGGCCGCGCTTCTCGATTTCCTCGGCGAGGCTCAGGGCGCCCTTCTGGGTGCCGTCCCCGCCGATGGCGAACAGCATGTTCAGATTCAGCCGTTCGATCGCGTCGACGATGTCCACCGTCCTTTCGCCGCCGCCCCTCGAGGTTCCCAGCATGCTTCCGCCGATCTTGTGGATATCGTCGACCACGTCCGGGGTCAGCGGCCTGACCGGGAAGTCGAACTCGGGAAGCAGCCCCTTGAAGCCGTACCTGACGCCCGTGATGCGGGCGACGCCGTAGCGGAACCAGAGGCAGCGCACGATGGCGCGGATGACGTCGTTGATTCCCGGACAGAGCCCGCCGCAGGTCACGATGCCGGCGTGGACGTGGGAGGGATTGAAGAAGATCTTTTCGCGGGGACCGGCCTTCTCGAGCAGTTCGCTCGCCTCCAGGATTCCCTCGGACTTTCCCGGAACTGCGTTCACGTCGTAGCGGACGAAATCGGTATCCCTGACGTAGTTCGCGACCGAATCACCCGAAAGCCGGGAGAGCGAGATCGGCGACTGTATGCTGCAACGACCCAGGTCCGATATGGAAAAATTAAATTTTGCGGACATCGATTCTCCTTCCCAAACCCCACCCGGAACCGGATGGTTTCCCACATTATAAGAATTTATTGGGTGAGGTGCAATTGAGGTTGGCCGTACCGCGAAGCGGACCGGCAGCCCTTACTTCAGCTTGAACTCGGTATTCACCGTCACCGACATGTCCTTCAGCCGGCTGGTCGTGTCGTAGACGCCGAAATCCGATATGTCGGTGGAGTTCGGCGCCGTGATCTGGAACACCCCCGTTTTCGCCGAGACGAGCTTTCCGATGTCGATGCCGGATTTGTGGGCGATCTCCTGGGCCCGAATGATGGCGTCCTTCGTCGCAAGGGCGATCAACTCCCGCTTGTCGGCCGAAAGGTCCGAATTGAGGTACTGGAGGCTCGTTTCCTGCAAGACGGCGTTCGGGCCGAGCGCGACTCCCGGATCGAGCGCGAGCTTTTCCACCGCCGAGACGTCCCCCGAGGTCCAGTTGATCGTCTGCCGGATCTGATACTTGTCGGTGAGGCCGTCCTTTCCGTAGATCGGCATGGCGCTGACCGGCTGGATCGTCAGCTGGTCGGCGCTTGCGCCGAGTCCCTTCAGCCGCTGGTTGACGTACTCCATGTCGCGCCGCACGTCCGCATAGCCCTTGCCCATCTCGGTCTCTGCGACCGTTCTTCCCAGGGTTGCCGACCATTTCGCGACGTTCGATTCGATTCGCTTCGAGGCGAAGCCGACGACGCGTATGGTATTCGTCGCGTCCTTCGATTCGTAGAAAAAGAGGCCGAAGACCAGGGCTCCGAGCACGACACTCGCTCCCAGGATCGCGGCAACCAGAATTCTTTCGCTCGGCTTGTCTGCCATTGGCCATACCCCCCAACTATCCGTCAGTATAGATCATTTTTCACGATGCGCAATTATCGCCGGAGACATCCCGATGGTCTCCCGCATCCCGGTATTCCATCGGACACATGCCGACGAATTTCTTGAACACCCGCGAGAAATAGTGCTGATCCTCGAAGCCCAGGGCCTCGGCGACATCCTTCGCCAGCACGTCACCGTTTCCGCAAAGGAGACGCTTCGCCTCCTCGATCCGGAGGCTCATGCAGTACTCCATCGGCGTCATGCCGTTCGCCGCCCTCATCGACCGGTGGATGTAGGAGGGAGAGACGTGGAACCGCTTCGAGATGTCGGCCATCGTCAGCCTGCCGTAGATGTTCGCCTTGATGTAGGCCATGACGGCGTCGGCGAGCATCCTCGAAGAGTAGTCCCTGGCCTCGTCATCCCCATTCGGGATCGGGCTCGCCGGCAGCGTCCGTCTTTCGGCTTCGATGCCGGCGATGAGCTTTTTCAGCACCTCCCCGAGTTCCTCGGCGACGACGGGCTTGAGGATGTATTCGTCGATCTTGAGCTGGATCGCCTGGCGCGCGAACTGGAAATCGTCGTAGCCCGAAACGATGACGCACCGGGTCCCGGGGCTCAGCCTCTTCACCTCGGAAAGGAAGCTCAGTCCGTCCATGACCGGCATCTTGATATCCGAGAAGACGATGTCGACTCTTGCACGCTCGAGCTTTCCGATCGCCTCCTCCCCGTCGAAGGCGGTTTCGACGACGCGGACCCGGCTTTCCACCGCCTCGATCTGGCTCACGAGATTCCTGAGCATGGGTTTCGAATCTTCGACGACCATGATATCGTACATGGACCATCCTTTCCGCTTTTCTCCCTGCCATCATACCACGAGGTTGGCCGGGCGCCGCCGGTCATTCCGCGATTGATGATCCGGTTCCGACCGGTCCGCGTATCCCGATTGTGGTGCCGCCCTCGCCGTTCTTTCCGATGTCGAAACGGAGGCCACCCTTGTACATCAGGGAGAGCCTCGCGTAGGTGTTCACGATGCCGATTCCGCCGATGCCGGAATTCCGCTCCGGTTCATTCGGCGCGTCCGGCTGACCCGCCTTTTCCAGCCTCGACCTCAATTCGGCGAGCTCCCCCTCGCCGATGCCGCAGCCGTTGTCCTCGATCGAGATCGTCCAGTCCCCGCCCTCGAGGGAGCAGGCTACCCGTATCCTCCACGGCGGTTTCTTGTCCTTGAACCCGTTGTGGATGGAGTTCTCGACGAAGGGCTGGATGACGAGGCGGGGCAGCGGAACGGCCGCGATCCTCTCGTCCATGGCCACCGAATACTCGAGGAAATCCTCGTAGTTGCGTTTCTGGAGGGAGAGGTAGTCCGACGCGTAGCCGACCTCGTCGGCCATCGTCGCGGGCTTCGAGGCCGGGGTCACGACGTAGCGGAGCATGTTGGAGAGTTCCTTGCACGTCCTTTCCACGTCGTCGTTCCGCTTCTCGTGGGCCAGGATGCTGATGATGTAGAGGACGTTGTGGATGAAGTGGGGCGCCATCTGGGCCTGGAGGGCGGCGAACCTCGCCTTTTCCTCCTCGCGATTGAGGGCGATCTCCCGCTCCATCGACGACTTGAGCCTCGCGAGCATGTCCTTGAAGGCCTCGTTCAGGAGCACGACCTCGTCGTTGGTATGGATGGAACCGAAATCGAGCTCCATGTTCTCGAGGCTGACCTTGACGACACCGTCGCGGAGGGTGCGGATCGGATGGACCAGGAAGCCCGAGATCAGGTAGATCATCAGGAGGGTGAAGAGGGTCACGGCGAGGATGGTCGCGAAGGCGGCGTTCCTCACGAGGCGAAGCGGGGCGAGCACGGTCTGGGGCCTGCACTTGATCAGCACCGTGAGTCCCGTGTAGTCCGATTTCGCGTAGGAGTAGAGGTCCCCGTCCTTGGCGGTGAAGACCCCGGCTTCCTCGTTTCCTCGGTTGGCGGGGAGGGATTCGGGAGCCGCCTTTGCGGGCCTCCGTTCGGGGAAGAAGACCCCGCCGCTCGGGTCGACGATCTCCACGTCCCCGGTGGGACCGATGTCGCAGATGCGGACGAGTTCGGAAAACTCCTCCAGGATTTCGACGTACCCGAAATGCTCGCCGTTCAGGTCGAACACGGAACGGACGAGGGAGAGCGAACCCGGTCCCGAGTATCCCGCCCGGTACTCGTTCCTGGCGTACAGGACCTTCCCCCGGTTCTCGAGGGTCTCGCGATTGTCCTCCCTCGCCATGATGGCGCCGAAGTTGCTTGCCCGCCTGTTGTACGCGTAGGCGTAGAGGCTTCTCCGGTCGTAGACGTACACGTAGGAGGACGGGATGGAGGTCACGGCGAGGGCCTTCGTGATCACCTCGTCCAGCCTTCTCGAGTAGAGGAGCTTGTCGTACTCGTTTCCCGAAAATCCCTTTCTGGCGATCTCCGAGAGGATGTTGAGCACGGTCGAGTTGGTGACGAAATTCTTCGCGGCCTGGTCCATCTCCCCGATATAGGAATCGACGTGCTGGGAGACCTTGATCGAGAGCTGGATCAGGTTCTCCGTGATCATGGCTTCGAAGCTTCGGCTCACGTAGACGTTGAAAAAAACGAGGAACGTCGCTATCACGGTCATCATGAGGAGGGAAAAGCTGATCATGATCTTCGTCTGAAACTTGAAATTCATGGAAACTCCGAAAAACCGATCCAGAGTATACCACTCAATTCGGGGCTCGGGAGAGGGATCCGGTTCACAATAGTGCACACGGTCCGTACATATCTGTCCATTTACGGCCCCAAAAACCCATGTTAGCCTTTTTTCAGCCTATTTCGGTAGTACCAAACAAGGAGGGTACCCATGCAAAAGAGGAAATCACGAATCGGAGGGACGATGAAGGGAATCGCCTGCGCGGCGATCCTGGCCGTCGGTCTCGCTTCATCGATCGCGGCCCAGTCGGCGAAGAACGTCACGCTGACCATCGAGGGGAGCCAGGAATTCAAGGTCCCGTCGAACCCGTTCTTCAACCAGGCGAACATCGACGCCTTCCAGGCGAAGTATCCGAACATCAAGGTCGACGTCCTCGTCATTCCCGACGCCCAGACCACCCAGACGCTCCAGACCAAGCTCGCCACCGGCGAGCCTTCCGACCTGATCATCTACAACAAGGTTTCGGCCGAGAATGAGCTGACCGCCATGAAGAACATGGTCGACCTGAGCGGCGAGGCCTGGGTCTCCCACCTGAAGCAGCCCGAGATCCTGAAATCCCCCGACGGGAAGATCTACGGCTTTCTCCTCTCGATTTCCACCGGAGGCATGGGGGTCGTCTACAACAAGGACATCTTCGCGAAGTACAAGCTCGAGGCCCCCAAGACCTACGCCGAATTCCTCAAGGTCTGCGATACCCTCAAGGCGAACAAGATCACCCCGCTCTACGGGCCCTTCAAGGACGTCTGGACCTTCCAGATCTGGCCGACCTCCATCTGGGGCACCGTCGCAGCCAAGCAGAAAGCCGGCATCTTCGACGACATCAACGCCGGCAAGGTGAAATGGTCGGCCGTTCCCCAGTTCCAGGACACCCTGGCGAGGGCGAACGACCTGTTCAAGAAGGGCTATTTCCAGAAATCCTGCCTTTCCGACGACTACAACGGCGCGCCCGCCGCGTTCAGTTCGGGAAAGTACGCGATGATGCTGATGGGCGACTGGTTCGTCCGCGACCTCGCCACCAAGGATCCGAGCATCAACCTCGACATCTTCCCGATCCCGGCCTTCGACGACCCCGCGCTGAACGTCATTTCCCAGGGCCAGGTCGGCGGATGCCTGTTTATCCCGAAGAAGGCCAAGAACATCGCCGAAGCCAAGCTCTTCCTCGACTTCATCTCCCAGCCCGAGCAGATCGCCCGCGACCTCGCCAATCCGGCGATGGCCTACCTGCCCAATTTCAAGGACACGGCGGTGCCGAAGCTCCAGCCGGTGAACGATTTCATCTACAACGCCTACGTGAAGACCGGGAAGATCACCACCGAGGCGAACGCCTTCGTGAAGGTCGACATGAACGACCTCTGGAAATACTACCAGGACATGATCGGCGGGGTGAAGACGCCGAAGGACGTCCTCGTCGCCTGGGACAAAAAATTCGCCGAACTCATGAAGGCGAAGGCGATGCCCGGATTCTGATGGTTGCTGCGGGACGGACTCCGGTCCGTCCCATAATATTTGCGACGGGAGCGGAGCGTTGAAAGAAACCACAAGATTGTACAGCTACTACTGGGTCCTTCCGGCCCTGGCGATCTATGTCCTGCTTTTCATCCTGCCGATGGTGATCGGCCTGTATTCCTCCATGACGGACTGGACGATGGGCATCGATTCCATCCATTTCGTCGGCCTGGACAATTTTAGGTTCATCTTCAACGACGCCGAACTCCTCGGTTCGATCGGGAACACCTTCATCTACACGATCGTCGTCGTGGTGTTCAAGAACCTGATCGGGTTCTTCCTCGCCGTGGCGGTCAACGTGGACATGGGCAAGCGGGTCAGGGTGAACAACTTCTTCCGAACCGTCTTCTACCTTCCCGCCGTCGTTTCCACCATCGTCATCGGGATCGTCTTCACCCGCATCCTGCACCCGGACGGCCTCCTGAACGGCTTCCTCAACGCCGTCGGGCTTTCCTTCCTTGCGAAGGACTGGCTGATCGACACGAAGATCGTGATGTTCACGATTGCGGCCGTCAGCATCTGGCAGTGGAGCGGCTATCACATGGCCATCTACCTCGCCGGCATCCAGGGGATTCCCAAGGACTACTACGAGGCGGCGATGATCGACGGGGCCTCCTCCTTCCAGCGGCTCCGGAACGTCACCGTTCCCCTGCTCATGCCGAGCATCAACATCAACGTCATCCTGAGCCTGATCGGCGGCCTCAAGGGCTTCAGCGAGGTCTATGCCCTGACGAACGGCGGCCCCGGGCATTCGTCCCAGGTCCTGACGACCGAGGTCCTGGCCAAGTTCGGCGAGGGGCGATGGGGGCTGGGCACGGCGCTCAATACCGTCCTCCTCATCCTCGTCGCCGTGATCTGCATACCCCTGCTTCGGGAGATGAGAAGGCAGGAGGTCGAGGCATGAGGTTGCGCGGACGTCCCCTTCCCCTCGGCAAGATCGCACTTTTCCTGATCCTGCTCGCCTCGTGCGTCGTCATCGTCGTCCCGCTCGCGATGATGGTGCTGGGCTCGTTCAAGAACTCCCTCGAGGTGACGAGGTTCGACATCTCCCTTCCGAAGAAGTGGCTGGCGGGCAACTACCTGACCGTCATCAAGGAAGGCAAGCTCGTTCGCGCCTTCCTCAACAGCTTCTGCATCACGATCGTCTCCCTCGTCATAACCATCTTCGTCTCCTCGATCGCGTCCTTCGTCATCGCCCGAAAGAACACGAGGCTCTCGAATTTCCTCTACTACTTTTTTTTCATCGGGACCCTCGCCCCGATGCAGATCATCCCGACGATCAACATTTTCCAGATCCTGCACCTCTACGGCAGCTACACGAGCATCATCCTGATCTACGCCACGCTCAACATCTCCTTCAGTTGCTTCCTCTACGTCGGCTTCATCAAGACCATCCCCCGCGCCCTGGACGAGGCGGCGATCATGGAGGGGGCTTCGATCTTCAAGCTCTTCTTCAAGATCCTCTTTCCCCTGCTGAAGCCGGTCAACATCACGATCGGCATCCTCGTGTTCATGGGGATCTGGAACGACATCAACCTTCCGTTGTATTTTCTTCCCGACTCGTCGAAATGGACGATGCCGCTTTCGGTCTACCGCTTCTTCGGCAGGTACTACAGCGACTGGAACCTGGTCTTCGCCGACCTGGCCCTGACGGCCGTTCCCGTCGTCATCCTGTACCTCTTCGCGCAGAAATACATCGTCTCGGGCCTGACGGCGGGGGCGATGAAGCAATGAGGGAGAACACCATGGAACTGCATTACGACCGGCCTTCCCGGAACTGGAACGAAGCCCTGCCCCTCGGCAACGGACGGCTGGGCGGGATGGTCTTCGGGGGCGTGGAGGACGAGAGGATCCAGCTCAACGAGGACAGCCTCTGGTCCGGCTTCCCGCGCGAGAGCTTCAACCCGAAGGCGAGGGCGGCCCTTCCCGGAATCCGAAAGCTCCTCGCCGAGAAGCGCTGGCTCGAGGCCGACGCCCTGAGCCACGACCTGATGGGCGCCTTCACCGAGTCCTACCTGCCGATGGGGGACCTGAGGCTCCACTTCGTCCACGGCGATATCGGCCTCGACTACCGGCGCTCCCTCGACATCGGGAGGGCGGCCGCCGAGGTCGGCTACCGGATCGGGAGCGTCCATTATACGCGCGAGGCCTTCGTGTCCGCCCCCGACCAGGTCCTCGTCCTCAGGCTGAAGGCGGACAAACCCGGTCACCTCAGCCTCGACGCCCGGCTCGACAGCAAGCTTCGCCATCATGCGCTCGCCGACGATGGAGACCTCGTTCTCCGCGGCCTCTGTCCCGAGCACGTCGTCCCCAGCTACTGGGACTCGGACGACCCGGTCGCGTACGGGGATCCGCAGACCTCCAGGGCGATCAGGTTCGAGATGAGGCTTGCCGCCATCCATTCGGGCGGCACCGTGACGGTCGACGCCGAGGGACTCCACGTCCGCGGAGCCGACGAGGCGGTTTTCCTTCTCGCCGCCGCGACCACCTTCAGGGGCCCTTCCTCGATGCCCGACGCCGACCTCTCGGCCGTTTCCCCCCTCGTCGCTTCCACGATCCGGAAGGCTTTTGCGAAGGGATACTCGAACCTGCTCGAGGCCCACGTCGCCGATTACCGCAAATATTTCGACCGGGTCGAGCTCGACCTCGGTTCCTCTCCTTCGCCCGACCTGCCGACCGACAGGCGGATAGCCGAGCGCGGCGCTGCCGATCCGGGCCTCGTCGTCCTGCTATTCCAGTACGGCCGCTATCTGATGATCTCGGCCTCGAGGCCCGGGACGACGCCGATGAACCTCCAGGGAATCTGGAACGGCGATGTCAGGGCCACCTGGAGTTCCAACTACACCATCAACATCAACACGGAAATGAACTATTGGCCGGCCGAAACCTGCAATCTCGGCGACCTGCACGAGCCTCTTCTCGATTTCCTCGGATCCCTCGCCGAAAGCGGCAGGAAGACGGCGGAATCCTTCTTCGGCTGCGAAGGCTGGGCGGCCTGCCACAACACCGATCTCTGGGCCCATTCCTCCCCGGTCGGCGACTACGGCGGCGGGGAAACGGTCTGGGCGATCTGGCCCATGGGAGGACTCTGGCTCTGCTCCCACCTCTGGGAACATTGGCAGTTCAGTCGTGATTCCGTCTTTCTGAAAGAGAAGGCCTGGCCGATCATGAGGGAGGCAGCGCGCTTCGCCCTCGGCTGGCTCGTCGAAACCCCCGAGGGCTTTCTCGCCACCGCACCCTCGACCTCGCCCGAGCACAGGTTCAGGACGGCCGAGGGCAAACTCTGCGGGGTCTCCGTCGGCTCCACGATGGACATGAGCATCATACGGGAGCTTCTGGGGAACTGCGTCCGCGCCGCGGAGCTGCTCGGCGTCGAGCCCGAGTTCCGGAAGGAGGCCGAGGCCGCCCGTTCCCGCCTCCTCCCCTTCAAGGTCGGAAAATACGACCGGCTCCAGGAATGGTCCGAGGATTTCGAGGACGAGGATGTCCATCACCGCCACGTATCTCCGCTCTACGGCGTCTATCCCGGCTGCCAGCTCGATCCCGAAACGGCACCAGAGTTCTGGAAGGCCGCGATCGCCTTCCTCGAGCGCCGGGGCGACAACGGCACGGGATGGAGCCTCGCGTGGAAGGTCTGTCTCTGGGCCCGGTTCAGGGACGGGGACAGGGCTCTCCGCCTCGTCGCCAACCTGCTCCGTCTCGTCACTGAAACCGGCGTCGACCTCCACGACAAGGGCGGGGTCTACGCGAACCTCTTCGACGCCCACCCTCCATTCCAGATCGACGGCAACTTCGGTGTTTCCGCGGGCATTGCGGAGATGCTCCTCCAGTCCCACGAAGGCGTCGTCCGACTCCTTCCGGCCCTGCCGGGCTCCTGGCCTGAGGGCAGGGTGAAGGGCCTGCGTGCGAGGGGTGGATTCGAGGTCGATATCGTCTGGAACGATGGGAAACTGACCGAGGCCGTTCTCCATTCCCTTTCGGGAGAACCCTGCCGCCTGGCCAGTCCCGCTACGGAAAGAGTCTTCTGCAACGGGAAACCGGTGGCCGTGGATGGGGAAGGACGCTTCGCGACGGAAAAGGGGAAGGACTACCGGATCACGATCTGGTAGGGGAAGCCGACGACTTTCCGCCCCCCAAAAAAGGGGGGGCGTCGGTTCCTTCGTCGGCGCGAGGTTCTCGAGTCCACGAACCGCCCGCGTTTTCGGCGTTCGACGCGGGGCGTTGGGGGCATATCGATCATCCCGGATCCGGAGCTGATTAAAAGAAGCTTCGATAGAGTTCCTTGTTGTAACTGTCCAGGTTTTCCTTGTAGATGACGTCGAGCCTCGTCGAGTACAGGGATTTGGTCGGCCGGCATTCGTCCAGAAGGTATTTGAACAGTATCTTCACGCAGTAGTAGCCCTGGGAGAACGGATCCTGGCACACCGTCGCGGTAATTCTTCCGTTGCTGATCTCCCGCTGGCAGCCTGAGGGGAGATCGAAGGTGACGATGTCGAAGGGCTTCAGGCCGGAATCGCTGACCGCGTCGCAGGTGGCCGTGATGATGTCGCTCTCGTTGTTCAGCATGAGGAGGCCGTGCAGGTCGGGCACGGTGTCGATGATGCGCTTCGTGTTCTTGTAGGCCGAGTCGTAGTCCGCCGATCCGCCGAACGAGCCGGCCACCTGGATGTGCTCGAACGAATCGATCACCTCGGTGAATCCGGTGATGCGCTGCTGATTCTGGAAGTAGCTCGACGAGCGGCGCAGGATCGCGACCGAGCCGGACTTCACCGACTTGGCGAGAACCTCGCCGGCCACCCGCCCGCTCGTGTAGTAGTTGATGCCGACGTAGGCCATCCGTCCGCAGTTGACGACGTCGTTGTTGAAGGTGACGACGGGTACCCCGCTCTTGACGATTTCATCCACCAATTCCTCGAACGCGGCGTCAGGCTCGTAGGGGGAAAGCGCGAGTCCCGACATTCCGTTCCGCATCGCTTCCCTGATGCATTTTATCTGCGAGGCCGAACTTTTGCTCACGTCTTCGAATTGGACCTTGAAGCCGAAATCCGCGATCTCGTTCTCGGCGGCCTTCAGGCCCGCCTGTATTTCCTTGAAGAACTCGTTCTTCGTATCGTGGAAGGAAACATAGAGGAGCATTTCTTTCATCCGGGCGAGGCTTCGACCCACCCGGTTGGGCTTGTAGCCGATGCTTTGAAGGTAGGTCTGGACGCGGTCCGTCGTCTCGGAACCGATGCCGCCCCGGTTGTGGATCACCCTGTCCAGGGTCCCGCGAGATACGCCCAGCTCTTTTGCAATCTCTTTCAGGCTATATTGCCCCATGGCTATCACCTAGCTCCTTGTAATGCTCAGCGATTCAGGAAACGACTTCGACCATAGTATAATTCGTCGCCAATCTCTCGATGGCGAATTTCGCATAGCCATCCGCGTACGAGAAGGGAAGGGCCTTCCGATCGGGTATACTCAGGATTTCATGAGGCTTTCTTTCCGTCTTGACTTCTACCTGGAACCCCTGCAACGGCAGGGGGCTGAAGCGATCCTGCAGGTTGAGGATGCCCAGATAGCGACGGCTCTTGTCCGGTTCGGCGAACATGACAAGTTCCACGACATCAGGAGCGTCGGACGAGAACGAAAACCCGTCGCCGAGGCTCGCGATGATCGAGGCGAAGGCGGCTTCGTGGGGAGGCCGGCCCGCGCCCTCGAAGGGGGCCGAGGCCCAGATCACGATGCCTTTGCCGATTTTCGCCCTGAGGATCGAGGGATGGGTCGTGGCCTTTCCCGGGGGGTCCGAATGGATGGAGGCGAACCGCCTTGTCTTGAGGTACTCTTCGCGATCGAGCGAGGGCGAGCCGCTCAGCAGCGCCCCCGGCGTATGCCCCAGCTGGGGAACGGTGAAGGGCAGAGTCATCGTGGCGAGCACCTCGGCCTCCTTCGCGCCCTCGAGGATGGTTTGCTGGAACGCGAGCGCCATGGGGTAGTCCCGGGTAAATCCGGGCATCAGGGGCTCTCCCAACTCCGTGGGTCCGATATAGGTTGTCGTTTCCTTGGTGAGTCCCGAGATCCTCCCCCCGAAGAACTCCTCCACGAGGCGAGGAGCCGAGCGTCCGCTCAAATACAACCGGCCTCCGGCCTTCACGTAATCGCGCACCGCGGCAATTTCCGCATCGCTCATGAAAGACACGTCCGGAAGCACCAGAACCGAGAATTTCCCGAAAAGCTCGGGCCGCCAGTTGGGGACGACGCCGAAGGGAATGTGGTGCTCCCTCAACGCCTTGGCCGCCCCGAGGGCCGCGATCTGATGGGGATGGAACGTGTCTTCGCTCTCCGGGGATCCGACGACGATGCCGTTGCCGTCGGGATCCATCTTGCCGTTCAAGTTATAATAGATTCCGACGTCCTGTACCAGATCGCCCTTCAGCCAGGGCTCGTAGGCCGTCGCGTCCGCGTAGGCTGTTCCCAGCCGCTCATACACGCGCCGATCCATGGTTCCGATCGGATCGATGGCGTCTATCATGACGCAGGCGCCATGGTGGAATATCGTCGTCATCACGTCGAGGGAAAGGAGCTCCTGCGATTTGGAGGTCGTATGTTCCTTGAGGTTCGGATGGCACCTCGAGGTCATGTACTCGAAAGGCTGGGTCAGGGAGCTGTTGTAGTAGAGCTTGCAGGCGAAGGACTGCTCGGCGAGCCCGCCGTAAAGGTCCCCTCCGACATAATCGCTCGCCCTGGCGATGTTGTCGTTGACGCCGAAGCGCCAGAATTGCATGGCGGTGGAATACTGGTGCTCGACGGAGCATTTCGGTTTTCTCAGCTTCATGCGGTCGTTTATCGCGAAGGCGAACTCGCCAAGCCACTCCTGCCGCTTTTTCTGGAATTCGAGCCACCTCTTGTCGGACCAGTCGACGACGTTCGGGATGTCGCCGCCTACTTCCTTCGCCCAGCGGGCCTTGCAGCTGTCGCAGTAGCAGACCATCGGCCAGAAGGTCATGTCGAAGAAGATACCCTCGAAATCGAAGTAACGGGAAAAATCGTCGATCTGCGACCGGACGAAGTCCCGATAACCCTCGTTGTTCGGGCAGCACAGCCCGTACCGGCTGTCGTTGTCCCGGGAGCCCCCGCCGGAAACCGAAACCATCCTCCATTCCGGATGCTCCTGGTAGGCCCAGTTGTTGTAGATGAGGCTGTAATAGGCGATGACATCCATGCCCGCGCCGTGGCAGAGGTCGAAGAGCTTTTTCATCGCGTCCTCGCGCCCCTCGAACGCCCGGTGCATCTTCCCCGTTTTCGTGGGCCAATAGCAGTACCCGACATGGGATTGGATATAGATCATCGGCGAAGCCACGTGGGCGAGCTGCAAATCCCTGAAATATTCCTCGGGGTCGAACTTGGAGAGGAACGCCTTGTCCCAATCCTCGATATGCATGTCCACGAGATTTCGCCTATAGCTTTTTTCGTACCATTCGCCCATCGCCTTCCTCCTGTTATCTGTCATTGAACATGAATCCAATAGTTCCGGTGCCAATCCTCGATCCTGATGACCGTCCGTCCGTCCTCGTTCTCGACCGGGATTGGACGTCCCCCGGCAGCGTCTTCGAGGGTTCCGCACAGGGTCGCCTTTTCGACGGGACGGTTCCTTATCAGCGTCAACGTCCCGGCTTCCGATACCTTGAGGAACAAATTAGCGTCACGGGTGATCCCTCCGAGATCGGGGGTCAGGAACCATAGGTAGCCGCCTCGCTCGGACTCGACGAGGACCTCGCCCTTCCAGTCGAGAACGCCGATCGCCAAGCCTCGGTAAAGCCGGTCGGCGTCCCTGAAGGCGATCAGCAGTTCTCCCGGGGCCGCAGGTCCGTCCTTCATCTGACGGAACTCGAGGATTTTCCTTCCCACGTGGAAACCCTTCCCGTCGAAGCCTTCGACGGGAAGGTCCCCGACGAGATGGGCGAAGTCGCGGAAAAAGGCGCCGGCCGGTTTCATCGTCCCGTCGTCCCTGACGCAGCATCCGAGCCTGTCGTCCCAGATTTCCCCGATGTAGGACCGGTAGTCGTTCCAGAGCCGGGCCTGGTTGGTCCACTGCCACGGGGAGAATCCCCCCAGCCCGGAACCGAAGGTTCCCAACAGGGCGCGGCACATGTCCTCGCGCTGGGCGGCGTTGCCTTCCTCCGTCGAGGGACGATCGAGCCAGGCCTCCTGGAGCATCTCGGGCTTCGGCGTCGATATCCGTATGCCGCCGGCTTCCGTGAAGTTGCGATGCTCGGCGAAAAAGTCCACGGCTGCGTCATAGCGCTCGGGCCTCGCCGTTCCGACCGTAATCGGATGGTCATCGCCGAGATTCCTGACGATCCCCTTCATCTCCTTCGCCCAGTTGAGGAAGGCCTGTTCGTTCACTCCCTTGGGTTCGTTGTACAGGTCCCAGGCGATCCCGGGCACCTTGAGGTACCTTGGAATCAGGAGTTCGAGGAAACGGCGCTGCCATGATTTTTTTTCCGGAAACCACGCGTAGTCGTGGACGCCGTACCATCCGCGCGGATCGCCCAACTCCTCCGGGAGGAGGGTGAACAGGTCCCCGCCGTAGACGATGCCGTGCTTCTGGCAAAGGTAGACATGGGCGTCGAAGATCCTCAGGAAACGCTCTTCCGGCAGGGCTTCGTACCTCCCCTCGAAGTAGCGGGGCAGCGAGCCGTGGGCGTCGAGGAGATAGTCGTGAAACCATTTCGGATGGTGATAGTGGATCCTGAGGTATCGTATGCCGCTCTCCGCCATCTGCCTCAGGTCGGCGTCGAGCTTGCCGATGTCGGGATGCAGCCACATGAGTTCCCCGAGATTCGATTCGTAGTAGTTCGTGCCGGCGATCAGCGCGGGCTTTCCGTCGATGGAGAAGTATTTCTCCGATGCGGACAGCCTCGGTCCCGTGGCCGCCGCCGTGTCGTCCCAGACGACGAAGGCGTTGTCGGCCTTCGACAGGACCCGGCCGTTCGCGGTGATGCGGGCGTCGACCGCGTAGTAATCGGCGGATCCGGAAAGGTCGAAATCCGCGACGCTTCCCTCGATGGTTCCCCTGGCGGGGACCTCGATCTCTTCGACTCGGTCCTTGAGGCTTTGCCCCTCGGCCGAGAGGCGCACCGTCAATTCGCAGTTCACCGGACAGTCGCCGAAATTCCTGATGCGGTAGCCGATGGAGGCTTTCTCTCCCCGGCGATAGCAGGCGTAATCCGGCTCGAGGGCCGTGATCATGACTTGGTTCAGGCAGAAATCGACGGCAGACTCGAGGAGCGGCTCGAACCATTCCTTCGAAGGCTCGAGCATCCCTCCCTGTTCGTTGGAGGCGACGACGACGGTCCTGCTTCCCTGCTCCCAGTTCTGGTTGAATACGACGGAGGAGGTGAGGAATGCCCCGAGAGGGTCGGCTCCCTTCACGACGACGTAGTTGCGGGAGACCAGGTAGCGCTCCGGGAAGGCGTGGCCGTACGGAGGCTCCGGATGGAGGACGTCGCTGCCCGTCGCGCAGGTGACGCCCCGGGCCGGCAGGCCCGCCTCGAGATGCGGATCGAGACGCGGAAGGAAGTCCGTATCCACGATGGCGTCCCGGGGCTCGACCTCGGCGGTGTACGGCTTCAGTCCCAGGTAGGCGCTCGTCCTCCTGAAATACTCGTCCTCGTAATGCTTTTTCGTTTCGAATATGGGAAGGTAGGATTCGTCGAGCTTGCCCATGAATAGGTCGTCGGAGCTGACCAGGAGAGCCCCTCCCCTCGCGAGGTACTGCTTGATGTTCCTGAACGACCGCTCGGGAACCGTCTCGAGCTCCGGAATCACCAGGATATCCACGGGGCTCCTGAACATGGCTTCGTAGGAGGAGAGGAAGTCCTCGTCGACGAACTCTACGTCCATCCGCGCCGACAAGGCGTGCTGAAGGCCCGCATACAATCCGTCTCGGCCCGTTTCCGCCTTCCCCGCCCGGAAGATGCATGCCGTCCGTCCCTCATGGGACCGGATACGCGTTACCGTCTCGTAGTAGCTTTTCATAGGGCTCCTCGTCTCCATTACCGATCGCGAAGCATTGGCCGATGGATAAATTGTTTATAGTTTCACGTGCAAGTAACATCCTGAATATACTCGGATAATCCGAGATGTCAATACTCGGGAAAATGTTTTTTCAGGCTCCGCAATTTTCCGGCCGACATCAATGGAAAAAACCGATTTGAAAAGTACAGCTATATATATCTATTCCATAGAATGACATACCATGATTCGTTTTGCTTCCGTTTCTTCTCCCCGCTTCGGCCACAAAGATGTCAAATATTTATTTGACATCTCCAGAATATGGTGGTACGATCGGGTTCATGTACTTGCACGTGAAAGTAAACGGGTTTGCGGTCTCGATAAAATCCACGTAAAAGAAGGGACTCATGTACAAGGAGAAAGGCAGGTCAAGGGAAGACATCATCATCGGGAATGTCGCCATGACGATCGCCATGGTTTTTACGGCTATCCTGATTTTGTGTTCGTTTTATCCGTTCGTCTGGGTAATTCTGAACTCCTTCAAGTCGAATCGCGAGATATTCGCCAATCCGTTGGCCTTGCCAATGAAGGTTGATTTTTCCGTTTTCGTGACCGTATGGAAAATCGGAAAACTGGCGATCGCGTTCAGGAACAGCCTGCTGGTGACCACGATTTCGGTTTTTTGCATTGTCCTTTTCGCTTCCCTCGCCGCATTTGCGCTTTCTCACATGCGGTTCAGGGGACGAACGGCGATCCTTGGCCTCATCGTCGGCGCGCAGGTCGTTTCCGGGCAGGTTTTGCTGATTCCCCTTTTCAAGCTGTTCACCGAAATGAACATGATAGGATCGATCCTTCCTGTCATCCTCGTCTACATCGGTACCGGTTTGCCCCTTTCCGTGTATCTCTTTTGGGGCTTTTTTCGGGGCATCACGCCTTCAATTTACGAGTCGACGAAAATCGACGGTTGTCCCGACAGGAAGTATTACGCTTCGATTCTCATGCCCCTGTCTTCCGCCATTATCGGCAGCGTCGTGGTCTTCCAGGCGTTGTTCGCGTGGAACGAGTATTTGTTCGCCCTGACATTCCTGAAAAACAATATGGCTCATACCGTTCCCCTGCAGCTTCAGGTTTTTTCCTCGCAGTATCTGACCAACTGGACCTATCTTTTCGCGGCACTTTCCATCGCCGTGATACCGATTCTGGTTCTGTACATCTTTCTTCAGAAATTCTTCATCAGGGGCCTCACGGCAGGAGCGGTAAAAGGATGAAAGGAATAAAGAGAAGCACCTGGCGCATTTCGCCCTATCTCTATGTCGCTCCCGCCTTCATATTCATGATCGCGTTGATTTTCTATCCTATGGTCCTCTCTTTGCTGATCTCGTTCAACAAATGGAACGGACTGGGGCCCATGACGCCCGTCGGGTTCGAGAACTATCGCCGGTTGCTCTTCGCCGATTCTGATTTCGGGGGGAGCATGATCGCGACGTTCATCTGGGTCGTGATGTCGATCACGGTCCTGACCGTAACGTCGCTCGTTCTGGCCTTGATCGTGGAATTCGGGGTCGTCAAGAAGCGGATGATCGCCATTACGAGAACCATCCTTTTCATGCCCATGACGATGTCTCTGGTCTCCGTCGGACTTCTCTGGTCGCTTATCCTGAATCCGCTTCTGGGACTGCTGACGAAGGTCTTGGCCATTCTGGGACTGATCAGCCAAAGCAATCCGCCGGACTTCCTTGGAACCTCGTCCACCGCCTTGCTGGCCGTTTTCGTGCCCGTCATCTGGCAATGGTCCGGCTTCGGGATGGTCATTTTTTCCTCGGCTATGCAGGGCATTCCGGAAGAGATCCTGGAAGCCTCGATCATCGACGGCTGCAGCCGGTGGAAACAGATCAAGCACATCATCCTTCCCCTTCTCCGGCCCACCGTGGCCATCCTGGTTACGGTGAATTGCATCGGCGGATTCAAGGCGTTCGACATTCTCTATGTCATGACGGCGGGAGGTCCGGCGAACGCGTCCATGGTCGCGACCATCTACATGTTCCGGCAGGCTTTCGTGAGCAACAGCTTCGGATATAGCGCCGCCATTTCCGTCGTGATGTTCCTAGTCGCGGCGTTCTTCGGGGTCGTTTGCATGAGGCTATCGCAGAAAACAGAAAATTACTTCTGACGATTGAGTTGATCGCCCTTCGTTTCTGTTCGGGGGGCAGAACAGGATAAAGGAGGCCGATACAGAATTTTGGAAAAGGTACCGCTCTTTCAGCTATTGCAAGGCTATGAACGAATCAATCGGGAGGTAAGGAATGAAAAGGAAAAGCATTGCTCTTTTGATCGCCCTTGGTGTACTCTCCGCGTTTTCAGGCTTCGCCCAGGGCACCGCTAAACAGAGTTTGAGCGTGTGGATGATCGCCCCCGTGCCGTCGGTGCAGGAAGTCATCGACGCATGGATAAAGCAGAATCCTGATATCGACCTGAAACTGACGGGCTTCGGCAGCGAGGATTTGAAGACCCAGACCCGCCTGGCCCTCGACGCGCAGAAGGTTCCTGACATCATGATGACGAACGCGGGCTCGACCTTCTGGGAATACGTGGACAAGGGAGCGGCGGTGGATCTGACCGCGACGGCTCAGAAGTACGGCTGGCTTAACCGGGGAGACAAGAGCTTTTTCGACGTTTATCGAAGGGATGGAAAACTGTATGCCGTTCCCGTCTCGGGCGTCACGACCTGGCAGACGCTGTATCTCAACAAGAAGGTGTTTGCCGATAATGGCATCCCATACCCCAAGACGATCGACGATTTGATCGCCGCCTCAAAACAGCTCAAGAAGAAGAATATCCAGATGCTCGCCTTTGGCGACAAAGACGGCTGGCCGGCAATAATCCTGCTCGGGGATCTCTTCCTTCAGGAAGGATCCTTCGATCTCACCACCAAGATCAATGCGGGCACGCTGAAGTGGACGAACTGCGCCCCGATGAAGAACGCCTTGAATGCGATCGTCAAGCTCGCGAAAAACGACGTTTTCATGAGCGGCTACCTGTCGAGCGACCACAATCTCGCGATTCAGGCCTGGGCCGCGGGAAAGACGGCAGCCCTCTACAACGGATCATGGTGGGCCGGCGCGACGCAGGGCACTGACCTCGGCTTCCCCATCGACGTGATACCGCTGCCCCTCGTCGCGGCGGGAGACAAGCTTCACGGGGTGCAGCTTTCGGACGATATGTGCCTGTTCGTGACGCCCGGAACCAAGAACCTGGACGCCGCGTACAGATTCCTCGATTTCATGACCGACAAGCCCTATCAGAAAGCCCAGAACGAATCGCAGGGCGGCTTTCCGATCTATCCGGGCCTTATTCAGGACATGAAAATCGACCCGATCTTCAAGCTGGACCCGATCCAGTCGCAGCTGAAGCTGCCCGCCACCGGCATCTTCTTCGATCACGCCTTCCCCATTCCCGTCGTCGAGGTCATGAAGACCAGCATCCAGCTCGCCATGCAGGGAAAGATCTCGGTGGACGCGGCCCTGAAGCAGATTCAGGACAAGCAGGATGAAACGCTGAAGAAATAGGGAAGAGGATACAGAAATCTCGTTGTCGATCGGGGCCTTCGAGTATCGAAGGCCCCGTCTTTTGGATAAGGGAGAATTGAGTCATGAGCAAATCGGATATCGAAAACGCGTATGAGCAGGGAGAGGGCGTCCTCAGGCTCGTCCCCGCCTGGGTTCC